>JAGVAO010000178.1 GCA_020060235.1 Anaerolineales bacterium | reverse complement strand
TGCCACGCCAGCCTGCGCGACCTGTACGAAGTTTCCATTCCCGAACTGAACACGATGGTTGAGATTGCCCAGGGCCTGCCCGGTTGCTTTGGCGCGCGCCTGACAGGGGCCGGGTTTGGCGGCTGCACCGTTAACCTGGTCGAGAAAGCCGCTGCGCAGGGTTTTGCCGCTGAACTGGCCAGGCAATATGAACAAAAAACCGGCCTGAGGCCGGAGATTTACATTTGCAGGGCGTCTGACGGGGCACGGCTTTTATAAGACGAGTTATTATCTCAAAAACGGGCTGGCGAGTTCACCAGCCTGTTTTCTTATCCCGGCAAGAGGTTTTCTTTGTCGGCATCCCACATGGTTGGGTTGGCTTCAATGTATCGCCAAACCGAACCCATTTCGCGTTCATTGCGGATGATGCGCTCGTAATAGTTGCGCTGCCACAGCCGTTTATCGAAACGCGCCCAACCTTTTTCGTCCACGCCGGTAATATATTCGTGGGTTGTTATGGATTTAAATGCCCCAATAATGTGCCCCAACGTTGATGGATTTGTTGGGGCGACCCTTGTGGTCGCCCCGGTTTCGTCGAAACCAGGGGCGGGGACAAGCCCCGCCCCTACGAGGGTATGGATAATTACAACGGCATGGAAATGATTGGGCATCACGACAAATGCACCCAACTCAATATTTGGGAAACGTTCAGGCATTGCTTCCCAAATGACCTTTACCATTTTGCCTGCCTCGTTTAAAACCATCTCGCCATCCACAACTTTCCCGAAAAACGGTTCGCGCCCTTGCGCCACGAGCGTTACAAAATAAGCACCGGCTTGCGAATAATCGTACCCCTTCAGGCGAATGGATTTTCGGTGATGCTTTTGCGGGTCGAATTTTGATGGCATATGCCGATTTTACGTTGTTTTTCACCAGCGAACACTTCGATTTCATCCCTAATCCACAATAAACAACTTCACGCCTGTTGTTGTATACGACCGATGCGGCTCGGCGTTGTCGGCCACCTGGTAACTGACCCCCGGCCTGAGCACAAATTGGCGGCCATCGGACAGTTCGGTGTGCAGTTCCCCTTCCAGGCAGAGCAGGATGTGGCCTTTGGTGCACCAATGGTCGGCCAGGTAGCCAGGACTATATTCCACCATGCGTACCCGCAGGTTGTCGAAATGCCGCGTGCGCCAGGTTGCCATACCGCTCTCGCCGCTGTATTCGGTGGGTTCGACCTGCGCCCAGTCGGTGATTCCAAAGGGGATGTTCTTCATGTCCATAATTGTCTCCCTGAATCCAAATTTGCAACCTGATTTTATCCCTGTTTGCGGTAAACTCGCAGCATGAAAAGCCTCTCCAAAACCCCTGTCAGCCTCGAACAGGCCCGGGCCATTGCCCAGAGCCAGCTTAACCAGCCCCTTGTCGCCTTCAGCGAACTGGCCGACGGCTACTTCAACGCTGCCTATCGTCTCGACCTCGCAGATGGCACAACCCGCGTCTTGAAAGTCGCCCCGCTCGGTGAAATTCGCGTCCTGCGCTATGAGCGCGACATCATGCAGGCCGAAGTCGGCGCGCTGCGCCTTGTCCGCCAGCAAACCGAAATGCCCGTCCCGCAGGTCTACGTCCACGACACCAGCCGCGCCATCCTGCCCGCCGACTACTTCATCATGGACTTCATCCCCGGCGTCTCGTTCTGGACGCTGCGCGCAGACCTGCCCGAAAGCGACCAGCAGGCCATCGAGCGCGAATCGGGCCGCTACTTGCGCCAGATGAACCAGATTCGCGGCGAGCGTTTTGGCTATTTCGCCGGGGAAGAACGTTTTTCAACCTGGCCCGAGTGCTTCGACCACATGCTCCAGGGCGTTTTGCAGGATGGGCAGGATGCGGGCGTTGTCCTGCCCCTGGCCTATTCCGAACTATTGGCCTTTGCGCGCTCGAAATCCGATTGTCTGCGGAGCGTCACCACCCCGAGCCTGGTTCACTGGGATTTGTGGGCTGGCAACATCTTCATCGACCCCGCCACCCGGCAGATTACCGGCATCATCGACTTCGAGCGCGCCTTGTGGGGCGACTCCCTGATGGAAGTCGGATTTGGCGCCTTTGGCGATAATCCGCATTTCAGGGCTGGCTACGGCGAAGACCTGCTCGCCGCGCCGGGAGCCGCCACCCGCAAAGCGCTCTATAACACCTACCTGTACCTCATCATGGTCATAGAATGCACCTACCGCCAGTATGAAACCCCTGACCAGGAAACCTGGGCGCGGGCCATGCTGGCGGCAGAATTGGAAAAACTCAGGTAAACGCTTGTCTTTGGGTTTCTTAACCGTCCGGCCACTGGGGGCAGGTCTGGCGGTAAGGCTCTCCGGGGAAGTATTGTTCCCACTCGGCCCTGGTCAGGTTGCGGCCTGCCTGTTCACATGCTTTCGCAATCCAGTTTTGCGGGTTCAAATCCCACAGCAGGATTCTCGAAACGCCATCCGCAGAATTGCCGCCCGAAGCCAGGATATTCCCATCCGGGCTGAATGCGACGCTGTTGTTAGGCATACCTGAATTCAACATATCCAACGGCAGGCCGGACGCCACATCCCACACCACAATTGTATTGTCCTGGCTGGCCGATGCGAGGATTTTCCCGTCGAAATTAAAGACGACGCTGGTGACTCGCTGGTTTTGCGTTCTTAAAGATGTTCCCATTTTGCGGAACAAATCGACATCCCATAACACGATGCTGGCATTTTCATGACCGGATGCCAGCGTTTTGCCGTCGGGGCTAAAAGCAAGCGAGTTGACCAGCCTGTTATCAGACAGTGTGGGGCCGACCTTTTGTTGGCTCGAAACATCCCAAATGGTGATATTCCCGCTGCGTTCAGCCAGGGCGAGCAATTTCCCGTCTACGCTGAAAACAACAGAAAATATTTTGTCGGTTTGTTGCGGCAGTTCGCCTGTTTTTCCACCTGTTTGGGCATCCCAGAAAATAACCCTGCCGTCTGCGCCGCCCGAAACCAGGATTGCGCCATCGGGGCTGAAGGCTACGCTATAGACGAGGTCTTCGTGCTCCAAAAGCGGTTCGCCAATTGGTTCGAAGGTTTGCAAATTCCACAAGATTACCTGGTTTCCAAAATCGGCGGAGGCCAGGGTTCTTCCATCAGGGCTGAAGGCTACATCATAAACACCCTTATCTCCTGTGTTTAACTGCCTGACCAGTTGACGGGTCGTCAAGTTCCAGATGCCGATGGCGCCGTTGGTATGGGCGGTCGCCAGGGTTCTGCCGTTTGGGCTAATTTTTACAGCGTAGGTGCCGGTCTCTTCGGTGAAGTCTGCTGAAAGTTGGGTCGATTCGACGCCCACCAAATCCATCAGGCGGCTGCGGGTTTGGAAGTTATCCAGCAGTTTGAAGGCCTCGACCGAAAGCAACAGAGCGCCGGGGAGGTCTGTGCGCGTTTTTTCAATCGAAAAAGCAACCAGGGCCTGGGCGCGATAGATGACAACGGACTCAACCCGCCCAAGCGCGTTCTCGGCGTTGGCCTGGGCGGTGGCTGCCAGGTTGGCGCTGAAAACGGCCTCAGCCTGGGCCGTGCTGGCGGCGTTAGCATTCTCGATGGCCTGCGCTTCGGCTGTGCTGGCTTTTTCCGCATTCTGGATGGCTCTGGCCTCGGCGGTTGCGGCCCGCTCGGCGTTGAAAACAGCAGTGGATTTTTGATTGCCCGCATCCTGTGCGGCGGCGATGGCGCTGTCTTGCGCTTGCAGGGCCTGCCGCGCCTGTTGGTTGGCGGAAATGAACCCGATAATCGACAGGACGAGAAAAACCAGCGTGGTGATAAACCCCGCCAGCATGAATCGTCTCTGGAGTTTATCGCGCTGCTCACGTTCGCGCAGGGTTCGGCAGGCGTCCAGGAAGTCCTGCTCGTCGGGGGGCAGCGACAGGTCTCCAACCTCCATCTCGGCTTCTTCGAGTGCTTCGCCGCGCAGCAGCAAGCCCTCGTTGCGCCCCTGCCGGTTCCACAAGACGGCCTGGCGCTGGAGCATGCTCAGGTTTTTGTCAAACCAGGCCTGGTTGTCCTGGCGGATTGGGGCCACCAGCCTGTCGTGCGAAAGTTCGTACCAGGTCTTGCCTGCGCGGGATTCCCCGCGAATCAGGTGGGTGTTTTCGAGCAGACGCAGGATGTTGTTTGCCAATCCCTCGGTGGTCCGCGAGCCTTTAAGCACCTGGGTGCGAATGCCCTCGGCGGTAATCAGGTTGCGGTCGAACCACTGGCGTAAAACGCGCTCATCCAGTTGCCGGGCCTCGGCGACATTTTTGACGGCGTTGGCGTAATAATTTGCGAGGGCCTGGTCGACACTTCCCACCCGTTGCAGGTCGTCCTCGTCGATAACCTTGTCATCGGCGGCGTGCGATTGCCATAAGTTGTAGCAAACCACCTGCAACTGAACCGGTTCGATGTGCGGGCCGGCCTCGGTCTTGAAAGAACCGTCTGGCTGCTGCACCTGGATGCGGCGCAGGTCGTCAACCAGTTTTTCGGCGGCGCTGTCAATAAAGTCGACACTTTTATCCAGCGAAGGCTGCTGGATGGCAATTTTGGCGGCCTCAGGGCCGAGCAGTCCCAATCGAAAGGCGACTCCCAACCGGTTGGGGATGGCGCGCACATAAGGGGCCAGCCCGCCCATGTAATCCTCGCGGATGGAGAACAGCGCCCAGCGCCGCCTGTTTTGCAAGGCCGCGCCCACCTGTTCGAAAAAGACCTGTTTGGCGGCGGCATCTGTCGAGGAGAGGGTCAGGATTTCCTCGAACTGGTCGAAAATCAGCAGGCTATTCTCTGGCGCGTCTTTGGGCGTGGTTATTTTTTCGAGATACTCGTCCAGCGTCAGGGCGGCCAGCTCGGCAAAGGGCATTCGTTCTTTGCGCGGCAGGCGCTCCTCCAGCGAGAGCAGGGTGCTGAGGACATACCGGTTCAGCCCTTGCACCTGTTCAACTTCCTCGGGCGGTTCAAGGTTGACCCTCACCACCGGCAGGATGTGGAAACGCTCACTCATGGCCGGGATTAAGCCCGCCTGGATGAGCGAAGACTTTCCGGCCCCCGATGGCGAATGCAGCAAAACGATGCGCTCGGCCACCAAAAGCGCCGAAAGCGAGCGAACTTCGCGGTCGCGCCCGAAAAAGGCCTCACCGGTTCGAATCGAACGCGGCCCAACGTATGGATTATTGGGTGACATCGTATCCATATTAGCCTTCGCTCCATTTCTGCATCAGCCCGGTCAGGTAGTCTTCGGCGCGGCCCCAGAACAGGTTAATGTTTGCGCCCTTGATGAAATATTTTTCGAGGTAACGGCGCGCCCGCAATGGTTCGAGCGTTCGCTCGTCCTGCGGTTCAATCTGTACCGCAATATGGGCATACTGACCGAGCAATTCGCTGCCGGCCTGGGCCAGGATGCTGTGAAAAATCACCCGGAAAGCCCACTCGTCGGTCTGAAAGCCCAGGAAAAGCAGCAGTGTGTCGCTCAGGGCCAGCCGAACCTGTTCAGGCACAAAGGCCTTGTTGCTCGTAAAACCAATCAGGTATTTGATGTATTCGTCCTCGGTCAAAACCAGCGAGCCGCGGTCGTTCCAGCGGCCGAACAGGTAAAAAACCAGCGGGCGCTCAGCGCTCGGCTCGTAGCCAGGCTCAAGGTCGAAAATTGTTTTGCGGCTGGCCAGGGTGGCATTCCATGGGCTGACCATCACCTCGGGTTTGCGGCCCGCCTCCTCGAGTGCGTCTTCCAGCAAACGGTCAGGGTTGGCGGTAATATAAATCGGGAACGGGATAGCGGCCAGGATGCGGTAGGCGTCCATCGGGTTGGATTCTCGCCGCTTTTTGCCGATTGCCTCCAGCAGCGCGTCCGGCTCTACCCATTTCCTGTTCGCCGTTTCGACAGGCAATTCCGACCCGAAGTTTTTGCGCAAGGTGCGCTGGACGATTTCTTCGTACTCGTCAAAAGGCACGGCCTCGCCCTTGTCGGTCGAGAGATATTGGGCCACCTTGGGCAGGGCGTCGCGGTCGAAGGGCGCCATCGGGTAGCGGAAGGCGTCGGCCCAGGCGCGGGCGATGTCGGTATTGGGGCCGAGCAGGCTTTCGAGCAATCCCGGCCCGATGATGGGGGTGCAGCGCGCGCGGTTGATGTAGCGAACTTCGGTCTGGTAGTCGCTGCCGCCCTCCCGGCTGCTGAAACCGGGGGTGTACCATAGCCGCCCGCTCTTCAGGCGCATGAACAGAACCGGCGCCCAATAATCGGGTTGTTTGCGCACCGCGCCGCGCGCCACAGCCAGGGCGCGGTCGATTTGCCCATCTTTTTGCAACTCGCGGAAGAAGACCGGCAGGAATTGCGCGGCGGTATCCATGCGCAAATTGGCCTGCATGGCAATCACCGCCGGGATGCCCGCCTCGACCAGCCTTGGCCCGATGGCAGCCAGGGCTTCCCCTGTTCCGTTCCCGGCGCTCTGGCACGAGACCAGCATTGCCAGGCGGGGCGGGTTTTGCAGTTCTTTAATGCGCAGCGCGAAGTCGTCACCGCTGACAACTTCGCGTTTGCCGTCCGGGCCTTCCAGGTAGAGCAGTGCCCGGCCATTGGCCATGAGACCGTGACAGACCAGGTAAAGGATGTCGCTGTTTTCGGCGCGCAGGGTTTCGATAATCTGGTCTGCTGAAGCGGGTTTGCCCTTCGACGGCAGTTCTGCCAGGCGGATGTCAGCTAGGCCGGTTCGGGCGCGTTCCAGTTCGCCGGCGACATCGACTGGCGCAAGTTTGTAGTTTGCCAGGTCTGACGGGTTGGCGACCGCTGCCAGCGCGCGCAGGTGGCCTTTCTGGCGCAGGTGTACCGGGCGCCAGTCGAGGCTCGAAAAATAGCGCGAAAAATAGATGTTTTCGTTTGTCGTAAGCGGCGAGTTGTCTTGCGGGTCGCGCAGCAATTCCCAGCGCAGTTTGTGCAGTTCGGGGGCGCTGGCGCTCATCCACAACCGCAGTCGCAGCGGCAGGTTCTGGCCCTGGGCGCTGGCTCGCGCTTGCAGGAAAGCGGTTCGCAGGGCCGGGTCTGCAAAGAGGGCGTCGCTCAGAGCCTTGCCGTAAGTGTCCGGTTCCGGCTCGGAAGCGTCGAATGCGTCTGACTCCGGGTTCAATTCGACCCAGGCGGGCTTGTCCTGCCCGAGGCCGATGTCGGCTTCGCTTTTGGGCTGGCTGAATCGAAACTGGACGGAATATCTGCCTGTATCGAATTTGTGCAGGCTTAGTTCAATATCGGCATATTGCTGCATATCACCTCTTGTCAGGCGTCCCTGGCGGCAGAAAAATCATTTCCCGGAAGGCTTTACCATTATACGAATTCATTCTACCAAATATGGAACCCAAAATATACCCGTCAGCGGTAGGGATGCAGAATCTATGGCCTGGCAGGGCGCAGGCTGTCTGGCACTTCGCGGTAGACGTCGTCGTAAGATTCGTAGCCGGTCTTAACCACCAGGTCGAAAAGGTTTTCGGGGGTGAGCGTGTACACCGGCAGCAAAACGCAAAAAATTGTTCCCGAGAGTTCCTCGTTGCCGGTCAGGTCGGCCATTTCACAGCGTTGCAGGTCAAGCAGGGGTCTTTCCTTGATGAGACGGTCGAGCACGCTGACGGCCAGGTACGGCAGGTCGCGCGTATCGCGATAAATGGAAAGGGCCAATTCTCCTTTGGCAATTGCGTTGGTGGAGAACTGGCTGGTTTCCTGCCCGGCCAGCAGGGTGTCTTCTTCCAGGTTTGCGGCTCGCAGGGCATCGAGAACGCCCAGGGCGAGGGTTTCGTTTGAGACCAGCACCGCATCGATGTCGTTTTCCTGCTCAGACAGGGCTGATTCTACGGCTCGCTGGGCGCTGACTTGTTCGCGGGCGGCGATGGCTTCATCGGTGATGATGCGCACTTTTCGAACGGCGAGGTAGGGCTGCAAGACATCGTCCTGGCCCATTTGGTAGAGAAGGGTGTTATGGTCGGCGGGCGAGCCGCTTATCCTGACAATATTTAGCGAGTCGATGCGATTGTCGGCGTCGAGGGCGTCGAGCATCCCGCGCGCTTGCAGCCGGCCTGCTTCGCGGTTATCGAAGGAGACGTAGGCGCTGATTTTGGGGCTTTTAATTAAACGGTCATAAGCCAGGATTTTGACATCCGCCGCGATGGCGGTATCAACCGCCGGGATAATCGCGTCTCCATCTACGGCGACAAGGATGATGGCTTTCACCCCCTCCCTGATGAGGTTATCCACCTGGTCTGCTTGCAGGCGGCTGTCCTGGTTGGCAACCAGGCTGGTTACTTCGTAGCCTTTTCATTCAGCAACCTGGCCAGCATGGCCTCTTCTTTTTTCCAGCGTTCGCTTTCGAGGTCGGGAAACAACAATCCCACCTGCGCCTGGCCTCCGTTATTGGCGCAGGCGGTGAGGCTGATGGCGAATAGCATCAAAAAAATTAACTTGTAATACCGGTTTGGTTTTGGCATTCTGGTGTCCTGGTTGGAGTTTTTACAAAAGGTGGAAAAAAAGGGGGGACTTGAGGGTACAATATATTTGTCCATACACGCTCCTAATTATACCCATACGAGGCAGGGAGAAAAATTTGAACCTAAAACCTGTGCCTGAACTTCCCTGGCAAAATATCCGGGATGAAACTGGCCCGGATATACTTCTATTTCAGGCCCGTTACAGATGGATGCGTAACCCGCGCAACAATGTTACCCTAAAGACGCTGGTGCTTGAGGGCAATGATTGGGTCAATATTGCGGCCATGACCCCGGCGGGCAAAATCGTTGTTGTGCGCCAGTTCAGGTTCGGGGTTGGCAAAACCACTTGCGAGTTCCCGGCTGGCCTGGTTGAAAGCGGCGAATCCCCGCTGGATGCGGCCCGGCGCGAATTGCGCGAAGAAACGGGATATACATCTAATGAGTGGGTTTCGCTTGGCAGCGTAGATGCCAATTCTGCTTTCCTTAATAACCAATGTCACCTGTGGTTGGCAAAAGGCGCAACCAAAACTGATGAAACAGACCTGGATGGCAGCGAGGACATCCTCGTTGAAGAGTTTGATATCGAAGAAATTAGAAGTGAAATGGAAGCCGGACGCTTTAGCAACGCATTGTCCGTGTTGACGGCTTACAAATTGCTGCGTTGTGAGGATATAGGCTCAAGCTGACCTGTAATTTGGCCCCTATTTGCCCACTTTGCGCGACCCTTTTTGACTATAATAGACGACTAATACTATGAACCGTACAGATCTGAATCTCAGCGACTATACCGATGAAGAATTGGTGCATTTTGCCAAAATGGGAAAACAAGATGCTTTTGCCACTCTTTATGAGCGTTTTTTGCCTGCGGTCTATGCCCGTGTGCGGTTTAAGGTTCCTGAGACAGATGTAGAGGATGTGACCCAGGAAGTGTTTATTGCTATTTTGAAGTCGTTGCATGGTTTTCGCGGGCAGTCAAAATTTAGCACCTGGATACGAACCATTACCAACCGAAAAATTGTTGACTATCACAGGGTCAAGGTTGTTGCCTCAACCGACTCGAACGATTACGACTCGGCGAAATTCGGTGAGCAATCTGACCATGATGAATTCTTGGAACGCCAAGATGACCTTTCGATTATCCAATCTGCATTATCAGAATTGCCGCAGAATTATCAGGATATCCTCCTAATGCGTTTCGTGGACGAAATGCCCTTCAATGAAATTGCGCGGCAGAACGGGCAGTCCATCGAGGCCACCAAGTCCCTGTTTCGGCGTTCGATTGCCGCCTTATCGGAGAAGATGCAGGAGGAGAATGAATAAACGCGAATTTTCAGATGCACAAGAGTTGGACGAACAGCTTGCGGCATTTACCGACCGGGTTTTATCAGAGGATGAAATTGTTGAGATGATGGAAGATTCCACGCAACAAGATGAATTCATCAAACTGCAAAAAGCCGTTTTGCGGATGAAGTCTGCCACACGACAAGCTTATCCTGGCAAGGAAACCCAAGAGCGTATTCGCGGCCATGTCATGGCCGAATGGAAAGCGGATAGCAAGCCAAAGGTTATATCTATCAAAGAACGATTTCAGTTGTGGAAATTTTCCACAAGTACCCTAGCAGGCGGGTTTGCGTTTATTCTCCTGTTTGGATTTTTACTGTTTTTTGGGCCCTTGTATGGGGATGTGCCATTGGGGGCGACGGCGGGAGATGGCCCTGTCAGCATGATCCCCTTTTTATTTTTTATGGGCATCACTTTAGTTGTTATTATTTTGTGGTTTCGTCGCAAGCGTTAAAAATGCTTTAGGGACAAACAGGCCAACGAGTATGCCGACCAACGATGCGCGATGGCGACGCCAATATCTTCCAGGTTTTCTGGCGGGGCGGTTCCGCCAGCAACATGACCATCGACCCATCCACCGACAAATGGTCGCAGTGGAGACCCTCCAACGATGTATCCAGCACGGGCCGCTAACAAGACTCGATAAAGCACCAAGTTCTCCGACAAGAAACTTCTTGTCGGAGAACTTCTTAATTTCTCAAAAAAAGTGTATAGTTAACCTATGCTGATACTTGTTCCCGCTTATCTCATTGCCGCCCTACTTCCCCTGTTGTCGTTGTGGCTGATTTATAAACTCGACTTTTATAAAACAGGGCAGTTTTTTACCATCCTGATTTCTTTTGCTGCCGGTATTGGCGCATATCTGTTGGCCGCTGAATTTAATCGCATGACCTACAACCAGGGCTGGCTTGGTCGGGATGATATTATTCGTTATTCAGCCCCAGTCATCGAAGAAATTCTAAAAGGCCTGGTGCTGTGGTTCCTCGTCAGCCGCCCAAAATTTACCTATTTTATCGAAGGCGCGGTCTACGGCTTTGCCGCGGGAATTGGCTTTGCGATTGTCGAAAACTTCGAGTATATCCGCTCTGCCGATACCGGCCTTTCGGTGGCCCTGAGTCGTGTTATTTCGACCAACCTGATTCATGCTGCCACAACCAGTATTTTGGGCATTGCCCTTGGCCTGGCGCGTTTTGAACCAAGCCTGGCGCGCCGAATTTTGGGCGGGTTGTTGGGCCTGCTGGCTGCCATGTTGCTGCATGTTGGCTTCAACAATATGGTAACGCGGGTCAATAGCGGTTTGTTGCTGGTATATGCTGCTGTCAGCGGTTTCATTTCGGCGGGCTTGATAGCCTATGCCATCCGGCGCGGTTTGAAAACCGGCAAAGCCTGGCTCGAGGAAAGCCTGGGCATGACCGACCGTGTTACTTCCGGCGAGGCGGCAGTTGTGACGCGCATGGAGAGTGTGGATGATATCCTCGAGCCACTGGCCGAGCGATTTGGCGATAAGAAAGCCGGTCAAATCAAGGACTTCCTGACCAAACAGGCCCGGCTTGGGTTTTTGCGCAAATCGGTCGAACGTCTGGCTGACGAGCGCATGAAACGCGCCACCGAGGAAGAAATCGCCAAACTGCGCGCACAGGTAGATGTTGCCCGCCGCCAGGTTGGCAGTTATGCCATGCTTTACCTGCGCCATACCTTCCCTGAAGATTCCAGCCCGATTTGGGGGCGGCTCGAAACCCTCATCCAGGAACGCGCCGCCGCCAGGCCTGCCACCGGCGGCATGAACCTTTGGGCGACCCTCAAGACCCGGCAAGACGAACAGAAAATCCAACCCAAACAGGAGAACGAGGAATGAGCAAAATTATTTCCATCCATTCTTTTCGCGGCGGAACCGGCAAGTCGAACGTCACGGCCAACCTGGCGGCCCAGGCTGCCCTGGCGGGCAAGCGCGCCGCCATCGTCGACTCAGACATCCAATCGCCGGGCATCCATGTCCTTTTTGGGCTGGATGAAAATAACATGCAGCAGACCCTGAACGATTACCTGCACGGACGCTGTCCCATTACCGATGCCGCCTTCCCGGTCGGACGGCAAGCCGGCGCGTTGGAGGGGGTGCGCCAGTTGGCTGACAAGCACCTTTGGCTGGTGCCGTCGAGCATTAACACCGGCGAAATCAGCCGCGTTTTGCGTGACGGTTACGATGTCAACATTCTGAACAAGGGGTTGAAAACCCTGCGCCGGGAATTGCAACTCGACTACCTGTTTATCGATACTCATCCCGGCCTGAACGAGGAAACCCTGCTCTCGATAGGCATTTCAGACAATATGGTCATCATCCTGCGCCCCGACCAACAGGATTTCCAGGGTACAGCCGTTACGCTGGATGTCGCCCGTAGCCTCGATGTGCCCAACATCAGTTTGCTCGTCAACAAAGCCCTGACCTCCAAATATGACCCCAACCAGATTCGCGCTTTTACCGAGGGGACCTTCGAGGCCCCGGTGGCAGGCGTATTACCCTTGAGCGAAGACATGGTCGATATGGGCAGCGCCGACATTTTCTCGCTGCGCTATCCCGACCATCCCTGGTCGAAAGAACTGATTCGGGCCGCCAAAACCATCCTCGGTTTATCCTAATCTACTCTTGGAGAATTAACCATGAAATGCTGGTTCTGTGAAGAAGATGCGCGCGCAGTCTGTTCGTTTTGTGGCAGGGCGGTTTGCCGTGACCATGCCAGCAAAATGTCGGGCTTTATCACCATGTTCCTGGGCGGCAATGATACCCCCAAGGGCCTGGCGGTTGCCGACGTTATCTGGTGCGGCGAATGCCAGCCCCAGCCCGAACCAATTCCCATGCCGGAGTTGTTCTAAATTCCCTGCGAGGAGCCATGAGCGGAATATTTGACCGATTACAAAAACGGCTGGAGTTGGAATCGCAGGAAGAGGGCATCAGCCCGCTCGACCTGGCGGCCCTGCCTCCACTATTGCGCAAGATTATGCGCTATATGCTGCGCGAATACGAATTGCTTTATACGGAAATCTGCGAATGGGCCGATGACTTGCCCGAAGCCGAACGCCCATCCCGCGCCGACCTGGACGCGGGCCTGGACGCCCTTTCGAGACAGTTCTGGCTCATCAAGCGCGGCGAGGGCGCGCGGGTGCGTTACCAGGCCAACCTGCGCCGTAAAGCGGGCAGCAAACTGGCCCAGGGAGTTTGGAGCGCCCTGGATAATAAAATCGCCGCCCAAATCGCCAGTAAAGCGTCTCCGCCCTCACAGGCTGGAGAAGAGTAGAACTTTCTGAAATCAAACAATAAACAACACTCCCGCCTCGTTGCAAGCAGGCGGGAGTGTTTCAATTTGGAGATGACCGCTAAGAGTCGGAAGTGCCAGGGGCAGAGTCGTCTTGTGATTTGAAGCGCTTGCGCATGGTATGGACTTTTTCTTGCAAGTCCTGGAAAAAGTCGCTGTCGACAATCTCGCTTACCTGGTGGTCGCGCTTGCTTTCGTCAATCATAATTTCGAGTTGTTCGACCCGGGCGCGCAGGGTTTGTTCACGGGTGTAGACCTTGCTGGTCATCAACTCGAATACGCTTGCCAGTTTATTTACCTCATCTTGCAGGCGAACCGCATACAGGTGTGAGAAATCCTGGTCGTAATCGCCTGCACCAATCTGGTCGGCCAGGCGGGTCAGTTCCATGACCGGGCGGGTAATGCCTGTTGCGAC
>JAGVAO010000188.1 GCA_020060235.1 Anaerolineales bacterium | reverse complement strand
TGTTTACTTTCAGGCCCAAATAATGATATAAAAGAAAACAATAAATCCGGCGGAGGGCTCATGCTGACCATCACCAAAATAGACACAAGCGACAAAAACCAGGCGCGCAAATTCGTGCGCTTTCCTTACGAGCATTATCGCAACTGTCCCTACTGGGTGCCGCCGTTGTTTATCGACGCAAACCTGTACCTGAATCGCGTCAAACACCCCTATTTCGAACATTCCGAAGCCGATTTCTTCATCGCCGAGCAAGACGGCCAAATGGTCGGGCGCATCGCCGCCCTCGAAAACAAACCCTTCAACCAATACCACGATGCCAGGGAAGCCGAGTTCTACTTCTTCGAGAGCATCGATGACCAGGCAGTCGCCAACGCCCTGTTCGAAGCCGCCTTCGACTGGGCGCGTTCGCGCGGCCTGAAACGCATCGTCGGGCCAAAAGGCATGGGGCCGCTCGACGGCTACGGCATCCTGGTCGCAGGCTACAACCACCGCCAGATGATGACCATGATGAACTACAACTACGACTACTACCCGCGCCTGGTCGAAAACCTGGGCTTCGAGAAGGAAGTCGATTTCGTCTCCTGCTACGTCCCCGCCGAAAACTTCCACATTCCTGAGCGCGTCGAGCGCATCGCCCAACGGGTCATGGAACGCGGCCAATTGCAGGTCAAGCGCTTCAAGAACAAGCGCGAACTCGTCCAGTGGGCCGGGCGCATCGGCCAGGCCTACAACGACGCCTTCATCAACAACTGGGAATACTACCCCCTGACCCCCAACGAAATCAAATTCGTGGTCGAAAACATCATGACCGTCGCCGACCATCGCCTGATTAAAATCATCCTGCACGGCGAAGACGTGGTCGGCTTCCTCTTCGCCTTCCCCGACGTCTCGGCCGCCCTCCAGCGCGCCCGCGGCCGCCTGCTGCCCTTCGGTCTGCCCGACCTGTTGCTCGAAATGCGCCGCACCAAAACCGTCTCAGGCAACGGCATGGGCATCCTGCCCGCCTTCCAGGGCCATGGCGGCAACGCCTTGCTCTACTACGAAATGGCCCGCTCGTTCATGGAATTCGAGTTCCAGCACGTCGAAATGACCCAGGTCGCCGAAACCGCCACCCAGATGCGCGCCGACCTGAAAAACCTGAACGGCGTCGAGTACAAAAACCACCGCGTCTTCCGCAGGGATTTGGATTAAGGCGACAGGCCGACTCATGCCCCTCGACTTCATCCCCGCGCCCCGGCGGATTGCGCTCTTCAGACTCTTCCTCGTTCTCACCCTCGGCCTGTTCGCCGTTTTCAACTTTCTTGACCAACCCGTCCGAACACCCGCCGCCCCCGGCGGAATCGTGTCCTTCGAGTTGGCGCAAACACCCGCAGCCGCCTCCGCCATGCTGGCATCCTGGGGCGAAGCGGCCCGCCTTTCGCTGGCGTTCGGCCTCGGCCTCGACTTTCTCTTCATGCCGGTCTACGCCACAGCCCTGGGCCTGGCCGTCAGCATAGCGGCAGACAGGCGACGGGGAGGGTTTTGGTCCGCGTTTGGAAAGGCCCTCGCCTGGGGCGCTTTCCTCGCAGTCGGATTCGATACAGTCGAGAATATTTCCCTTTTTTACATTCTGCAAAACGGCGCATTTTCACCCATGCCGCAAATTGCCTTCTGGTGTGCCACAATCAAGTTTGTTTTGTTATTTTCGGGGGTCTTTTACGCCTTGACCGGCTGGTTGTTTAGACAAAATTAGGCAGTTCGTCCTCCAAAAGGAGGATAAAAAATGACATATGTCACTTTGCATGAACCTTTCATTTATGTAAGATGGTTGTAATTGTTTCCAGGTGGATTCAAGTATCAAATATTTTTTCAGGAGAAAAGATGAAAAGAAAAGCGCCTTTCATTGGCATCGTTGTCCTTTTGTTTGCCGCGTTGGCCTGCGAGGTTGGCGCAAGCGGCCCCTCGGCGCAGGAAATGGCCGAAACGATGGTCGCCGAAACCGCCGCCGCCGCTTCACCCACGCCCCTGCCGCCGACCGAAACCCCCGTCCCGCCGACGGCGACCATCACCCCCACCCTGCCACCGACCGAAACGCCAACCATTACCCCGACGGCAACACCCGAAGGGCCTATCGTTTTCAACGACGACTTTTCAGACCCCAATAGCAAAAACTGGAAAGGCTGTAAAAGTTGCAAATTTCAAGACGGCACATTGCTGATGGGCCCCTATCCGGCCCGTGGCAGCGGTTATGACCAGACCGACGTGGTTATTTGTGTTGCCTGCGGCAAGAAAACCTACTTCCGCATTGCCGTCGATGTGACATTTGTGGAAGGGTTCACTGACCGTCTGTACGGTCTGATGGTCGGCGAGGGCAAAAACTACCAGACCGTTTTGGGTATTTCCCCGTTGCAGTTTGCCCTTCTGGCGCGTTATGATTACATAAAACAAGACTGGCAGGTTATTAATGCCTCGACCGAGAATGTTTTCAACAGCCATGTCAAACCGGGCAAGTTGACCAACCGGCTCGAAATTGTCCTCGAACCAGCCGGCGCTGGGCAGGCCGACATGAAAATGATTTTGAACGGCATAGTTTCTTTCGTGGCCTACAAAATTGCGGTCGAACCCGCTGAAGTCGGCCTGTACATGGACTGGCACTCGATGGGCGTCGCCTATGACAATTTCGAGTTCGAGGAACTCGTTCCCTAAAATTTTGCCTGTTCTTTGCAAAACAAACTCCCGGCCTTTCAAACGAGACCGGGAGTTTTGAATTTCTTTACAAGTTGTTTACCTGCGCTTAAACCGTTGATAAACATGGGCAGGTATGATGATGCTTAGAAAAGTTAAAGGAGCAAAATCATGTTGATGCAAACAACGTTCGACAGCGACCATGTCTGGAACAAATTACAGGAACCGGCCCGCCCGGCTGGCAAACCTGCCGACTATTTACTCTTGCTTTCGGCCCTCGACGAAGGCTGGAAGATTCTCGAAACCGCCCGTCTCGTGCAGTTCAATGACTTCCTGCGCGGCGGCTCTTACATGCTGACGATTTTCCACCCCATCCGGCTGGTGGTGCGCCAGATTGTCGTCGCCCGAACCGCCGAACTGGACATCCTGCTCAAGGACGAAGATGTGACCATCGTTAACCGCAGCGGTGCGCCTGAATTGGAGTAGATTCTTCGTGGGGCGGATTGCTCATCCACATTTTTTAGCGCGGGATAACATCCCGCGCTACGACATGTAAAGTAAAAAGACGCGCCTGCGCGCGTCTTTTTACATGAAAAACCAGACTACCCTCCAACCGCCAACTGTATGGCAACCGCAATGACAATATAGGCCACGAGCGCGACAAAAGAAATAACAGCTGTGAGCGCATATTTCATCACCCCAGAGAGGTCCATGCGAAATACTTTTGCATTGACGGCAAAGGCAATGACACCGAAAATTGCCCCGATAAATCCACCAGCAAAAACGAGAACGACAGGCCAGCCACCCCAGACCCACTGATACCATTTGAGCGGCTCGACCAGGTTGATGGCTTTTCCGTCAATCACCAGCTGGGGAATGTCAAAGCCAAGTGCTTGCTGCTTCCAGGTAGCTGTAACCTGCTGGCCGCTGTTGTTCTGCAAGACAAACTCACCGCGTTTTTCTCCTTTTGGGGCCGGCTCGCCATTGAGAAGCAGTTTTACGCCTGAGAAAAAGCTGGAATCGACTTCGATATTCTGGCCTTCAAAGTTTTCAAGGTTTACATCGTAGCGCATGGTTCTCTCCTTGTTGAAAAATGATAATCCTTACGACTGTAACATATCTATCAAAAAAGCATACTCAAACGCAACTTCTTTCAGGTAATCGTAACGTCCCGAAGCCCCGGCGTGCCCGGCATCGAAGTTGGTTTTGAGCACCAGCAGAGAATCGTTGGTTTTTAGTTCGCGCAGTTTTGCGACAAATTTGGCCGGTTCCCAGTAGGCCACACGCGGGTCGTTCAACCCGGCGCCGATAAGAATATGCGGGTAATCGGCTGCGCGCAGATTGTCATAGGGGGAATAAGACATCATATAGTCGAAGTACTCGCGGTTGTCGGGATTGCCCCACTGGTCGTATTCCATCGTCGTTAACGGGATGGTCGGGTCGCTCATGGTGTTGATGACGTCCACAAACGGCACATCGGCAACGGCCACGCCGAACAAATCCGGGCGCATGGTTAAGGCCGCGCCGACCAGCAGGCCGCCCGCGCTGCGTCCCATAATCGCCAGCTTCGGCGTGCAGGTATATTTTTCGGCAATCAGGTGTTCGGCGCAGGCGATGAAATCGGTGAAAGTGTTGCGCTTGTTGAGCATTTTGCCGTCTTCGTACCAGGCGCGTCCCATTTCAGAACCGCCGCGAATGTGGGCAATCGCAAACACAAATCCGCGCTCGACCAGGCTCAGGCGGCTGGCGTTGAAGGCCGGTTCGACGCTCATGCCGTAAGAGCCATACCCGTGGAGCAGGGTCGGGTTACTGCCGTCGCGCTGCACTCCGCGCTTGTAGAGCAGGGAGATGGGGACGCGGGTACCGTCGGGGGCAGTGGCAAGCTGTCGTTCGCAGGTGAAAAGCGCCGGGTCGTAGCCGCTCGGAATTTCATCCTGCTTGACCACCCGCCACTCATCCTTTTCCATGTCAAAATCGATGACCGATTTGGGCGTCACCAGCGAGGTGTAGTGAAAGCGCAGGGTTTTGACCGCGA
The DNA here is from genome assembly GCA_020060235.1 of Anaerolineales bacterium. Taxonomy (GTDB): domain Bacteria; phylum Chloroflexota; class Anaerolineae; order Anaerolineales; family Villigracilaceae; genus UBA8950. The sequence goes on along the minus strand of JAGVAO010000188.1, from coordinate 29,088 downwards.
ATTCAGGATTGGCGGCCTGGTAGTAGGTGTAGACCGGCTCGGGGAACTGGACGTATCGCGCCCGGCTGGTTGCGTCTGCGTCTGAAAGTCGAATCTGGCGCAGGCCGTCGCGGCGCTCGTAAAGGACAAGGTGATTCTCGAAGGCCTGCATGTCCTCGAGCAGGGTGTCGGCGCGGTGCGGGACGACCTCCTGCCAGTTTTCGAGGGCGGTGGCCCCTACGGGCGTTTTCATCAGCCGGAAATTGACCGCGTCGAGATTGGTGCGGACGAAAAAATAGCCGCCGTGGTGCTCCAGGCTGTATTCCAGGCCGCGCTGGCGAGGATGGAATACTTGAAAATCGGCATCCGGCTGGTCGGCAGGCAGGATGCGCCACTCGTCAGCAGTGTAGGAATGCGACCAGGCCAGGATGTAAGCGCGACTGCGGCTCTTGGTCACAAACAGAAAGTATTGCTCGTCGGCTTCATGGTAAAGCAGCGGGTCGCTGGCCGGGTCGTCGCCCAGGCGGTGACGATAGAGTTTGTCGGGGCGCTGCGACGGGTCGAGGGTGACGTAATAAATTGTCTGGTTGTCGTTCGCCCAGGCTATCCCGCTGTGGTCGTAGACATCCCCATAAGTATTTTGAATTTTTTCTTCCAGCAGGCGATTTTCGAGCAAGTCTTTTACGTATAGCACGCATTTTTCAGAGCCGTCCTCGTCGAGCGAGTAGGCCAGTTTGGAATGGTCGGGGCTGACGACAAAAGCGCCCACCCGGCAAAACGCGCGGCCTTCGGCCAGGGCGTTCTGGTCGAGCAGGATTTCTTCGGGCGCGTCAAGCGATGTGTGTTTGCGGCAAAAAAGCGGATATTGTTTGCCCTGCTCGGTACGGGTGTAATAGTAGTAATCGTCCACCTTTTCAGGGGCCGAAGTGTCATCTTCCTTGATGCGGGCTTTCATCTCCTCGAAAAGCGCGGCCTGCAAGGGCAGGGTGTGGCCGGTCATTTCTTGCAGGTAATCGTCTTCGGCGCGCAAGTATTCCATCGTCTGCGGGTTGTCACGCTCGCGCAGCCAGAAGTAGTTGTCCACGCGGGTCTGCCCGTGCTGGGTGATGGGATGCGGCTTTTTGGGGGCAAGCGGATGGGATGTCATATCAGCTCCGGTTTGGGGATACAAAAAACCGCCGGTTTTTCTCCGGCGGTTGCGTTTCTTTATTCTTCGGTTTCTTCTTCGTCTTCGCCGGTGTCGGTCAGGTCAAGGTAGACATCCAAACCGATGTACAGCAATTGCGAAACTCCCTGCAAGAGGAAGAAATAGAATGCCCCGAAGAGCGGCTTCGAGAGCAGGCTCGACCAGGCAATCACTTGCTGGAGCGGGTCGGGCGGCATTTGCAGCGGCCAGTTGTTGACAATCGACTGAATGTCGCCGGTAAAATTAACCAGGTAAAAAGCCAGGATGAGCCAGGAGAGAATGTTCGCGCCGAGCGCAATGCGGAAGACCGCACTCTGGCTGTGCAGGGATTGTGATTCTTGATTTTCCATTCGGTTTTTGCTCCGTTCGATAGGTTTTGCAGCCTTAGGCGTTTCTCCCGCCGAGCGCAATTCTGGCTATTATCCCACCTTTTTGGCTCTTCGGGTAGGACGGTTAAGCCGCAGGCTTCCTGTTTTTCAGGCGGCATTCGGGACAGGGGCACAAGGCCCGCAGGTAATGCCAGTTGTAAATGCCGTAGTCGTGATAGTCCTCCCAGACCAGGGTAATGCCATAAGAACCGGTAGCGACGACATTGGTCAGGCGGGTCTGCGGGCTTTCCTCGAGCGAGACGCTGAACACCTCGGGGTCGGGTTCCGATTTCATGTTTTCATGTCCACCGCGGCATTGGGCGCACGGACAGGCCGCCCGCAGCAGGGAGAAGGGATAAATGCTGGTGTGGCCGTCGTTCCATGTCACGGTCATTTCGCGCATTTCACGATTGGCGGTAATACCGGTGGGGCGTACACTCATTTTTGGGTTACCTCGTAATATTTTATTTTTGCTTATTCCGGCGGCGGAATGTATTCGAGAAACGGGGCTGCCGCCCAGCCGGAGCGGGCATCGTCGTAAGGGGCAATCAACTGCCACCAGGTATAGCCGTCCAGTTCGACCGGGCCGTCATTGATGATGAACATTTCAGAATCGAGCGCCAGGAAGAGAAACGCCCCCTCCAGGCCGGGGTTCGAGCGGATGCGCAGCCCCTGTCCGCCAGTGCCCGCCACCTGGACGTAACTGCCTATCATCACCTGGCCTGGGATGGGGGTCGGCGTGATGTCGGGGTCGGGAGTGGGGGTTGCCGTCGGGGCGGGGGTGGCGGTCGGGGCCGGGATGACCGTCAGCGCAGCGGAAACGCTTCCCGGCTGGGGGCGTTCCGGCGCGTTTAGCAAAATCCACACAAACGTGACCAGCAACAAAAAAGCCGCCAGGCCCAACGCGCCCAGCATGACTGCGGGGGAAAGCAAACGCCGAAAATCAAAGTTCATATAGCGGAATGATACCAGAATTGCCCCCAACCTTGCATAAAATGCGCGCAGGGATTTTTGTTTGTAAAAAAAAAGGTTTTATGCCATAATTGCATAAACAGGTAATGAGATGACCCTTAGCCAACCTTTATTGTTTGAAATTCAGGTACAGCGCATTTTCCCAAAACCCTTCCTGAAATGGGCTGGCGGAAAATCACAATTATTGGAGCAATTAACCCCGCTGCTCCCGAAAAATTTTTCGCGTTACGGCGAGCCATTTACCGGCAGTGCAGCGGTTTACTGGCACTTGTTTACCTTGCGAGAGAAAAGAAGCCTTCTTTTTACAGATGCCAGGTTAACAGACAGCAATACTGAACTAATCAATTGTTACGCTGTTGTGCGCGATAACGTCAATGAACTAATCGAGAAACTATCCACTCATCGGGAAAAACACGACAAAGAATATTACTATCATACTCGCGCCTTGAAAGTCCAACACCTTTCATCTATTGATCGCGCAGCGCGGTTTATTTACCTTAACAAGACTTGTTTCAATGGTCTCTACCGTGTCAATCGTTCCGGCCAATTCAACGTCCCAATGGGAAGTTACAAAGACCCGACTATTTTTGATGTCGAAGAATTGAAAAATGCCAGTCTGGCCTTGCAAGATGTCAGCTTGGATGCAGTAGATTTTCGAGAAATTTTAAACTGGGCGCAAGCGGGAGATTTTATCTACTTTGACCCACCCTATGCTCCATTTTCAAAAACATCCAGCTTTACCAGTTATACAGAAAAACCTTTCGGAGAGCAGGAGCAAAAAGAACTGGCTGGTATTTTTCGGGAACTGGATAAACGTGGCTGTATGGTAATACTGAGTAATTCTTGGGTAGACACTGTTTTGAATCTATATAAGGATTTTTATTGTGTTGAGGTTAAAGCCTCGCGCGCAATCAATTCAAAGCCCGAAAGGCGCGGAAAAATTAGCGAACTGGTGGTAACAAACTATGGGCCATAGCCACACATTTTTTATTCCAAAAATCGCCCCTAATATGGGGCGATTTTATTTTTATGCACTTTTCGCATAAGAGTTTCCAATATGGCAAATACGAATTTCGACCAGATAGCAGTAAAACTTCGTAACTTAAGAGAGTCTCTGGGAATGAGTCAGGAACAAGTCGCGGAAAAACTAAACAAAACCCAATCTTATATTTCCCGATGCGAAACAGGCCAAAGGCGATTGGATATTTTCGAACTTGAAGCCTTTGCAAAGCTATACAACAAATCCCTGCCTTATTTTTTGCCGGAAGAGTAGGAAAATACCATGCCCATCGTCTATGTTACGCAAGACCAGGTTGAAATCCATATTGAGCCGGGCAGCAAATCGCCAAATGATTTCATTGTCAAATATCGTGAACCGGGGAAAAGGCTGAGAACCCCAAAACATATTCATCTTGTGGTTGATTTGTTCGCAAAACGGACGGGTAATTTATATCTCACCAATGATTTGCTTGACCATGTAATTGAGAACATTATTATGAAGGTTTTTCCCTCGACGAACTTCCCGCCAAACTTGCAAATTTTTGCCCCGATTCAGGTTGAAAAATTTCAAGAATTGGGCAGATACGGAGAGTATTCTGCCGAATTTTTATTGGTCATAACCGAACTGATAATGATACAGGAAAAGACAAATTACCCCGATGGCATTATCAACCTTCATTTGTTTCAAAAAATTCGCAACGGCAGTGACATTTTTTCAATTGTCAGCGCAGCCACTTTTCGATAAGCCTGTCCTCGTTTTTAGACAATAGATCATGCCGCGCAAATTACAGGCGTTACGGGTATAATTTCAACAATGACAGAAACAGCCCTGCTCAGCAACCGATACCAACTGATTGAACCGCTCGGCACTGGCGGCATGGCGCAGGTTTACCGCGCCCGCGACCTGATGCTGGAGCGGTTTGTGGCGGTCAAGGTCTTGCGCTCCGACTACTCGGCAGACCCTGAGTTCCAGGCCCGTTTCAGGCAGGAGGCCAGGGCGGCTGCCAACCTGTCGCACCCCAACATCGTCACCGTGCATGATTTTGGTTTCGACCAGGGCTACCTGTATCTCATCATGGAACACGTGCCCGGCACAAACCTGAAAACCATGATGGAAAACCTGGGCCGCTTCAAACTCGAAGACGCCCTGCCGTTGATTGTGCAGGCCTGCGCCGGGCTGGGCTATGCCCACCGCGCCGGGCTGGTGCATTGCGACGTCAAGCCGCACAACATGCTGGTTTCGCCCGACCAGCGTTTGAAAGTCACCGACTTCGGTATTGCACGCGCGATTGCGAGCATCCACCCCGATGAGCAGACCGACGTGGTCTGGGGGTCGCCGCTCTACTTCTCGCCCGAACAAGCTGCCGGGCAGGCCCCCTCGCCCGCCTCGGATGTCTATTCGCTGGGCGTGGTGATGTATGAACTGCTGACAGGCCGCCCGCCTTTCGTAGCCAAAACAGCCGAAAAACTGGCCCAACTGCACCGCGAGGCCAACCCAATTCCGCCCGGACAACTCAACCCGGCCATCAACCCCGAACTCGAACAAATCATCCTTAAAGTGCTTTCCAAAGAGCCTTCGGCCCGCTACCGCACTGCCGACCAGTTGGGACGCGTGCTGATGAACTTTGGCGCGGCGCGAAAATCGCCCGCTGTCGCGCTGGTCGAGCCGGTTTCGCAGCCGGCGGAGCAACCCGTCACGGTAACGCCTGCGCGCACGCCGCAAGTCGTCCGGCCTGCGCCGCGCCCGGTGGTAACGCCCACGCCGGTCAACGCCTCCCCCGCCGAGGTGGTCGAAGACGATTTTCTCGATTTCGACTGGCTTTCGGTTGTATTGGGGCTGATTGCCCTGATGGCCGTCGGCGGCCTGATACCTTTCTGGATGTTCATTTACTACAACTGGACTTCCCCGCTTCCCTGATGCCCCCAAAAACGCCGGTTTTAGCCCCGTCCATTCTCTCAGCCGATTTTTCCCACCTGGGTGAGCAAGTTGCCGCCTGCCAGCAAGCCGGGGCAGATTGGATTCATGTGGATGTGATGGACGGCCACTTTGTGCCGAACCTGACCTTTGGGCCGCTCATCGTCGAGGCCTGTCGCCGCGCCACCGACCTGCCCCTTGACGTGCACCTGATGGTCGAAAAACCGGAATTGATGCTGGAGGCCTTTGCCAGCGCCGGGGCCAACCGCCTGACCGTGCATGTCGAAACCTGCCCGCACCTGCACCGCACCCTGGAGCAAATTCGGGAATTGGGCGTTTTGCCGGGTGTGACGTTGAACCCGGCAACCCCGGCGGCTGCGCTGAAAGAGATTTTGCCAATGGTCGACCTGGTGCTGGTGATGACCGTCAACCCCGGTTTTGGCGGGCAAAAGTTCATCGAGGCCAGTTTGGGCAAGATTGCTGAAATCCGCCGGATGCTGGATGAAATTGGTTCGACGGCCTGGCTGGAGGTGGACGGCGGCGTTTCAGCCGAGACCCTGCCCCGTTTGCGGGCAGCCGGCGCGGACGCGTTCGTGGCCGGAAATGCGGTTTTTAACCATCGAGACGGTATCCAGGCCGGGGTGAGGGCGCTGCGCGAGTTGCTGATTTAACGGCAAAACGCGCTTGCATTGCGCCAGGCAATTTGACGGGATTCATCCTGGCGCTTAAAAACAAAAATCACGGCCTGAACCGTGACTCTCGTTTTCGCAAGGTCGTGTGTAATTAAGCGGTTTTGACCATTGTGCGAATGCACTTGGTGCAAAGGGACTTCTGGAGTTTGCGGCCATTTTCGTACATCGTCACTTTTTGCAGGTTGGGCAAAAATTTGCGATTGGTCGCGCGCTGTGAGAACGAGCGATTGTGTCCGAAAGTGGTGGTTTTACCGCAATGTGCGCATTTAGCCATCTGTAAACTTTCCTTTCTTGCTATAATTGCAGGGGTTCTTTTTGACAGGCGCGTTATTCTAACATAAATCGTATCCTTCTACAAGAGAAGTGTTATTAAAACAGCAAAGGAAAAAATACTATGGGACAGGAAAAAACGACACTGGGAAGCATCCATATTGCGCCCAACGCCGTGGCGACCATTGCCTACCACGCCACCTTGCAATCGTACGGGGTGGTGGGGCTGGCGCCAAAAAACCTGGCTGAAGGCATTGCGGCCACCATCACGCGCGAACCGACCCGGGGCGTTAACGTTCGGTTCGATGGCGAGAAACTGGATATCGACATTTATGTCATCGTCGAATTTGGCACGCGCATTTCGACGGTGGCGCAAAGCGTTGCCAATGCGGTGCGCTTCCAGGTTGAAAAAATCATTGGCCTGCATGTTCACAACGTCAATGTGCATGTGCAGGGATTACGCGTCAGCAACCCCGATTAGTGGTTGTCGCAACCCTAACAAGCGAAACACCACTGGTTGGAGAGGAGAACTTATTGTATGAGTAAGAAGCCCGTAGACGGCCTCGAATTCAAAAGACTGGTAGAGGCCGGACTGGCCTGGCTGCGTGTCAATCACCAAACTGTGAACGCGCTGAATGTCTTCCCTGTGCCGGACGGTGACACCGGCACGAATATGCTTTTAACCATGCAAGCCGCTTATAACGAAATTGCCAGCGCGGGGCACCACAATGCCGGGCAAATGGCTTCGGCGGTGGCTCAGGGCGCGCTGATGGGCGCGCGCGGCAACTCGGGCGTCATCCTTTCGCAGATTTGGCGCGGTTTTGCGCGCGGCCTGCACGGGGTCGAAGTGATTGATACGCCCGCAATGGCGCGCGCTTTTGCCGAGGCCCGCGACACAGCCTATAAAGGGGTTGTGCGCCCGGTCGAGGGAACCATCCTGACCGTTATCAAAGACGTTGCGATAGCCGCCGAAGCCGCCGTAGGGCAAACCGAACGCTTGAGCGAGATGCTGCGAATCGTTGTTGCCGCCGCCGACGAGTCGGTGGAGCGAACACCTGAAATTCTGCCGGTTTTGAAGCAGGCCGGAGTGGTTGATTCGGGCGGCAAGGGCTTGTTCTTCATCCTAGAAGGTATTTTGCGCTATGTGGACGACCTGCCGCTTGATTCGCCGCTGGTTTCCGTCCAGCCGCTTTCAGCCATGAACCTGGAGAATGCCATGGAAGAAGTCGAAGAGGGCCAGGATTGGGAAGTGGTGGTAGATTTCCGCCCGAATAACGGGTTCGAGTTGCAGGCGTTTTATACCAAACTCGAAGAGATGGGTACATCCATCCAAGTGGGCGAGGGGGAAGGGATGTACCGGATGCACATCCACACCCCGCTCGAAAAGCGTTACGAGCCGATTGATTACATTATGGACATCGGCACGATTACCAAGGTCGCCATGGAAAACCTGCTGGCGCAGATGGACGAAATCGGCAGCCAGGCCAGCGCGACGCAGATTGAACTGGCAAATGTGGAACCGGGCCAGATTGCGGTGGTAACAGTTTCACCCGGCCTGGGCCTCTCGCGCATTTTTGCCAGCCTGGGCGTGACCGCGATTGTGGCCGGCGGGCAGACGATGAACCCCTCGACCAAGGATATTCTCGAAGCCTTCGAGAACCTGCCAACCGACAAGGTTATTATCCTGCCCAATAACAAGAATATCGTGCTGGCGGCCAACCAGGCCAAGGAAGTGACGGTCAAGCAAGTGCATGTTGTGCCGAGCCGCAACGTTCCGCAGGGGCTGGCGGCCATGCTGCACCTGAACCCGGACGGCGACCTGGAGAAAGTCGCCGAGCGCATGGAAAAGGCGCTCGGCTCGGTGGCTGCGGGTGAAATCACTGTCGCCGTGCGCACGGTCGAAATCGACGGCGTCAACGTCGAGGAAGGCCAGGCGATTGCCCTGTTGAACGGCAAGCTGGCTGTCTCTGCCGAATCGGTCGAGAGCGCGGTGCTGCAATTGCTCGAAAAAGCCAGCGCGGGCGATTATGAACTCATCACCCTCTTTTATGGGGAAGAAATGCCCCACAAGGAAGCCCACCGTATCGCAGACCTCATTCGCGAGAAATACCCGAACCAGGAAATCGAAGTGCAGGAAGGCGGCCAGCCGCACTACCACTTCATCATTTCGATTGAGTGAGATAATGTAGAATAGACAAAAGAGAGGAGTGCGGAGAAAATCTCTGAACTCCTCTCTTTTTATCACAACACCCAATTACCCATTGCCGACACCCATGAAAACAACCCCCATCGGTCTTGTCACCGACTCTCCCTGCGACCTTTCGGCAGACGTTATCGAAAAATACGCCATCGAAGTCGTGCCCGCCATCCTGGTCATCGAAGGCCGGGAATATGTGGACGGGGTCGACATGACCCGCGAACAGTTCTACGCCCGCCTGCCGGGAATGCGCCAACCGCCGAGCACCGCCGCGCCCGCCCCGGCGGAGTTTGCCGCACGCTATGAAAAACTGCTCAAGGGGGGCTGTGAGCATATTATTTCCCTGCATACCGCTGAAAAACTGACCAGCATTCCCAACTTTGCGCGCAACGCGGCGCGCGATTTTGAAGGGCGTGTGACGGTGCTCGAATCCGGCTCGCTAACCCTGGGAACGGGTTTCCAGGTACTGGCCGCCGCCGAGGCTGTTAATGAAGGCCTGGGGCTTGATGGCGCGCTGGAAGCCGTCCGCGCGACCCGCCAGCGTGTGCGCGTGGCTGCCGCCCTCGACACCATGGACTACCTGCGGCGCTCCGGGCGCGTCCCGGCGGCGATTACCACCATTGGCGGGCTGTTGAACATCAAACCGGTGGTGGAACTGCGCGAGGGGGCCGTGCGCCCCATCAGCGCGGCGCGCACCACCCGCCAGGCCAACGAGGCACTGTTCAACTTCATCGCCAGCCTCGGCCCACTGCGGCGGCTGTCCATCCTGCACACCAACGCCGAAAGCCGCGCCCGCGACTTCCTGAACAGCCTGATGCAAAGCCAGGCGCGAAGCCAAATCCCGCGCGAAATCGGCCTGACCAACGTCACCAGCCTGATAGGCACACACGTCGGCCCAAACGGGCTGGGATTTGCGGCGGTGACGGAATAACCAGGGACAAGGTAACAAATTCGGGCAAATGTGCTCCAGAAAGAGACCGACATGAATATTCTTCTTGGCACGGTTTTAATTCTTGATAAGTCGGAAAAAGTGCTGGGGGCCGGCTTTTTGGCAAGTGAACACTTGGTCTTTACCTGTGCCCACCTCCTGCCGCAAGGCAAAAACGTCAAAATAAAATTCCTGGCAGATGGTTCGGTTGCAGAAGCGGATATCCGCCTGCGAACCCAAGACCCCGGCCACGACTTTGCAATCCTGCGCGTCCATCAACCCCCTGCAAGCGCGGAGATATTATCCCTTGGCAGCCTGGCATGGATGGCAAGCGAGTATGGCTTTCCCATTTTCGCCGATGGCCAGCCCATTGTAATTCAAACGGCTGGCGAAGTGCCCTCAATCGACACCCAGGACATCATCCGCCTTGAATCCGCCCAGGAAAGCGCGCACATTCTCAGCGGCGCGCCGCTGATAGACCTGGAACAGGATGCTGTAATCGGCATGGTTTCAAAACCCATCAGCGAAGCCATGCAAGCGGAACAACCTTCCGGGCTGCGAATCGTTTACGCCGCCGCCCTATCGCCAAGGATTATGAACGGCGCCATCACACCCGATGATTTCGAAAATGATTCGGACGAGATACTGGAAGGCGATTTTCTCTTTGCCAAAGCGGCCAGGCGCGCTGAGAGTTATTTCGATGCGGCAGATTCAGAAACCGAATACAGCGATAGCCTCGAAGACGACTCCTACAACTGGTTGGAAGAGTCAAGCTCAAAAAAGCCAAAGATGGAAACAACAGCGCCAGAAGAATCGCCCGAATGGCTCTCGGATGACGAAGAACCCGGATGGACAAACGCAGAACCGCCTGTTCCAGGCGACATGGACGAATGGGCTGACCTCGAACTGGAAGAACTGGCCCCTGAAGAATCTGCCCGGTCATCAAGGCCAGTTAGCCCGCCCTCGAAACGCGTCTTGAACGCCAACTTTGCGTCTGCCGAAAACGGGCAGATTTTGGCGCGCAGCCAGCCGCTTCAGCCCGGCAGCCCCTATGATTTGCTCGTCGATGTCGGCCTGCCCTGGCAAAAGGAGGTCTCGCTGCTCGGGGAGCAGGCCTTCTTCCCCGAAGATGCAGATACCCCCTACCTTCGGCGGGAAGACCGTGAACAGGGCTGGTTCGACCTGGAAGTCGTCTTCGTCAGCCAGGAATTCCAGCCCAACCTGGTCAGCGGACAAATCCGCGTGCCAGTCAATCCATCCGGGCGCAGCATCCCTTACATTAATAATGCGCTCGCCAGCCAGCCCGGCCCGCTCAAACTGCGCCTGAATGCGCCGCTCACCGGTGAACGCGCGCGTGGACGGTTGAGCCTGTATTACGGCGCGCAGGTTCTGCAATCCGCGGTACTCAATATGGGCATCTCCAACCAGACCGCATCAGTCGAAGAAAACTCCGGGAAGGTCGATTACGTCCTGACCTCCGACTACCGCCAGTTGGGCGATATTTCCACCCGTCACCGAACCGGCAGCGGGCAAGATGAGCGCATCCGGGTCGGAATCCTGATGAACGATGACCGTTCAGGCTCGCACCGTATCCTGCTCAAAGGGGATGCTGAAACCGGCCAGGGAGACAGCCTGCCCCCGGCCTGGAAAGCTTACGACGCCCAGGCCATCCAAAACATGCTCGAAGAAGCCCGCCGCATCCTGTCTGACCCGTCGGGCCAGCCGCTCGATTTCGACCAGGACACCTTCCTGCTCGACAAATTCAGGGAAGACCTGTTCGCGCTGGCAAAACTCGGCGCGAACCTGTACAGCATCCTGCTGCAAGGACTCACACCCGCCGAGGGCCTGGCGCCCCTGGCATGGCGCAGGCAATTCCGAACCACCTTGCGCGCCGGGGATATCATCCAATTGGCGCGAGCCGGGTCGGTGCCCGCGACCCACATCATTCCCTGGGCGCTGGTGTACGACCACCTGCTCGAGCCTGACCGCTCCGACCTGCCGCTCAAACTCTGTCCAGTGGTCGAAGAACAGTGGGATGCAAATTTTCTCAGGCGCAAGCCGGCCTATCGCAACCAGGAAAACCTGGCCTGTCCGCACGAGGCCGAACACGGGCCAAACACCGTCTGCCCGTTCGGTTTTTGGGGCTACAAATATACCCTCGAGCAGCCCATCTCGGCCCTGCTCGGCAAAGGCTGGGATGTGGAACCGGCCCGCAGCGTCCGCGCGGGTGACCGCGTCAAAGTGGCGGTAGCCGCCACCACCGACGTCCCCCGCCAAAGCCGCCGCGAACAGCACTTCCAGTCGATTCACGATTCGCTCAACGCGGAATACATTCCCAACATCCCGGCCAGCGAACGCGACCAGGTGCGCGACAGCCTGCGCGCCCCGCAACTGGTTTATATCCTGTGTCATGGCGGCAAGGACGATAAACTAACCTACCTGAGCATCGGCCCGCGCGGGAAGGATGCCCGTTACACCATCACCCCCGACCTGCCCGGCGCCTGGGGCGAGCGTGATTTTATCGACCTGGAGCAGTGGCAGGAAACCCGGCCGCTGGTCTTTATCAACGGCTGTTACACAACCGACCTGCTGCCTGACCTGACCCTGAACTTTGTCAGCGCCTTCCGCGACCTGCTGGCTGGCGGCGTCATCGGTACCGAAATCCCGGTTACGGTCGAACACGGCTACCTGGCCGCCGAAAAATTCTTCGAGCGCCTGGGCCGCGGGCAAGACGTCGGCCAGGCCATTCTCGGCATGCGCTGGGACCTGCTCAACGAGGGGAGTTTCCTTGGGCTGGCTTATACGCCCTACGCCATGGCCGATTTACATCTCGAGCGCCGCTAAATTGGATGGGGAATGTCACAACGCGAGAATTTCTACACGCAATTTTATGCCGAGCAATCTTGCAACTTAGCCGCCCGGTTTTCGTAAGGCTGATTGTAACAAACACAGCCTGACAGCCTGAAAAACAACACAGCCCACAAGGAGAATATTATGAGTGAGTCCGCAGCGCCCATTGCACCTGTCCAGCAAACCGAACGCGTCCAAATTGTGGATATTTTGCGCGGCTTTGCGCTTTTTGGCATCTTGTTTGTCAACATGACAATTTTTGCCCGTCCCATGCAGGTGCTCTTGTTCCCCGCAGACCCGGCCATGCCCTGGTACGACCGCGCCGCCGAATGGCTGATTCATTTCCTCGGCGAGGGAAAATTCTATGCCCTGTTCTCGATGCTATTCGGCCTGGGGCTGACCCTGTTGATGGAGCGCATCGAAGCGCGCGGCGGAAAATTCGTCCCGCTCTACCTGCGGCGCTTGCTGGTTCTGTTGCTCATCGGCATCGTCCACGCTTTCCTGATTTGGATTGGCGACATCCTCATCCTCTACGCCCTGCTGGGTTTCCTGCTCATTTTGTTCCGCAAGGCAAAACCGCGCACGCTGCTCATCTGGGCGGTTATCCTGATTGCCATTCCCCTGCTGTTTACCGCCGCTGTCACCGGGCTGCTTGAACTGGGCCGCTCGGTACCCGAAGGCGCAGAGCAAATCAACCTTAGTTTTGCCGAGGCCAGGGCCAGTTTTGCCGCCGACCTCGAACGCGCCAACCGCGTCTATGTGGAAGGGAATTTCCTCGAAATTACCGAGCAACGCATTTACGACTATACCAGCATGGGTATCTCCGCCTTTTTTGTGATGGGCTTCAACGTATTGGGCATGTTCCTGCTTGGCGTCTACTTCGGCAAACGTGAAATTTTCAAACACCTCGAAGACAATCGCGAATTGTTTCGCAAGCTGCTATTCTGGGGGCTGCTCCTCGGCCTGGCCGGGAACGCGCTTTACGCCACACTGATTATGTCCGCCGACCGCATTGAGATGACTCCGAGTTTGCTGCTTGCCACACTTGGACAGGGTATCGGCGCGCCACTGCTGATGCTGGCCTACGTCTCGGCCTTTTGCCTGCTGGCGCTCTCGCCTGCCTGGGCCGGGCGCATCAAAATTCTGGCCCCTGTCGGGCAGATGGCGCTGACCAACTACCTGACCCAGTCGCTTGTCTGCACAATGATTTTCTATGGCTACGGGCTGGGGTTGTTTGGCAAAGTGGGCATGGCGGCAGGCATTGGTCTATCCATCCTGATTTACTTGCTGCAAATTCCCATCAGCCATTGGTGGATGAAGCGCTTCAAGTATGGCCCGGCAGAATGGTTGTGGCGTTCACTCACCTACGGCAAACGCCAGGAAATCAAGCGTCCGGTACTGACAGCCTGATTTACCGGAACAACAATAATAGGAATTCATAATGTTCGCGCACATCTCAACCGTGTTCGATTGTACCCCTAAGCAACTTTGGGAAGAAATTAGCCGTCCATCATCGCTTAAATTTGTTAGCGCGCCCCTACTGCATTTTGAATCCCTGGCTGAAGGCGAACTCGATAACGAGTGGGTCGTAGGCAAAACTTATGCCTTGCGGTTATCCCTGTTTGGATTTTTGCCAGCGGGAAGACACAACATAACAATTGCCAACATAGACCGGAAAAACAACATTATCGAGAGCAAGGAAAGGGGTACGCTGTCACCGGTCTGGAATCACACCATCCGATTCCATGCGCTGGAAGGTAACAAATTACACTACACCGACGAGATTGAAATAAGGGCCGGTCTGCTAACCCCAATGATTTGGGCTTTTGCACACCTGTTTTATCGCCACCGTCAGCGACGCTGGAAAAAACTCTTGCGAAGCCTGGCATAGAGGACGATTACCCACCCGCAATTTTGGCCCGATACCCCAGCTTCGTCAGGGCCGCCCACCCCCGGCAATTGCTTCAGTTGCCTGACCACCCCGGCCTGGCCGGATGTATAATAAACATAACCCGTCTTTCAAGCGGCCTTTGCCAATGCTTGTCAGCGCCCGCCAACTCAGCAAAACCTACCAGCGCGGCCAGGAAAAAATCGCCGCCCTGCGTGATGTTAACCTCGACATTGCGCCGGGCGCTTTTGTTTTCGTGGTCGGCCCCAGCGGCGGCGGCAAATCGACCCTGCTGCACCTGCTCGGCGGCATGGACCGGCCCACTGGCGGCCAGCTGACCATCAACGGCCTGACCATCGAAACCGCCAGCGAAGCCCAACTCACTCGCTTTCGCCGCGAACAAATCGGCTTTGTCTTCCAATTCTTCAACCTGCTGGCCTCGCTCAACGCCCTCGAAAATGTCTGCCTGCCGCTGCTGGCACGTGGACAAGGCTTGCGCCAGGCCCAGCAGCTGGCTGCCGACATGCTCAATACTGTCGGCCTGGCCTCCCGCCAGCATCACCGCCCCGCCGAACTTTCGGGAGGGGAACAACAGCGCGTGGCGATTGCGCGAGCCATGGTAGGCCGCCCCGGCCTCATCCTGGCCGATGAGCCCACCGGCGACCTCGACGCGGCCAATGCCGAATCCATCCTAACCCTCATGCGCGACCTGAACCGCGCCCTTGGCGCCACCTTTATCATTGCCAGCCACAACGAAAGCCTCGTCCGACCCGGCGACCGCATTCTCGAACTGCATAGCGGCCAACTCAAGGAACGCTGATGCTCCTGTCCCTGCGCTTTGCCCTGCTCGACCTGCTTCACGACCGCCGCCGCGGCCTGCCCAGCCTGGTTGGCCTGGCGGTGACGCTTTTTACCTTCCTGCTGCTTTCAGCCCTGGCCGAAGCGGCATCGGCCTTCCTGGGCAATCTTTCGGGAGGATTAAACCTGGTCATCGTCCGGGCTGACCTGCTCGACCCGGCGGAAGATTCCCTGCCACCGGGCGTACTTGAAGCCGCCCTCGCACTGGACGAGTCACGCGTCAGCCGGGTCGCGCCGCTCATTTTTCGCCACACCCGCCTCAACGACCGGGTCGTTCAACTCCGCGCCGCTGATTTCGCTGCCTGGCAGCCAGTCTTCCACCTGCAACTGGTGCGTGGCCAATGGCCGCAGCCCTTTGACGAAATCATCATCGGCGAAGGACTGGCCCAACTCAGCGGGCTGGATGTTGGTAAACAGGTGCAAATTTTCGGACGCGATTTCAGCATAGCGGGCATCTTCCGCGCTCCCGGCTCCATCTTCGCCTCCATCTGGATGCCGCTCGAAAGCGCCCAAGCCCTTTTCGGTCCGCAGCGCGGCTACCAGGCCCTCTTTTTGCAGGCCGCTCCCGACGCCGACCTGCTGGCCCTCAAAGCCGACCTGCAAAACGACCCGCGCCTGGCAGGGGAATACGCTGTCTATCTTGAAGACACCTACACTCACCAAAATCTCGACCGAATGCGCGGATTCAGCGACCTGATGAAGCTGGCCAGCCTGCTCGCCATTCTGGGAATTGTCTTTGGGGTCAGCAACACCGTTACCCTCAGCCTGGTCGAACGCAGCCGTGACCTTGGCATCCTGCTCGGGCTGGGATTTTCCGCCTCGTCTCTGGTGGGGCTGGTCTGGGTGCGGTTTGTGCTGCTCAGCCTGTTTGCCTACTTGCTGGGCGCCGGACTGGCCCTGGCCTACACCTTCTTTCAGGGTATTTTTGCCCCGTTTTTCGTGTTGGAACTCCCCCTGCACCTTGAAATCACCCCGGCCATCCTGCTCGAAGGCGTGGCCTGGATGTTTTTCCTCTCCCTGCTTGGTGCAGCCCTGGCCACCCGGGGCTTAGCCCGCCAGCGGGTGGTCACTTTACTGCGCCTGTCATGATTATTATCCGCCTCGGACTGGATGTCTTACGCCAACACTTGCGCCTGACCCTGCTCATGGCACTGGCCATAGCCGTGCCGGTCATGGTTTTTATCGGCCTGCAAGGCTACCAGACCAACCTGCGTAATCTTTACGAGGCAACTTCCGGGCAATTCCTGGTCGTCCAGGCCAGCGGCAGCATGGGGGAGTTCTATGGCAGCCGCCTGCCCGCCAGCCTGCAAAAGGATTTACTCGCGGCAGGGCTAAGTTTTGCCATACCTGAAATTCACACCATTGTGGGCACCACCCGGTCCGATGCCGTGCTCCTGCGCGGAATCCCACTGGCCGATTACCCGCGCATCGAGCGATTTCGGATGCTGACAGGCCGCCCCTTGCAACCCGGCGACGCCCCACGACTTGCCATGCTCGGAATGCGGCTGGCCCAGGAACGCGGCCTGACTCCCGGCGATACCATCCCCATTCGCGGGCGTAACTTCACAGTCATCGGCATCTTCGAGGCCGAAACCTACACCGGGAACGAAGCCTGGATTTCCATCGAGGACGCCCAAACCCTGCTCGGCTGGCAAGATGATGTCTCCGTCTATCTCATCCCAAACGGCGAGCAATTTCAGCCAGGCGACAGCCTGCCAGGCGGCATCTCCATCGTCCAACAGGGCGAGAGCGGCGCGGCCCTGATTGCAGAATGGGGGCCTTTTTTCAGTCTTCTGGAACTCATCATCCAGGCAATGGGACTTTCGGCGGCGGTCAGCCTGGCCAACGTTTTGTGGCGACTGGCCTGGCTGCAGCGGCGTGAACTGGCCATCTTACGCAGCCTGGGCTTTGGCCCGGCCAGCCTGGCGGGCTACCTGCTCGGGCAGGGCACAGCCATCGCCCTGCTCGGCCTGTTGTGGGGATATGCAGGCGCGGCCCTGCTGGGAGTTTTTTCCCGCCTCGAAACCGCCGGAATCAGCCTGCGGCCTGAGTTGGACGCCCCCACCTTGCTTGCTGGCCTGCCCCTGGCGGCAGGCATCACCCTTGCGGGTTCAATCCTGCCTATTTTCTGGTTGAACCGCACCAATCTTTCGGCCCTGTTGCGGGCCGAATAACTCCGGAGGTCGCTATGAAATCCAAATTCTGGTTGTGGATTGCCACGCTCACCCTCATGCTGGCCTGCAGAATACCGATGTTCTCGCCCTCATCCCCGACAGATTCGCAGGACCCCGCCGCGCCCCTGCTACCCTTCCTGGAACCCACCCCCATACCCAGCACGCCCATCGGACTGCGCCAGGGGCTTGCCAGCCTGAACAGCTACCGGCTGGGAATTCGCACCATCAACAACGGCCCCAGCGCTAGAGACCGAAACGAAATCACCTATCTCATGGAATCGGCATCGGACGGAGAAAGCTGGCACATTTCCACTTCCGTCCTTGTCAGCAGCGCCGAAGAGCCTGAGATTGAAACCAGCCAGATTGACCAGTATAAGGTTGGCAATCGCATGTGCGCCATTTCTGATGAAGGGAGCGAGGCTGAGGAGAGTGAAGTTGACCCCCAGGCACAGGAAACCATGGATGTGCTTTACGGGTTGATTGACCTGGTTCCGCTGGTCAATGACCCAATCTTTATCGGCACTGAAAACCTGAACGGCGTGCTGGTCAACCATTTTCGATTCAACGTCAGTGGGCTGGGCGTGACATCGGGCGCAGATGTGGTCTTTTCGAGCGGGGAATACTGGCTGGCAGTCGATGGGCAGTTCATCGTCCGCTACGATGTTGTAATCGAAACCCGCAGCGGCCCCGCCGGCGACCCCAGCGCCAAAACAATGCACTCCGAATTTCACATCGAAGTCAAAGACATCAACCAGCCTATTAGCATCTCCATCCCACCGGCTTGTCCGTAATCTCGGCCCGGCGAAACGGTTGTGGAATATCGGGCAGTTATCCTCCGGCAATCTTGACCCGGTAACCCAACTTTGTCAGCGCTGCGGCAATCTTCTCCCGTTCCTGGGTCTGGAGTTCGATTGTCGCGGCCTTGACCGTTCCGCCCACCCCCAGCGATTGCTTCAATTTTTTCGCCAGTATCGCCAGGTCTGTTTCAGTGAGCACCAACCCGCGCAAGACCGCCACACCTTTGCCGCCGCGTCCCTTTGAATCTCGGTGCAGGTAAACCACCTGCTCTCCCGGCGGCAGGGATTTCTGGCTGTCTGCCGGTTTTGTATCCTTGCGCTGGTCGCCCGATTTAGACGACCAGACCGTGCGTGAGTATTCTTTTGGCATTATCACACCTTACGAATATTTCGAGGATTAAGCACCGAAACCAATTTCATCCCGCCGCCCAAAATGGCCTGCGCCTCGGCGTCCAACTCCACCCAGTGAAAACTTCGATGGGCGGAGTACGGGTCTATACGCACCACTGTCCCGTCGAACCAGCCTTCCTGCCCAAAGGTTTCGGCTTTCAGGCGAACCTGCACCCGGTCGCCCGGTCGAATTAAATCTTGTTCAGTCATCATATTGTGAATAAGTATACTGTGATTAATGCCAGAGATGTTTCAAACCCGCGGAGCCAGCCAGGCCGGAGCCTGTCTTCCGTTTCCTCGATTTGGGGCTGAAATTGGTCTCAGTAAATTGAATATACAGAACGGAATACCGGGCAGTATAATATTTTTGTGACGCTTTGTTACCAAAAAGTTCATGCCCGCCCGCGTCAGGCGGGCTGGTCGCGCGCTCGCAGTTGCTCGAAAAAGGAGAAAACAACATGTCCACAGAATATCGCATCGAACCCGTTGAAAAGCCCACCGATGAAATGTGGGAGGTCATCGGCGGCGGCATTGGCCAATACAATACCCAGCACGGCGGCCCGGAAGGTTTCCAGCATCTCAGCCTTGCGCTGTATGACCCCGAGGGCAAGGTTGTCGGCGGGCTGATTGGTGAAATCTACTGGGGCTGGTTTTACATCAACCTGCTATTTGTCCGCGAAGAACTGCGCGGGCAAGGATACGGACATCAACTACTGACCCAGGCCGAAGAAGCAGCCCGCCAGCGCGGCGCGACCAACGCCTTTTTCGACACTTTCAGCTTCCAGGCTCCCGAATTTTACAAGCAACACGGCTACCAGGTCTTTGGCGAACTCAAAGATTTCCCGCCCGGGCATACACGCCACTACATGACCAAACAATTGTCCTGAGAAAAATCTCACGCAAGTGGGAAAAGCGATGACAATCACATTTTGCCACTACAATCACACTCAGGATTACCAAGAAAATCGCCCTTGTAGCAACAAGAGCGATTTCACATTTTAGATAGGTAGTTACAAAAACAAGCTGATAAAGTTATAATTTAGAGACAATTTATCGGAAAAGCAAAAAATCACCTGATTGCCGTTCTGCTGGCAGGAACAACCCATGGCCGATGAAATTCTTCAACAATCGCTGCGCGAGATTAGGATTGACCGGGAGGCCGAAACTGACCTGCCACCCCTACCAGAGCGGATGGCGTATCCGCCTTTTGGGTTGGATTCAGCGGGAAATTTGATAAAGCAATCACGCTCTTCATCCATTATCGGAGTGGTCGAACAATTAAAAGCATCCGTCGAAGAGCGCACACTCGCGGAACTGGGAATGTCGTTGCCCCCTAAAGAGCGCACAACGCGCGTTACTCAGGCTGTGCGCGAGGCGGTGGATGAACTGGTGCGGCGACTGAACCACGCCATGCCTGACCCGAGCTATTCGGTTAGCACCGATTCGCTGACCAGCAAGGGGAATTATTACTCGTACGAATTCAGCCTGTTTGCCAATGAATATGCCGCCGAAATTGCAGGCAGCGACTCGCTGTTCTACTACCTGCGCGGGGTAAAAAGCGTGCCAGCCAGTATGCTGGGGATGGTGCGCCCATTTTCTCTTTCCTACACTTACAGTCTCCTACCCCGCTTTTCATCCAAACAAACCGATGCCGATATTCGTGTGACAAAAGTTGGCGAAAATTTTGTGCATCTCGAATGGCACAGCGAACACCAACTGGCAAAAGTCCCCCCGCAGGTGCATCGCCGCTACCTGCGCATGACCTGCCGGGCATACCAGGGGGTGTACTCGAGTATTCCATATTTTCATTCGGGGCGACCATTTGCGCGGGTGGAGGAAATCAAATGCCAGTTAAGGGGCGACCCCTACTGTGAGTGGAAACTCAGTTGGGAAGTCCCACCCCCGCAGGGATTAGCCGCCCTGTTTTCGCGCCGCAAAAAAGCATCCCCCCAAATATCAGCAATTTCCGCCCCCCCGCCAGAGCGTCTTTCGACAACCCAGGAACGTAGTGAAGACGAGTTGGGGCCAAGCCCGCGCTTCATACAGGGCAAACCCTTCGGGCAGGATGATAACGGACATCCCATCAACCATATTCGCGGAACCTTGCTTTTCTCAGCCATTAAACAACTAAATGAATCGATTGGCAGGAAAGTAAGCGAGCACTTCCACGAAGCGCTCACCACCCATCAGCGCGCATCCCAAATCCGGCAGGCGCAGGATGAAGCCATTGAAACATTGGTGACGCGAGTCAATGACGCCATTCCCGACCCACGTTTCCATGTGACGCGCGAGATGCTCTTTGATACCGACCGCTTCTACTCCTATGAGTTCAACCTGCTGGTCAATGAAATTGCGCGCGAAATCAGCGGCGACCCGCAATTTTTCATCCGTCGCGGCGCAAAAAGCGTGCCGCCAGCCATGGTTTCCATTATTCGGCACCTGTCTATTTCACAAATTTTCAATCTGGTGCCGCGCCTGACCGCCAAAGTTGTAGATGAAGATATTCGCGTGGCGCAGGTAACAAGCAACAGCGCCATCCTGCAATGGTATCCACAAACCCAACTGGAAAAATTGCCCCCCGAATGGCATCGCCGCTCCATCCACATGACCTGCCGGGTGTATCAGGGGGCGTACAGCGTCATTCCACAATTAAGCAAAGGCTTACCCCCCGCGGTAACGCGCGAAATACGCTGCACGCTGGATGGTCACGAGTGTTGCGAGTGGGAATTTACCTGGGGAACGCCAGGCGGGCAAAGCAATTGGATAGGGCGAACTGTTCCCGCCAAAGATGCCCTGCTGCTAATGGACCGGGTGGACTGGCAACCAGCCATCTACCCGGAAGAACTACTGCCTCCCCTGCCGCCGCACATGCAAACCCAGCCCTTTGGTGTTGGTACGGATGGAAAACCCATTCGTAGTACCAACGCCGCGACCATCCTGGCATCCATCTCGCAAATGTACGACTACATCCAGCGCAAGGTGGAACAAGAGACCCAGCCCGGAACCAGCGAAGAACAGCGCACGCAACTCATTTCGCAGGCGCAAGAAAAGGCACTCGAAGACTTGGCGCAAAAATTGAACAATGCGCTGGAGCAAACCAGTTACCGGGTCAGCAAAGAATCCCTGCTCGACCCGCACCGGCATTATTCACACGAATTCAACCTGTACACCGCCGAATTCGCCCGCGACATTTGCGGCGACCCGCGCTTTTTCTTTAATCGCGGTCTGCATATCAACCCATCCTCCCCGCTTTTATCGCTCTTAAACCTGATTCGCCCCTTTCCATTACGGCAGGTCTATGGGGTCATTCCGCAAATTGTGTCGCGGTTTAGCGACGCAGATATTCGTGTCACCCGCGTCTCACTAAACTCGGCAGTTTTGCAATGGCACCCGCACAAACAGCTGAACAGCCTGCCCGAAAACCTGCACCGCCATTACTTGCGCCTGGGATACGAAGGCTATCAAAGCCTGTTTGCCGTTTTGCCGCATTTTCACTCCGGGCTGCCCATTGCCCAGGCCAAAGTCCTGCAATCCGTCATGGATGATTTTCCATACAACGAATGGGAATTCACCTGGCAGGCAGTCACGCAACGACAGACCGCGCTCGAAATCCTGGTTGGGGCTGTGCTCTCAGTTCTGGCGCTCGCCTATGTGCTCTTACAACTCCCCGGCTGGGAAATGCTCATCCTGATTGTTGCCATCATCTCCCCGGCGCTGATGGGCATTCTGCTATTCCGCATCAACAAACTCGGCCAGGAAAACCAGCGCCAGGAAGCACTCCTGCTCGAACAACGCGACCGCTCCGAAGAGCAATACGATGCGCTCCAGCAATCCAACGCCAACCTGCAAATTTCGAACATGGCGCTCCAGCAAAGAATCTCCGAAGCGACGACGCTCTACGAAATCGGCACAACCCTGCGCGACACACTCAACCTTTCCGAATTGCTTGACCGCAGCCTGCGGGCAGTCATCAATCACCTGCATTTTGAGCGGGCGCTGATTATGCTTGTGGATGAAAACCGGCAACTCCTGACCTTTGCCCACGCCATCAATTTCACCCCGAAAATGGTTTCCGTTTTACAGACCATGGACCTACCCCTTAACCCCGCCGCCAATTCCCTGATTCCCGGCATCATCCGCTCTGGCAAGCCACGGCAGGTCAACATCAGCGACCCTGACTTGAGCGAACGCGCCCGGGATTATTTTGAATTTTCAAAAACAAAATCACTTCTCGTTGTCCCGCTGGTCAGCAAAGGCAAAAGCATCGGCACGCTGGTAGTGGACAATGCCGATAGCGACCGCCCGATTGCGCTAAGTTATCACGACCTGCTCTTCACAATCGGCAGTCAAATTGCCAGCGCCGTAGATGGCGCGCGCCTGTACGAAACGCTCGAACAGCGCGTACAAGAACGCACCTCCGAAGCCGTCGAAGCCCGCGCCGCGGCAGAAGCGGCTTCAACCGCCAAGAGCGAGTTCCTGGCAAACATGAGCCACGAAATCCGCACGCCCATGAATGCCATCATGGGCATGACCGGATTGCTTATGGATACCCCCCTGAATGGCGAGCAGCGCGACTATGCCGAAACCATCCGCCAGAGCAGCGATTCCCTGCTGACCATCATCAATGACGTACTCGACTTCTCCAAAATCGAAGCCGGGAAAATGGAACTGGAAAAGCAGCCCTTCCACCTGCGCGCCTGTCTCGAATCTGCCCTCGATTTGCTCGCCCTGAAAGCCGCCGAAAAAGGCCTGGAGTTGGGCTGTCTCATCGAGCCGGACGTGCCCGAAGTTATTGCCAGCGACGAAGCCCGCCTGCGACAGATTGTCGTCAACCTGCTTGGCAACGCTGTCAAGTTCACCCACCAGGGTGAAATCGCGCTGAGTGTAGGGACGATGCCTGAAAAAAGCCCGGACGATGCACCGGACAGTGTGACCCTGCATTTTTCCATGCGCGATACGGGCATTGGCATTCCCAAAGACCGCATGGACCGCTTGTTTCAATCTTTCTCGCAAATTGACGCATCCACCACGCGCAAATATGGCGGCACAGGCCTGGGGCTGGCAATCAGCAACCGCTTGAGCGAAATGATGGGCGGAAAGATGTGGGTCGAAAGCCAGGAAGGGCTTGGCTCCACCTTTCACTTTACCATCGTAGCGCGCGTGGCTGAACTCCCGCCCACAGACCGGCTGGCGGCTGTGCCCCAATTAAACGGCAAACGCCTGATGGTCGTGGATGACAATGAAACCAACCGCCGCATCTTAAGTTTGCAGGCGCGCTCCTGGGGTATGGATGCTTCGCTCTTCGCCTCCCCGTTTCAGGCTCTCGATGCACTGGAACAGGGCCAAGCCTTTGATCTCGCCATTCTGGACATGCAAATGCCCGAAATGGACGGCGTCACGCTGGCGCAGTCAATCCACAAACAAAACAAGAACCTGCCGCTCATCATGCTCACATCCCTGGGCTGGCGTGACTCTGCCGAAAATGGCGTTTTTGCCGCCTTCCTGACCAAACCGGTCAAGCAGTCGAGCCTGTACAATGCGATTGTCAGCGCCCTTGCGCTACAGGAGAGCAGTGCAAACCCCGTGCCAGTGCCGGGAACGGTTTTTGATGACCAAATAGCGACACGCCACCCGCTCAAAATCTTGCTGGCGGAAGATAACGCGGTCAATCAAAAACTGGCCATCCGCATTCTGGAGCGCATGGGCTACCGGGCAGATATCGCCGCAAATGGGCTGGAAGCCTTGCAATCACTGGAGCGCCAACGCTACGACCTGATTCTGATGGACGTGCAAATGCCCGAAATGGATGGATTGGAAGCCACCCGCGCCATTCGTCGAATACTGCCGCCCGCCCAACAGCCATACATTGTGGCAATGACCGCCAACGCCATGCAGGGCGACCGCGAGATTTGTCTCGAAGCCGGCATGGACGATTACGTCAGCAAGCCAATTCAGGTCAAAGAACTCATCGCGGCTTTACAGCGCGTTACCGTACAAAAAGTGGATTGAGGCAGATTATGGCAAAGAAACCGACCGCTGAAAACGCTCCATCAACGCTTGAGCAAAGACTGGCGCAAAGCGAATACCAACTGGACATTATCAATTCGGTCCAGTCGGCGCTTGCCCTTAATCTGGATTTGCAAGCCATCTACGACCTGGTGGGCGACAAATTGCGCGACATCTTCGACGCGCAGGTGGTCATGATTGGCGTTTACGACCCGCAAACCCAACTGCTGAACCACCCGTACGTCATCGAGCGCCGCATTCGTTATCACATCGAGCCAATTCCGATTTTCGGTTTCCGAAAGCACGTTTTCGAAAGCCGCCAGCCGCTGATGATTAATCAAGACCACCTCGCAGCGGCTAAAAAATATGGCAATCCGGTGTCACTTTCTGGCGAAGCGCCCAAATCGGTCTTGTTTGTCCCCATGCTGGTCGCCGGGCAGGTGAAAGGGGTTGTTTCGCTTCAAAATTTAGACCGCGAACACGCCTTCAGCGAATCAGACCAGCGCCTGCTCCAAACCCTGGTCGCCAGCATGGGCGTCGCGCTGGAAAATTCCCGCCTGCTTGATGAAACCCAGCGCCTGCTCCAAACCGAACAGCAACGCGCCAGGGAACTGGCCATCATCAACAATATTCAGGAAAGCCTGGCCTCCAAACTGGACCTGCAAGCAGTTTGCGACCTGGTTGGCAAAAAAATACGCGAAATTTTCCAGGCCGATACAGCCTATGTTGCGCTGTTTGACGAACCCGGCGGGCAAATTCACTTTCCGTATTATGTCGAAAAAGGATTCCGGCACAACGAACCGCCCGACCCATACGGACCCGGCCTGACCTCACATATCATCCGAACACGCCAGCCCTTGCGGCTCAATTCGATGAGCGAACAGGAAACGCTGGGCGTGTTACCGGTCATCATTCCGGGGGAAGAGCGGGAATATAACGAATCGTACCTGGGCGTCCCGCTGGTTAGCGGTGATACTGCCCTGGGTGTTTTGAGTGTGCAAGCCTACCAGCAAAACGCATATACCGAACGGGACGCGCGCCTGCTGGCAACCCTGGCACACTCAATGAGCGGAGCGATTGAAAATGCGCGCCTGTTCGACGAAACCCAGCGCCTGCTGCGTGAAACCGAACAACGCGCCGCCGAACTGGAAACTGTTCGCAAAGTCAGCCTTAGCCTGGCATCCAACCTTAATTTCCAGGAATTGCTCAACACCATCCTGCACGATACCTTCAGCCTGTTCCAGGACGCCAACACCCTGCACATTTTTCTTTACAAGAGCGAAGAAGACCTGCTTGAGTTTGGCGCAGCCTACTACAAAGACGGGAAACAAGACCAGCCTTTCAGCAAACCGCGCCGCGACGGCCTAACCTACTCGGTTGTGCAACATGGAGAACCCATCATCATCGAAGATATGAGCAATCACCCGCTCTACACCAACCAAAAGTTAATCAACGGCGCCATCATTGGCATGCCCCTCAAAATTGGACAGCGCACTGTTGGGGTCATGAACCTTTCGTTTAAGAAAAGCCGCAAGTTCAGGGCCGAAGAATTGCGCGTTCTCAGCCTGCTGGCAGACCAGGCGGCAGTCGCGTTGGAAAATGCGCGCCTGTTCGATGAAACCCAGCGGCTTATAAAAATCACGGAAGAACGCAATGCGGAACTGGCAGTCATCAACAGTGTGCAGGCCGCCCTCGCCGCCGAAATCAGCCTTCAGGGCATTTACGACGCAGTCGGCGACAAAATCGGTGAGATTTTCCAAAATAGAGATGTCAACATCCGAATCTACGACCCCAAAACTGACCTGCTGCATTTCCCCTACACAACCGAAGGCGGCAAGCGCCTCGAAATTCCTCCCCTGAAAGTAGGAGAAGTTGGTTTTTCTGCTCATGTCATCCGTACCCGCCAAACGGTTGTCATTAACGAAAACCTGCAGGAAGAGCGAAAAAAGTATGGCGCTTACACCCTGCCCGGCACCTCGGTCGAGAAAGCACTCGTTTTTGTTCCGCTGACTGTCGGTGACCAGATTCGCGGGATGATTAACCTGACCAGCATGGAAGAAAACGCCTTTAGCGAAAGCGACGTGCGCCTGCTGCAAACCCTCGCCAATTCAATGAGCGTCGCCCTCGAAAACGCGCGTCTCTTCAATGAAACCCAGCGCCTGCTCCAGGAAACCGAAGAACGTAACAGCGAGTTGACCACCATCAGCAAGGTCAGCCAGGCTTTGGTGGCAGAATCGGAACTCGAAAGCCTCATCCAACTCATCGGTAGCCAAACCCAGGAGACTTTCGACGCCGACATCGCCTACCTGGCCCTGTACGACCGGGCAGCCCGGATGATTAACTTCCCCTACTCCTATGGTGATGAATCGATTCAGCCTATCTCGGTAGGAGCCGGCCTGACCAGCCGCATCCTTGAGAGCGGTCAACCCTTGCTCATCAACAAAGATATTGTGCCAACCCGCATCCGGCTGGGCATTGAGCCTGTGGGCAAACCCGCCCTGTCTTACCTGGGCGTGCCTATTTTTGCCGCGGGAGAAACCATCGGCGTCTTGAGCGTGCAATCCACGCGTGAAGAAGGCCGGTTTAAAGAAGATTCGCTCCGCCTGCTGACCACCATCGCCGCCAATGCCGGGGCCGCCATCCAGAGCGCCCAACTGCACGCCGAAACCGGACGCCGCGCCCGCGAAACCGCCGCCCTGCTCGACATCAGCCGTGATATTTCCTCCTCGCTCGAAACTGCCACTGTTCTTGAAGGAATCGCCACTCACGCCAAAAACCTGCTCAACGCCGACCTGACCGCCCTGTTCTTGCCAGAAGGAGGCATTTTCCGCGCCATTGCAGCCCTGGGAGAAGAAGCCGACGCCATTCTCAACGACAGTATTGTGCCGGGCAAGGGCATTCTCGGCTACATTGCCCAGAGCAAAGTCGGGGAAATCATCAACGATGTTGCCGCCGACAAGCGCGCTGTGCGTATTTCCGGCACCGAAATTGCCAAAAATGAACATCTTTTGGCCGTGCCCCTGCTTGCCAATGACGAACTCAAGGGCCTGATGGCGGTCTGGCGCGCAGGGGAGGGGCTGGATTTTGGCGAACGCGAGTTGGAATTCCTGAACGGGTTGGCTCGCCAGGCGGTCATTGCCATCGAGAACGCCCGCCTGTTTGCCGAAGCCCGCGAGGCGCGCGAAGCCGCCGAACAAGCCAACCAGGCAAAAAGCGCCTTCCTCGCCACCATGAGTCACGAAATCCGCACCCCGATGAACGCCGTGATTGGCATGAGCGGCTTGCTCCTCAATACCAACCTGGACCCGGAACAACTTGACTACGCTGAAACCATCCGCAACTCAGCCGAAAACCTGCTCACCATCATCAACGACATTCTCGACTTCTCAAAAATCGAAGCCAACCGCATGGACATCGAGACGCGCCCCTTCAACCTGCGCGATTGTATCGAATCGGCCCTCGACCTGGTTGCCGCCTCCGCCACAAAAAAACACATCGAACTGGCATACCACTGCGACAAAGATGTCCCGCTGGTCATCGAAAGCGACGAAATCCGACTGCGCCAGATTTTGCTCAACCTGTTCAGCAACGCCCTCAAATTTACCGACAAGGGCGAAGTGGTGCTCACCGTCAAGGCACAGCCCATGCGCAAATCCCCCCGCTACCATCTCATATTTTCCGTGCGCGATACCGGCATCGGGCTGTCAGAAAAGAACATCGCCCAACTCTTCCAGGCGTTCAGCCAGGCCGATTCATCCACCACCCGCAAATATGGCGGCACCGGGCTGGGACTGGCTATCAGCAAGCGCCTGAGCGAACTGATGGGCGGAACAATGGCCGCCACCAGCGAAGGCATCGGAAAAGGTTCCACCTTCACCTTCAGCATCCAGGCAGACGCATCGAACGACCCGATGCCGGCCCGCCATCAAATGTACGAGGTGCAACCCGAATTGCAAAACAAACGCCTGCTGGTCGTGGATGACAACGCCACAAACCGCCAAATTCTCAACCTGCAAACCGCCCACTGGGGAATGCGCGTGCGCGAAACCGCCCAACCCCAACAGGCGCTTGAGTGGCTCAAAAACGGCGAAACCTTCGACCTCGCCATTCTGGATATGCACATGCCCGAGATGGACGGCGTTGAACTCGCCCGAAGCATCCGCAAACTGCAAGCCAAACTGCCGCTGGTGCTATTCAGCTCCATCGGGCGGCCCGATTCTGGAACAGCCGCAGGCTTATTTTCAGCCTACCTCGCCAAGCCGCTCAAACAATCGCAGCTATTCGACACGCTGGTCGCGCTCTTTTCCAAAACTGAAAGTCCTGGCGAGCAAAGCGCCGTCCCCCAACGCCCCCGCCTCGACCCCGAATTGGCCACGCGCCATCCCCTGCGCATTTTGCTGGCAGAAGACAACCTGGTAAACCAAAAACTGGCCTTGCGCCTGCTTGGTCAAATGGGTTACGCGGCAGAAACCGCCCTGAACGGTTACGAAGCCGTGCAAATGGCAGCCCGCCAGAAATATGATGTCATCTTGATGGACGTCCAGATGCCGGAGATGGATGGGCTGGAAGCCACCCGTCAGATTGTTTCCGCATCCGGGCATCATCCGCGCATCATCGGG
>JAGVAO010000057.1 GCA_020060235.1 Anaerolineales bacterium | reverse complement strand
GGTGAACCGCTCCTGGATGGGGCTACGATGGAAGTCGCTTATAGCGGCGGCGGCCTGATGATTAATTCCGGCCCGTTTAACGGGACATCCGTCAACGATAAAAAGGGCAAGGACAATCCCGGCATTATCGCGGTTGCCAAATGGCTGGAGGAAAAGGGCATCGGCAAACTGGCGGTGACGTACAAACTGCGCGACTGGCTGATTTCGCGCCAGCGCTACTGGGGTTCGCCCATCCCGATGATTTTTTGCGAGAAGGACGGCTGGAATCCCGTACCGGACGAGCAACTGCCCGTCATCCTGCCCGAGGACGTGGAATGGAAGCCGACCGGAGAAAGCCCGCTGAAACTGCACCCGACCTGGTCGAAGACGACCTGCCCGGTTTGCGGCGGCCCGGCCACCCGCGAAACCGACACGATGGACACGTTTATGTGCTCGTCGTGGTATCACCTGGGCTATCTCTCGCCCTGGCGCAAGGATGTGCCCTTCGACGAGGCGGAATACAACTACTGGATGCCGGTCGATACCTACACCGGCGGCATTGAACACGCCAACATGCACCTGATGTACACGCGCTTCTTCCACAAGGCCCTGCGCGATGCCGGTATTACCGAAGGCCACGAGCCGATGTCTCAACTGCGCAACCAGGGCATGGTGCTGGGTGAAGACAACGAGAAGATGTCGAAGAGCCGCGGCAATGTGGTCGCGCCGGATGTGCTGGTGGATTACTACGGGGCCGATACTGTGCGCGCCTACCTGATGTTCTTCGCGCGCTGGGACATGGGCGCGCCTTGGGACAGCCAGGGCATCGAGGGTTCGGCCCGCTGGGTGCGGCGCGCCTGGACGCTGTTTACCGACGATGTGGTGTACGGTTCGCCCTCCCCCGAAACCTTGCGCGGTTTACGAAGGAAGGTTCACCAAACCCTGCGGCGGGTGACGCATGACTTCGAGAATTTCGAGTTCAATACGATTGTTTCGAGCCTGATGTCGCTGCTGAATGAGATGTACAAGGCCCGCGAGGCCGGGGCCGCCGGTTCTGCCGAATGGCAGGAGGCCGTGAACATCTACGTCCGCATGATGGCGCCGGTCACGCCGCACATCGCCGAGGAGTTGTGGACAGGTGTTTTGGGCAAGAAATACAGCGTCCACACCCAGGACTGGCCCAAAGTGGACGAGGAAGCCGCCAGGGACGACGAAATCACCATCCCGGTGCAAGTCAACGGCAAACTGCGCGACAGGCTGACTGTCCCGGCTGAGTCGAGCGAGGAGGAAATCCGGGCATTGGCGCTGGCCAGCGAATCGGTACAGAAGCACCTGGAAGGCAAAGCGCCGAAGAAGGTGATTGTGGTGCAGAAGAAGTTGATTAATATTGTGGTGTAGAGCCAGTATTCAGTAACCAGTGTTCAGCATTCAGAGTCCCGCGGGGGTTTTGGCCTCGCGGGACTTTGATTTGACCGTTGAATTTTTATGCCAGTCAACACAGTTATAATGGCCTCATCCTTATGATGATGCCATTTTCGTTTCCCAAGCATCTTTTAACGTTACTGCTGGTTGTGTTCCTGCTGTTTGTAGCCAGCCTGCCTGCCGCCGCGGATGAAACTCCTCCGGCATCGGAAACGGCCAGCGAGACGGCCTCGCCAACCCTTGAACCGTCTGCGACGCCCGAAGCCTCGGCTACGCCTGAACCTTCCGCGACGCCGACAAAGCAGTCGTTGAGCGAAATTGTGGTCAGGCTGAATCCCGGCGCGAATCGCCAGCAGGGAATGCGCCGATTGGGGAATTACGGTAAAGTGGCGGCCGAAAATGCGCTTTCGCAGTCGTTGGGGGCCTATGTCTTGCAGGTTCCATCTGAACAAGCGGATGGGATTATTGCCGAACTGAACCAGTCGCCGGACTTTTTGTATGCTGAACCCAACCACCTCCTTGCGGCGCAGGAGGTAATTCCCAATGACCCGGCCTGGGGGCTGCAATACAACATGGTTGCCATCCGCGCCCCGCATGGATGGGCTTCCAGTACCGGGTCGAGCGCGGTGACGATTGCGATTGTCGACAGCGGCGTGGATATGACCCATCCCGACCTGTTCGGGAAAATTGTGGCGGGCCATGACTTTGTCAACGACGACGACAACCCCGTTGACGATTACGGACACGGTACCCATGTCGCCGGGCTGGCGGCGGCTTTTGGCAACAACGGCATCGGCATCGCCGGGACGTCGTGGGGTGCGCGGATTATGCCGGTCAAGGTTCTTAATAACATAGGATTTGGCAGTTATGCCGACGCAGCTGCCGGAATCATCTGGGCAGCCGACCAGGGCGCGCGGGTGATTAATCTCAGTCTTGGCGGCAGCGCGCCTTCGTCGGTGCTGGAGGATGCGGTCAATTATGCCGCCGCACGCGGTGTTTTGCTGGTTGGCGCGGCGGGCAACAATGGCAGCCCTTCGGTGCTTTACCCGGCGGCTTACCCGGCGGTGATTGCTGTCTCCGCAACCAATAGCGCTAACCAGCGGGCCATTTTTTCGAATTATGGGCCGCAAATCGAACTGGCCGCGCCGGGCGCGGGCATCTACAGCTTGCACACTGGCGGCGGATATATGACCCGCAACGGGACCTCGATGGCGGCCCCGCAGGTATCAGGACTGGCGGCCATCCTGCTCGGTTTGCCGGGCAACGCTTCGGCCTCGGCGGTTCGCAGCCAGATGCAGGCCTCCGCCCTTGACCTGGGCCCAGCCGGGTGGGACAACGAGTACGGGTTTGGCCTGATACAAATGGACGCCGCCATCCTGCTGGCGCCGACCCTGACTCCGACCCCGCTTCCGGCAGTGGAGTCGCCCACCCCGACTGGCCAGGGCTGGGGCATTACCCTCCCGTCTGCCAGCCCGACATCCTCCCCAACGTTTGTGCCGACCTCGACATCGACTCCTGAAACCAGTGTCTCGACCCTTGCGCCTGAAACGACCGAAACGCCCACCCCGCTTGCCGCCCTGCCGGTTCCGGACATCGAGGCGGCAGGATTGGAAGAGTCGCCGCTGGAACGCGACAACGCCCTGCTCTGTTGGGGCAGTTCCGCGCTTCTGGCCGGGATTTTCCTGCTGCTGGTGATGCGCAAATTGAAAAAGGAAAAACGATGAGCCGTACCCTTTCCGCCCTAATTGTTGGCGACTTTCTGACCCTGGCAGCCGTGACCTGGATTGGTTTTGCCACCCACGGCGAAACCAGCCTTGACCTGCTGCCCAGAATGACGACCACCTTCCTGCCCCTGCTGGCGGGCTGGTTCTTGCTTGCGCCCCTGCTTCGATTATTTTCCGCTGAAATAACAGGCAGCCCGCGCCAGTTGTGGCGGCCAGTGTACGCCGCCTTGCTGTCGGCCCCGTTGTTTGGAGTCCTGCGCGCCGCCATGCTCAACGGGATTGTCCTGCCCTTGTTTGTGCTTATCATGGGCGCAAGCACCGCCCTGGCAATGCTGCTCTGGCGCACGGCTTTCCTTTTTATCCAGCGCCGCCTGTCTCTGGTACAATAACCCCGTTTACCAGACAGGATTCTCGACATGAACGAAACCGCCCTGATTCAAGACGCCCAAAACGGCGACCTGGATGCCTTCAACCGGCTGGTGTTAGCCTACCAGGATGCGCTCTATAACACCGCCCTGCGCATCATGGGGGACGAAGACCAGGCCGCCGACGCCACCCAGGAAGCCTTTATTTCAGCCTTCCGGCATATTTCCAGTTTTCGAGGCGGGTCGTTCAAGGCCTGGCTGCTGCGTACCGTCACCAATGCCTGTTACGACGAACTGCGCCGCAAACAGCGCCGCCCGACCGTGCCGCTCGAACCGGCCACTGACGACGAGGAAGAAATCGAATCCCCGCGCTGGCTGGCCGACACCTCCATGTCTCCCGAACAAGTCGCCGAGGCTGACGAACTCGAACACGCCATCCAGCACTGCCTGAACGCCCTGCCGACCGACTTTCGCACCGTCGTCGTGCTGGCCGACATCCAGGGGCTGGATTACAGCGAAATTGCCGACTCCATCCGCACCCCGCTGGGGACGATAAAAAGCCGCCTGGCGCGCGCCCGTTTGCGCCTGCGCGAGTGCCTGCAAGACTTTTGGGAACTTTTACCGGCTGCTTTTCGTCTGGAAGATGGGAGCCGCGCATGACTCAAACTTCTTTCCGTGACGTTGAACAACTTTCGCTTTTACTGGATGAAAAACTCAATCCGGCGGATGCCGCGCGTCTGGAAGCGCGAATCGAATCGGAACCTGACCTGCGCGCCGTTTACGACGACTTGCGCCAGGCCCGGGCCTTGCTGCGCCGTTTGCCCCAACGCCGCGCCCCGCGCAACTTCACGCTCAAGCCGTCTGCGGCCCGTGTCCGCCCGCCGCTGCCGAGGCTTTTCCCGACCTTTCGGCTGGCTTCTGCGCTGGCCAGTCTGTTGCTCTTTTTCTCGCTGGCGACCAATGCCACCCTGCCCCGGCTGGTGAGCATGGCGAATGAGTCTTCCCTATATGCCTACGGCATGGGCGGCGGCCCGAGTGCTGAGCGCGCGCAGGGCGGCGGCGGTGGAGACGAAGACAGTTCGCTGCCCATCGGAGGCGGAGTAGATTTACCGCCATCGCCCGAAGCCGAAGAACAGGCCGCCATGGAAGCGTCTCCCGCAGAACCGGCTGCCCCGGCCCTGGATGAACCTGCCACGAAAATTGTCGAGCCGGAAGCCGAACCCACCCTGCAGATTGCCGCCCTGCCGCCTGTCGAGGGAGCGCAGCCTTACGAAGAGCCATTGCCGGAAGCGCTCCCTGAGCCTGAGCCGATGGCCCCGCCTGTTCCCGGCTGGCTGCTTATCCTGCTGGCCATCCTGGCTGCTGCCAGCGGCGGGATTGCCTTCTTTACCCGCTGGCAGACCGACCGGCGCTGGAAGACCGGCGGTAAGAAATAAACTCGTTGATAAAGACCGCCCGATTTTGGGCGGTCTTCGTTTTAACAGCCCATTCTTTGCTAAAATAGATTATCTTCTTATACCCAATCTCCGCAGCCAAAGGAGTTCCCGCTATGCAGTGTCCAACGTGTAACACAATCAATCCGGCGCAGGCGCGTTTTTGCATGGGCTGTGGAGTTAACCTGATGCAAGGCCTTGTCTGCGGGAATTGCCAGACGCTGCTGCCGCTCGAAGCGCGTTATTGCTATTACTGCGGCAATTTCGTTGCCCAGGCGGGGGTGGTGGGGCAACCTGTCAGTCCGGTGGCGGTTCCGGCTACGACGACACAGCATCCGGTGAGTCCGCGTCTGGCTCCGGTTGTCGCGCAGACTGTCCAGGCGCAGCCAGAGATTCAGGTGCAAGTCCAGGCCGGGGGGCAGGACATTGCCGAAACCGATTTGAAGATGGGGCAGTTGATTGCGGCGCAACCGCTCGAGACGATGTTGCCTTCGCTGAAAAATTATCTGCCAGCGGGCCTGTATGAGCCGTTGGAGCGCAAGCCAAAAGAGCGTGATATTGAAGCGGTGCGTGAGCATCTGACCGCGCTAGTTGCGACGACCAAAACTTACCTGCCTTACCCCGTGATTGCCAGCCCACAGCCGCCCGGTGTTCCGGCAGGGGGCATGGTTCGCGGGGTGTTCATTTTTGGCGATGTTTCGGGCTTTACACCGCTTTCGGAGAAGTTGAAGGCGCTGGGCCAGGCAGGCGCGGAGCAGATTACGGCGGTTATCAACGCGCTCTTTACGCAGTTGACGACCGCGCTGTTCGACCACGGCGGCACGCTGTTGAAGTTTGGCGGCGATGCCATGCTGGGACTCTTCCCGGCGACAACCGAGGAGGAGATGCGGCGCGGGGCGTTGCGCGCGGCGCAGACGGCGATGGTGATGCAGGAGATTTTGAAACGCCCCGAATTTGCCGAGATTGACGCGATGGGCGAGAAGCGCGCCCTGCTGATTAAGGTTGGTATTTCGGCGGGGCCATATTTTGCGGCCCATATCGGCACACGCCCCAGCGATTACGACCCGAACGGCACGATGGCGTTTGTGACCACCGGTCACACCGTCAACCTGGCGGAAGAAGCCGAGGGTCACGCCCACCCTGGCCAAATTTCGATGACAGTGGACGTTGCCAAACTGCTCGAAGGCGTGGCGGAACTGACAGCGGTGGAGAAAGAGCCGGATGACGGCTACCGGATGCTGGTCAGCGTGCCGCCGCTGGAAGAGGGCGCACAGGAACGGCTGGATATGCCCGAACCCCCGGCGGGCGACCCGCTTTCTCAAATCACTTACCTTGTAGCGCGGCTCAATCGCCTGACGCCCTATCTTTCAGACGAGTTGGTGCGGCGGGTGGTCAATAATCCGCGTGACGCGCGTATTACGCCCGAGCATCGCCCTGTGACGGTCATGTTTGCCAACTATAAGGGCATCAGCAAACTGATTGAGAAGCACGGCGACAGCGACCCCGACCTGATTACCCATCACCTGAACAATTATTTCGTCCACATGGCCTCGATTGTGGAGCGCTACGAAGGCACGCTGGCGCGCATGGACCAGTATTCGGTTGGCGACCGGCTGGTGATTTTCTTCGGCGCGCCGCGCGCCCACGAGGACGACCCGGTGCGGGCGGTTTATACCGCGCTGGAGATGCAGGCGGCGGTCAAGGAGAATTTCGCCGCATTGCGGACTTCGACCGGGGTGTATCGCTTCGAGCAGCGCATTGGCATCAACACCGGGTCGCTGTTTGCGGGCAATGCCGGCGCGCCCGACCTGCGCCAGGAATACACCCTGATGGGCGACGACATCAACATGGCGGCGCGCCTGATGTCGAACGCGCCCTGGGGTGAGATTTACGTCAGCCGCAAGACGCGCGACAACGTCAACGCATACGTTGAACTGGCAGACCGGGGCGAGTTGAAGGTCAAGGGCAAGGAGATTCGCATCCCGACCTTTTCGGTGGTCGGGCGCAAGGACGAGGTCGGGCGCACGCGCGGCCTCGAGCACGGCGAATCGCCGCTGACCGGGCGCGACCCGATGCTGGCAAAATTCATCGAGCGCGGCGAAATCTTCCTGAAAAAACGCGGACAGATTGTGGCCGTGATGGGCAACAGCGGCATCGGCAAATCGCGCCTTCTGCGCGAGTTCCGCAAATGGCTGGGCGAACACACCGAGCCGGAGAGCATCCAATGGATAGAAGCCCGCGCCCTGTCATTTAGCGAACAGACGACTTACTGGATGGCCGGACAGGTGATGCGCAGCCTTCTGCACCTCAAGCCGGATGCCTCGCAGGACGATGTTCTTTACACCCTGGGCGATGCCGCCGAACGCCTGCTGGGCGAGGACGCGATGGACGCAACACCCTATCTTGCCCACATGATGGGCCTGGAACTGGGCGAGGAGTGGGACTGGGTGCGCAAGGAAGACCCGAAAGTACGCCAGAAGCAAATCCTGTGGGCGGCTTCGCGCTTCTTCATGCAATCCGCGCTCGAAAAGCCGATTGTGCTGGCGCTCGACGACCTGCATTGGGCAGACGAGGCTTCGCTCCTGCTCTTTGAACACCTGCTCGCCATCAGCGACCAGGCGCCGCTGATGTTCTGTCTCTTGTTCCGCGCCCTGCGCGACAAGGGCTGTTGGCGACTGCGTGACCGCGCCGCCAGTGAGTATCCGCACCGCTTCTTCGAGATTGAACTGCAACCGCTGAGTAAGGGTGAAAGCGCAGCCCTGCTCGGACAACTCCTGCCCGGGGCGGTCTTCAAGCCCGAAACGCGCGAGGAAATCCTGAGCAAAGCCACCGGCAACCCGTTCTACTTGGAGGAAGTCGTCCAGAACTTGCTCGAAGGCGAAGCCGTCATCCCGGATGCAGCCAACCCCGGCATGTGGGTCGTGACTGACAAGATTGCCGAAGTCACCGTCCCGGCCTCCCTGCACGCCGCGATTGTGGCACGCCTCGACCGCCTGAACGAAGATGCCCGCCTGGCCCTGCAAATGGCCTCGGTGATTGGCCGCCAGTTCCGCATGGAATTGCTGCGTGACCTTGCGCACGCCGAGCAGGAAATCGAACTGTGGGTGGCCCAGTTGGAGCGCAGCGGATTTGTGCGCCCGGCTGATTTGGAGCAGATTGAGTCCATCTACACCTTCCCCGAAGCGATGGTGCAGGAAGTCGCCTATGATAGTGTCCTCGTCCAGAGCCGCCAGCAAATGCACCTGCGGATTGCCGAAATGCTCGAGGAAGTCTATGCCGAAAACCCAGAATCATACTGCGAACTGCTCGCCTTCCACTTTAGCAACAGTCCTGACGACGAGCGTGCCCTGAAATACCTGACAATGGCCGCCAAGAAAGCCGAGGGCCAGTACGCCAACGCGACCGCCATCCAGAACTACGGGAAGATTCTCAAAATCCAGCGCGCGCGCGGCGACCAAGCCGGGCAGGCTGGCACGCTCTACACGATGGGCGCCAAAGCCTACGAAATCGGCGAATACGACCACGCCCAAACCTGGCTGGAAGAATCGGTGCAGATTTTGCGCGAACTGGAAAACCCCGCCAGCGAGGGCTGGAGCGTGATGTACCTGGGCATGATTGCCCTCAAACGCGCCCACTACCCGACCGCGCTGGCGCATCACAAACACGCCCTCGAACTGGCACGCGGACGCGAAGACAAATTCCAGGAAGGCATTCACCTGACCAACCTGGCGCGCGTTCTGCTGCGCATGGGCCAGTACCAGCACGCCATCAAGATGTTCGACGAATCACTCGAACTCAAACGCGCCAATAACGACCTGCCCGGACAGGGCTTCTCATGGTTCTATCTTGGCTTAATTCACATCTACCAGAAGAACTTCGCCGAAGCAGAAAAAGCCCTCAACCAGTCGGTTGAAATGTGGCAGCAAGTCCCCAAGAACGACCGCGGCATGGCCTACTGCTATCAGGGACTCGGTTTGCTGGCCCTGCATCAGGAGCAATTCCAGCAAGCCGCCGAACACCTCGGCAAAGCCGTTGAAACCTGCGAAAAACTGGTACTCAAAGCCGAGTTAATCGAAAACCTGTCGCATCTCAGCCAGGCATTACTTGGCTTGGGCGAGAAACAGCACGCCCGCGACACATCCGAACGCGCCATCAAACTGCTCGAAGCGCAGAAGGATGTCGAGGAAGTCCAGCAGATTTACTTCAACCACTACCGTGTCCTGCACGCCCACCACGAAAACGAGGCCGACAACTTCTTGCAAGGCGCGCACCAGATTGCCTCGGCCCAGGCCGCGCTGATTACCGAACCCGCCGCCCGCCAGACCTTCCTCACAGCGGTGGTGGTCAACACGCAGATTGCCGAAGCGTTGAAGTAATATATCTCACGCCAAGACGCAAAGGACGCAAAGAAAAATAAAAAACTTGGCGTTCTTTGCGGCTTTGCGTGAATTATTTCCCAAACTTCTTGATACCTGCATGCGCCCACAAGACATCCGCTACTGCCCATCCTGCGCCACGCCTGTCGTCATCCGCGAAAAAATCGGACAGCCGCGCCCGGTTTGCCCGGCCTGTAACTGGATTTATTTCCAGGACCCCAAAGTCGCCGCCGCGGCGCTCATTGTCGAAAACGGAAAAATCCTGCTCGTCCGGCGCGTCAACGAACCCCACCGCGGCCTGTGGACTCTCCCGGCAGGATTCATTAACGGCGGTGAAGACCCCGCCCAGGCCGCCATCCGCGAAACCCGCGAAGAAACCGGCCTGACCGTCCGCATCACCGCCCTGCTCGACATCTACGCCCGCCGCGAACACGCCCGCGGCGCCGATTTCGTCATCTTCTACCAGGCTGAAATCGAAAGCGGCACGCCCCACCCCGCCGACGATGCCGACGCCCTCGACTGGTTCAGCCTCGACGCCCTGCCCCTGCTCGCCTTCGATGCAACACGCTACATCATTGAGAAGTTCAAAAGCATGCGGTCAATTGTCATTTCGAAGGAGCCGCGTAGCGGCGACTGACACCTGTCCTGGCGGGCGGTGCCAGGGGAAATCCTGCTGCATTGGGACAAGATTTCTCGCCATAAACCGGCTCGAAATGACAAATCAAACCTTGAGCACCGTGAAGAGTGCTACAATAAAATAAAAAGGAGGCTCCCATGCAAACCGTCTCCGAAGCCCGTCCGTCATCCATCGCTGGAACCTGGTACGAAGGCCAGCCCCAACGCCTGGCCGAATCGGTGGACACCTACCTCGACCGTGCAAAAATCGAAACCATTCAGGGGAAAGTTATCGGCCTGGTTGCCCCCCATGCCGGGCACCGTTATTCAGGGCCGGTCGCCGGCTATGCCTTTGCCGCCGCCCGCGGACTAAGCCCCAGCCTGGTCGCCGTAATCGCGCCGATGCACCATCCCTATCCCCACCCGTTAATCACCTCCGCCCACGCCTTTTACCGCACCCCGCTCGGCGATATCCCCGTAGCCCGGTCCCTGCTCGAAGCCTTATCCAAAAAACTGGAGCAGACTCTCGGCTACGGGCTGACCCCGGTCGCCAACGACCCCGAACATGCCCTCGAAATCGAATTGCCCTTCCTCCAGCGCAGCCTGTCCGCCCCCTTTGAGTTGATTCCGCTCATGCTGCGCCAGCAGGACGCCCACACCGCTCGCATCCTTGGCCAAACCCTGGCCGACCTCCTGCGCGAGCAGGACTGCCTGCTGGTTGCTTCCACCGACCTTTCGCACTTCTACGACCAGAAAACCGCCCAACAACTCGACTCTGCCATGCTCGCTGCCGCCCAAACCTTCAACCCCGACCAACTCTTT
>JAGVAO010000242.1 GCA_020060235.1 Anaerolineales bacterium | reverse complement strand
TTTTTACAGGTCCTTCATGCAAACAAAATTCGCACTGATTTCCATCCTGGTCATCGCAACGCTATTGATGGCCGCCTGCCAGCCCCAGGTCAACTCATCACAGACTCCCGCGCCCGCCGTTGTGGACGACAACCCCATCATCATCGGCGACATTTCAGACGACCCGGCTGAAGTCATCGAAGGCGCGCAGCCGCTGGCCGATTACCTGGCCGGACAATTGAAAGATTACGGAATCACCAGCGGCAAAGTGCGCGTCGCCGCTTCGATTGACGAAATGGAGGAACTGATTCGCAACGGCGAAGTGCATCTCTATTTCGACAGTACCTACCCCATTACGCTGATTAGCGACGAAACCGGCGCAAAAATCATCCTGCGCCGCTGGAAGTTCGGCGTCGAAGAGTACAACTCGGTTATCTTTGCCAGCAAGGAAAGCGGAATCACTTCCGTCAACCAACTGCGCGGCCACATCATCGTCATGGATGCGCCCTACTCCACCTCCGGCTACTTGCTCCCGGCAGTCCACCTGATAGAAAACGGCCTGCCCCTGCGCGAAAAGTCAGATTACACCCAGCCGGTTGCGCGCGGCGAGGTCGGGTTTGTGTTCAGTTATGACGATGAAAATACCCTGCAATGGGTGCTCAACGGGTTTGCCGCCGCCGGGGTGGTGGACGACTACCGCTTCGACGTGGCCTTCCCTGCCGAAGTAACCGCCGACCTGGTGGTGTTGGCCCGCACCGAAAAAACCCCGCGCCAGGTTGGGGTTGCCAGCCCCGTGCTCGATGATGCACTCATCGAGGCCATCAAAACAGCCCTGATAGGCATGGAAGAAAACGAGACGGGCAAAGCCGCCCTTGATGCCTTCCTGACCTCCCAGTTCGATGAATTCCCAGAAGGTATCGACGCCGCCGTGGAGCGCATGCGCGAAATGCTGGAAATCGTCAAACAAATTCGTGCTTCAACCAACAGTGAGTAATGCGACTCGATAAAACCCTGAACAACCTTTCGCTGCGTAACAAAATCGCTGCCCTGACCAGCCTGCTGGTCGTCAGTACGATTTTGGTTTTAACCGTGCTTTCGGTTGAACGCGAACAGGAGAACTTCAGGAAAGAACTGATGGAACAGGCCAACCTGTTCCTGAAAACCACCAGCCTGGGCATCCGCGATTCGCTTTACACCCTCACGCTCGACGAGTTGATTGCGATAGCGCGAGTCTTGCGCGACGACCCGGACGTGACCTTCTTCATCGTTTACGATAACCAGGGCCGCATGTTGGTCGACTCGAACACTGAGCAAATCGCAACCTTCTCGCGCGACATAGACCCCCTGGGGCAGCAAATGATTGCCCTGCCGCGCGAAGAAATGTACACCGAATGGCAGGACGGTCAATTGCTGGCCGCGCGCTCCATCTGGCTGGGCAACGAAAGCATTGGCGCAATTGCAACCGGCATGTCCACCGTCGCGCTCGATGAAAAAATCGCCTCCATCACCCTGCAGGGCATCATCCTGGCCCTGGCGGCCCTGGCCATCGGGGGCGGATCAATCTTCCTCCTTTCGCAAAGCCTGACACGACCATTGCAGGAACTCGCCCACGCGGCAGAAGAAATCACCAACGGCAAACTGGATGTGCGCGTCAACCCGCGCTCACGCGATGAAATCGGACGCCTGGGCGAGGCCTTCAACCACATGGCAGTCGGCCTGCAAGAGCGCGAATGGCTGCGCGATATGTTCGGGCGTTTTGTCAGCCAGGAAGTGGCCGAGGCCATGCGCACCGGCCAGGTGCGGCTCGAAGGCGAAAACCGCGAGATTTCGGTGCTGTTTTGCGACATCCGCGAGTTTACCGACTTTTCCGAACAGCATAGCCCGCAGGAAGTGGTTGCCATGCTCAACGAATACCTGCCCCTGGTGGTGCAGGCCGCCCAAACGAACGGCGGCATGGTTAACAAATTCGGCGGGGATAGCACCCTCATCATCTACGGCGCGCCGCATGAGTTGGAGGACGGCGCTTACCGAGCCATCCTGACCGCGCTGGACATCCAGGCCGGGCTGCAAAGCCTGAACCAGCGCCTGGCCCAAAAAGGGGAGCCGCCGCTGCGGGTTGGGGTCGGCATCAACACCGGAATCGCGCTTGCAGGCGCGGTCGGGCCGCGCGAACGGCAGGAATATACCGTTGTGGGCAACACCGTCAACCTGGCGGCGCGCATCGATGGCCTGAACAAACAATTTCCCGAACACAACATCCTGGTCAGCGACGCCACCCGCGCCGCCCTGGGGGAGCACCAGTCCGAATTCGAAATGACCTGCCTGGGGCCGGTCTCGATTCGCGGCAAGAACAAACAGGTCGAAATTTGGGCAGTGCAGGGGAAGAAGCCGGTTTAAAGTTTATCCGCTGCGCTTGACCAGCCGGGCGACCAGCGAGCCAATCCAGGTGAACAGCGCCCAGGGGATTTGGGGAAAAATCAGGACGCCGAGCGGCCCCAACAGCCCGCCGCCAATCATCATAAAAAGCGCAGCCGGGGAAACCAGCACGAAGGCGGCCAGCACCACCCACCAGCCTTTGCTGGTGGGCTGGCGGTTCAGGAAGTAAATCAGAATCAGCCCACCCAGCGTACCGGAAAGAAAAAAGATGATGTAATCGAGGGGGGTGGCAAGTTCGTTCAGCCTGCCAAAACGAAGGTAAAAACTGCCAACCTGCCAAACCACCGAGAACAAACCGACCAGCGCAGCCCAAAATACCGATAATTTTTTCATGGTCTGATACCTTTCATTGACCCCGACAGAACTTACGGACAGGCCGGGGAGGGAGTAGGAGGATGGATAAACTTATTATAGCAATTTCAAAAACACCCCCTGGTTTTTGCGCGCTCACCAAATAACACCTAAATATTGCCCCATGCAAGCTTCGTCAAAATCACGTGAAGTGCGTCAACGACTTGTCAAAATTCAGGAAATGGAGAAAACGAAAACTTAAGATAATTTCACATCATCGATTTCTGCAATAAGTTCCTGACTTGACAGATATTTTGCATGCAGTGGAACCAACGAAATCAAAACAACATAGCTTATTTGCATAAATTTCTCCAATTCATCGTAATCATGGATACTATGAGCATGATGTAAAAAAGCCGAGCGCAAGCTATAGATTGTTCTGATATTTTTGATTATTTTTTTCCTCTCTACAAGATTTTTTCCGCTAAAAATTGCTATCCTTTCAGCTAAATTTTGCTGAATCGATTCAGTTTCATTTTTTAAGAACATGTTTTCAAGAGCAGCAAGAATATAGATGATTTTGCTCGCTAAATCTTTTTCTTTGGTTGCATTCGAGTACAACATAAGAGAATCGAGAATATTTTCCTCAAATTTAGTAAGATTCGCCTTACACAAAAGAGAGCTAATGATATCCAGGCCACCTTGGCGAGCACGAGCAATTAAAGAGCTTTCTATGGCAATAGGTCTTTGCAATGTGTCGCTTTTTTCTTTTGTAATTGATATTAACTCTCCTTTTTCAAACCCAATAGTCGTTATTGTCTCTATATTTTCCGATCCCATGATTGCAATATAAGAATTAAGCTTTGGGGTTACTGCTGAGGGAGTAAATAATCTAAACATTGACAATGCACGCTCTGTTTCATACAGAGCCATTTCTTGGGCTGCAATCGGTTCTGCTAAAACATGAAAAACACTTGCTGTCCAGCCCAAAAGCGGCCTTCTCAATCGGTCTTCAAAATATTTTGCTTTATATGCACTATCTTCTCCCCTCAAAAAAGATTTCTGCCAATAATTGATAACTTCATCGTCTATTGGCTTTAAGCAAATCTTTCCTAGTATTATCTCTTCTTGAATTTGTAGCTGGCCAATTGGCACCCATATTTCTAAATCCATTACTTTCTCTTCTAGCATAGGGATAATAAATTCTATGAGTGTAGGCATATTCTTGCTATAACGTTCTTTAACCCAGTTAAAAATTTCCGTTTCAATTGCTTTTCTACTAATTATTGACTTTGGCGTAAGGGCTTTTTGTATAGCCTCACTCAATTTGATAAGCCTCTTATATCCTTCATTAACCAAGCCTACTTTTTCACCATCATTTATAAAAAGGCGCCCATATTCATTACCAATCGAATCGACTATCGCTATTTCAACATTT
The DNA here is from genome assembly GCA_020060235.1 of Anaerolineales bacterium. Classification (GTDB taxonomy): domain Bacteria; phylum Chloroflexota; class Anaerolineae; order Anaerolineales; family Villigracilaceae; genus UBA8950. The sequence continues at coordinate 7,769 of JAGVAO010000242.1, read as the reverse complement.
GCAATATCATCATCTGTTAAAGTCGCAGAGATGTGGGGTGTAGCAAATTTAGGCGTAGAAGGCGTTTTAGTTAAGTGAATTTGTTTTTCACACAAAGAAACAAGAGATTCACCTTCGACATTAAAATGCTTAATAGCATCAGAGTGAATAACCAGTTGCACAATGTTCATTTATAGGTTTCCCAAAATATAATAAGTGTCCAAATATTTCTAATAAATACTTGGACACTTATCTTTTACCTTCTGCCCTAACACTCGCTAAACCCGCAGGCGTAGCACTTGCGGCAGCCTTCCTCGTTGACCACCGCCGCCTCGCCGCACTCGGGACACAGGTCGCCGATTTTCATCGTCGGCGCGCTCGGCTGGGGGACTGAAACCGCCGGGTGGTGGCCGTTTCCGTTGCCATTGCCGCCGCCGTTCGAGCCGGAAGGCAGGTGCGGCTCGGTCTTGTTCAGCAGGTACTCGTCCAGCACCTGGCCGACGCCGTCGGGCAGGGAGCGCACGCGGTTGGGGCCAAAGCCGAGCGAGCGTCCGCCGCCGATGCCGGTCAGCTGGGTGACGACTTCGCGCATCCGGTCAATCGGCGCAATCGGCGAGGCCAGGCGCAGGATGTAGGAAATCAGCCGTCCGATGGCTTCTGAAACCGCCGCCGTATCAGACCCGGCCTTGGAGGTGTTGATAAAGACCTCGAAGGGCTGGTCGCCGCCGTTCTCGTTGACGGTGATGAATGCCTTGCCAAGCGGCGTATCAATGTTGAAGGTCTGGCCGCGCAGGGCGCGCGGGCGCATCTTTTTGGTCTCGTGCCAGATGATGCGCTCATTAGAAGATTCGGCAGCCGGGGTTTCGACGGCCTGCTTCTTGTCGAGAGTGGCCTTGGTCTCCAGCACCACCTTGTCGCGCGAGCCGGTCACGTAGACGGTAATGCCCTTCGCGCCCAGTTCCCAGGCCAGCATGTAGGCGGTGGCCACATCGGCCTCGCTTGCACCTTCGGGGAAGTTGATGGTCTTGGAAATCGAGTTATCGACAAAGGCCTGCAACGCGCCAGCCATGCGGACGTGCTCCTCGGCAGTCACATCGCCGGCGGTGGCGAAGACACGGCGGATGTCTTCGGGCACTTCGTCCACGTCCTGGCAGGTGCCGTGATTCATGACGCTCTCGAAGATAGCCTGGCGGGCCTGCGGGTCGATGCCTGCGCCTTCGAGGGCTTTCTCGAAGAGCGGCGAGCCGTAGGTCAGTTGCAAATCCTTGCCGTTGTCGTTGACGTGGCGGATGTAGGCCAGCGCAAAGACCGGTTCGCAGCCGTAGCCTTCGCAGCCCGCGACGGTGGCAATCGTGCCGGTCGGCGCGACAGTGGTCTGGGCAGCGTTGCGGATGCCATGCTTTTTAATCTCGCCGGTCAGTTGCTTCCAGTCGAGGGCCGGGCGTCCCCAGGTTTGCTTAATCGGGACGATGGATTTGGGCGCGCGCCATTTCAGGTTGTCGGGGTCGTAAATCGAGCCTTCGATGGCGGGGAAAGGCCCGCGCTCTTCGGCCATGCGGATGCTGGTCTGCATGGCGTGGTAGCGCACGAATTCCATCACCACCGAGGCGAATTCCTGGCCTTCGGGCGAGCCGTAGCGCACGCCGACGTGATACATCAGGTCGGCCAGGCCCATGATGCCCAGTCCGATGCGGCGGGCGCGGTGGGCGGCTTCCTTGAGTTGCGGAACCGCCGGGACGTAGGCATTGGCCTCGACAACGTCATCCAGGAAGCGGGTGGAAAGTTCCACGCTTTCGCGCAGGGTTTCCCAATCAACGGAGCCAGCCTCGCCAAAGTGACGGGCCAAATTAACGGAACCTAAACAGCAATTTTCGAATGGGCCAAGCCATTGCTCACCGCACGGGTTTGTGCTTTCGAGCGGGTACAGGTGCGGGACGGGGTTCGAGCGGTTGGCGGCATCGAGGAACAGGACGCCCGGCTCACCGTTGTGGTGCGCCTGCTGGACGATTTTGTCGAACAGTTCGCGGGCGCGCACGGTTTTATAGACTCTAATCGGGATGCCCTGCTCGCGGGCCTGTTCGAGCGTGCCGCGAAAACTACGGTATTCGGGCGAGGAAATGTCGGGGAAGACCAGGTCCCAATCGGCGTCGTCTTTGACGGCCTGCATAAAGGCGTCGGTAATTCCGACCGAAATGTTAAAGTTGGTGATGGCGTTTTCGCTGGTCTTCGAGACGATGAACTCCTCCACATCCGGGTGGTCGACGCGCAGGACGCCCATATTGGCCCCGCGCCGGGTGCCGCCCTGGGCGATTTCGCCGAAAGCGTGATCGTAAACCCGCAGGAAACCGACCGGCCCGGTGGCCTGGCCCGCTGACGATTTGACCAATCCACCCGCCGGGCGCAGGCGCGAGAAGGAAAATCCGTTGCCGCCGCCGGTCTGCTGGATCAAGGCGGCATTACGCAGCGACTGGAAGATGCCGGCCTCGTCGCGGCCCATGTCGTCGCTGATGGGCAGGACGAAGCAGGCCGCCAGTTGCCCGAGTGGGGTTCCCGCCCCGGTGAAGGTGGGAGAATTGGGGAAAAATTTCTTACTGGTAAGGAGTGCGTAAAAATGGCGGGCGCGTTCGATGACATCGCCGCCCCAGGCTTCTTCGACTCTGGCAACATGGTAGGCCACCCGCCAGAACATCTCTTCGACGGTTTCTACCGGCTGGCCGTCGTCGCCGCGACGGACATAGCGGCGCAGCAACACCTTGCGAGCGTTTTCGGTCAGTTCGACGGGCGGCAAATCCGCGGGGATGGTCGGGGTGGGCAACAAGCCGTGCTTTTGGGCATCCATATCTTTTGCTACCATGATTGACTCCTGTAAAGAATTTTTGTTTAGACAAATCTGATTTTTAGGGCACTACAGGGTTTGGGAGGTGGCAATGCCTGTCATTGCCGTTCCCAAACCCTGTAAAAATTTAGCCTTCAAGAAGGCGGTCAATTTCACCGCGCAATTCGTGCAAATCATCCAGCCGCAGGTAAACAATCGCATAGCGAATGTAAGCAATCTGGTCGAGTTCCTTCAATCCGTTGATAACCATATCCCCCACCACCCGCGAAGAGACTTCCGATTTTCCCAATTTTTGCAGCTGGGCTTCCACCTGGCCTATCAGGCGTTCGATGTCGGCGGCGGAAACAGGCCGCTTGGCGCAGGAAATGCGAATGCCGCGCGCCAGTTTTTCGCGGTCGAATTCTTCGCGTGTGCCGTCCTGCTTAATCAGCAGCGGGGTTGCCAGGATGGGCCGTTCGTAGGTGCTGAAGCGCTGTCCGCAGGATTCGCACTCGCGGCGGCGGCGGATGCCTCCGTGGCTGTCGCGGGTGGTGTCGATGACCCTGGATTCGTCATGCTGGCAATACGGACAACGCATTAATCCTGCCTCTTCAAAATAGAACATTTGTACCCGCCATATATGGCGAGTACCCGACGAATTCCCCCTACCTGTTGGGGTGACAATTGACATTCTAACATAAATGCAAAGTCACTTCAAGAGGTCAAAGGTTGCAGTTACCTTAAAAAATCGCCGCGCAGGTGTTCTATACAACCGCCCGGCAGGAAACTGGCCCGGAATCAAAAAGGCCGGGCATTGCTGCCCGACCCATTGAGAAATTTGTCCGCGTTACGGCTGCTGGTTTTGACCGCCAAACCCGCCGCCACGTCCGCCGCGCATTGGCCCGCCGCCTCGGAAGCCGGAGCCGTCCATCGGGCGCTCGCCGTCATGAGGGCAGACACCGCTGCCATCCTGCAGGCGGAACTGCATCCGCGCCTTCATCTGGTCGGCCTGCTCCTGGGTCAGCGCGCCGTCGGCCACTGCCAAATCCAGCGCGGTCTGGTGAACGGTCTGCATGAATTCGGGCAGGTCTTCCTCGGCCACGCCGTTATCGAGCGCAATCTGGTGCAGGCGGGTACCGCCTTCCAGCAGGGCGGTCACTTCGTCCACCGTCAGGTCAAGCTCGGCGGCAAAGGCTTCCACCTTGTAGACGCGCATCACCCCGGCCTGTTCGCGCATCGCGCCGCGCCCGAAGCCAAACGGGAAGCCGTCAGCAGGCGGCTCTTCCGTCTGGGCGAAGGCCACGCCGACACCCAGCGCGCCAAGCGCCAGCACGAGGGCAAGCATTGCAAAAATTGTCTTTTTCATGGTTGTTTACTCCTTTTCGATTTTTCAGGGTCACGGCCCTGACTGTCTAAAGGATACAACCGTCATGTAAAGGGATTGTAAAGAAGAGAGCAAGGTTGTTGAAAGAATCAGCGCGCCAGGTGACACAACCGCAAAATCTTCAACTCATCGTAATTGATCCGCCCGCCCAATTTATCGAACACCGGCTTGAGATACTCCGCGCCCAATTCTTCGAACGCAGCCAGGGCCGCCTGCTGGTCTTCGGGGGATGTAGAGGTTAGCGACTGGAAGTCTTCCCCGTTTCGCAGGCGGCTGCCCGCCAGGGCGTACCTCGTTAAATGGTCAATGACCGTTCCCACCGTCACCTGATACCGTTCCATCAGGTCTTTAACCGAAGCCCCATCGTTGTACGCTTCGCCGATGAGCGTGGTGCGCGTTCCGAGACCGGATTCGGCGCTTTTGGCGGCTTTCTTCCTCCTGGCCGGAGCCGTTTCGCGGGCTTTTTCGGCGATTTTGTGCTTCTTGCAATACGGCGCAATCACTTCCAGAAACAAACCGCCGAACTTCTCCAGTTTCACCTGCCCGACGCCCGAAATCCCCAGCAACGACTCCTTTGACTGCGGATAATAAGCCGCCATCTCGACCAGCGTGCGGTCTGAGAAGATGACATAGGGCGGCACGCCGTCGGCGTCGGCCAGTTCCTTGCGCTTGGCGCGAAGCAGGGCAAACAGGGCGTGGTTGTATTCCAACTCTTTTTTGTTATCCTTCTTCTTGGCGCGTTCTTCCACTTCCTGCAACTGCCCGAAGATTTTTGCGCGACTCTTGAGCGCAGCACGGGCAGAATCGGTCAGGCTCAGGGTGCGGTATTCGCCATCCTGGTTGAGATAACCCATCTGGGACAGTTGGCGCGCCAGGTGCATCCATTGTTTTTGGGTCAATTCCTTGCCGATTCCGTAGGTCGAAACCTGGTCGTGTCCCAGGCGCAGGACACGCTCGTTCTTCGAACCCAGCAAGACATCAGCCACATGCCCGGCCCCGAAGCGTTCGCCCGTGCGCACGACGCAGGACAGGAATTTTTGCGCCGGAATGGTGATGTCTTCCAAAATTGGGGCTTCGGCGTTGCAGTTGTCGCAGTTGTCGCACTTTTCAGCGGGGAATTTCTCGCCAAAATAGGCCAGCAGCGGCTTGCGGCGGCAGTTGCGCTCGTCTTCGGCGTAACGGACGATGGCATCCAACTGCTGGACGGCCGCCTTGCGCTCGTCGCCTTCCTTCTGGTCGATGAAGTAACGCAGTTTGGCGACATCGCCGTAACTGTAGAGCAGCAGGCAGTGGGCGGGCAGTCCGTCGCGTCCGGCGCGGCCGATTTCCTGGTAATAGCCTTCGATGCTCTTGGGCAAATCAAAATGGACGATAAAGCGCACGTTGGGTTTGTTGATGCCCATGCCAAAGGCAATCGTCGCCACCATAATCTGGACGTCGTCGCGGATGAAGGCTTCCTGGTTGCGGCGGCGGGTGTCGTCGTCGAGACCGGCGTGGTAAGGGCGCACCACGTATCCGCGCCGCTCGAGGTAGTCGCTCAACTCGTCCACCTGGCGGCGCGAGAAGCAGTAGATGATGCCGGATTGGTCTTTGAAGCGTTCAAGGAAGCGTGTCAGTTGGATTTCCGCATCCCGCTTGGGCGCGACTTCGATGAACAGGTTTTCGCGGTTGAAGCTGGCGACAAACTCATTCGAGGCCTTGAATCCCAGGCTGCGGGTGATGTCGGTGCGGACGCGCGGGGTGGCGGTCGCCGTCAGGGCCAGGCAGACGGCCTCGGGGTAGCGGCGGCGCACATCCGCCAGTTGGCGGTATTCAGGCCGAAAGTCGTGTCCCCATTCCGAAATGCAGTGGGCCTCGTCAATCGTCAGGCAATCGACCTTGAGCTCGGAGAGCAGGCCGAGGATGCGCGGCGTGAGCAGGGTTTCGGGCGCGACGTAGAGCAGTTTGACCTGTCCGCGCCGGACGTAGTCCATGTTTTCGTTGTAGGCTTCGGGCGAGAGCGTGCTGTTGATGAACAGGGCCGGGACGCCCGCGGCGCGCATCTGCTCGACCTGGTCTTTCATCAGCGCGATAAGCGGCGAGACGACAACAGTCAGGCCGTCGAACAAGAGGGCCGGAATCTGGTAACACAGCGACTTCCCTCCGCCGGTCGGCATAATAGCAAGGCTATCGCGCCGGGTGAGCACGTTCTCGATAATCTCGCGCTGCAACGGGCGGAAGGTGTCGTAGCCGAAGGTGGTTTTGAGAATGGATTCGGGGGTCATGCGGTTTTCAGTATCCAGTTTTCAGTGTCCAGTATTCAGGCCATGAGCGGAGGGCACAGCCCGTAGTCGAAGGGCAGTATTCAGTATTCAGTGTTCAGGCAATTGTCATTTCGAATGAGCCGTGGAGCGGCGAGTGACACCTGCCTTGCCGTCTCGCACCGGCGTGCTCGCGGCACGAACGGTGGCGGACGGTGCCAGGGGAAATCTTAACCAACGTGTGCAAGATTTCTACCCTACGGGCACAGTGTCGCCAAAGAGCAGCTCGAAATGACAATCGACACGAAACGGCTCAAAACAACGAATTGCGCCCAAACCGGATTTGGGCCAACAGTACAGCAATAAAAATCAACCCACAACCAATGGCTTGCACCGGGGAGAGGAATTCTCCGAGCAGCAGCCAGCCAAACAGGACAGCGAAGACGGCTTCGAGACTGAGCAGGATGGCTGCGTCGGTGGGCGGGGTATGGCGCTGCGCCCAGACTTGCAGGGTATAGCCGACCGCCACCGAAAAAATCGCCGTGTACAGCACCGCACCGGCAAACAGCCAGATTTGGGCCATCGGGATGGTCTCGGTGAAAGCGCCGACGCCGATATTCAGCACCCCACTGACCAGGAATTGCCCGGCTGAGAAGCGCAGGGCGTCATAGCGGGATGCGAATTTGCCAAGCATGACGACGTGAAAAGCCCAGAAAAAAGCCCCGGCCAGTTCGAGCAGGTCGCCGGGCTGGATGTGGAATTCGCCGCCGGTACTGAGCAGGTATCCGCCGCCGATGGCCAGGAAAACGGCGACGATTTGCGTCCAGAACGGGCGTTCCTTCCAGCCGAAGAACAGCACAATCGGCACAAGGACAACGTACAGGCTGGTGATGAATCCGGCATTGCCAGCGGTGGTGAACATCAGTCCGGCCTGCTGCAGGGCGCTGGCAATGAACAAAACCGTCCCGGCAATGACGACCCACTTCCAGCCGGGGCGTCCGAGCGAGGATTTTCCGCGCAGGAAGGGCCAGAGCAGGAGCGCGCCGAGCAGGAAACGCAGCCCGTTGAAGAGGAAGACATTGCCCATCTCGCCGATGACGCGCTGGGCGGCAAATGCACTGCCCCAGATGATGGAGACGAATAAGAGGGTGAGGTCGGCTTTGAGGCGCATTTTCAGTGGGCAGTATTCAGTATCCAGTGGTCAGTAACCAGTCATCCCAGCAAAGAGCGCCGGGGCGATGTGAGCGAAGGACTGAACGATAGTGAAGTCCGTAGTCGAAGGCTTGTACTGAACGCAGTGAAGTGACGGTTTCTAGCGCAAACAAATGATTTCAAGAAAACCGCCCTTCGA
>JAGVAO010000045.1 GCA_020060235.1 Anaerolineales bacterium | reverse complement strand
GCGTAGGCGCGGGCGGCCTCGAACCAGGTGATTTCGGCGCGCAGGCTGTCGATGCCCATGCTTTGAATCAGGTGGATGGCGCGGGTGGCAAGCGGGTCGGGGATGTTGACCGAGCGCAGGCGTTTGCGCGCTTCCTGGATTTCGGCGGCGGCCTGCTGGCTTTCTGCGCTGTAATTGGCAATCATGGCGCGCGGATTGGTCAGGTAGGCCTGCACGCGGCGATAGGCTTCGAGCCGCTCGGCGGCGTTTTCCAGCCCGCGCACAATCAGGCGCAGGCCGAAGCGGTCAAGAATTTGGGGGCGCAGTTTGCCTTCTTCGGGGTTCATCGAACCGATGAGCACGAAGCGGGCGCGGTAGGTGGCCGAAACCGGGCCGCGCCGCACGGTGTAGATACCCTGGGCCGCCGCATCGAGGATGGCGTCCATGACCTCGTCGGAAAGCAGGTTGATTTCGTCGATGTAGAGCAGGTTGCGGTCGGCCTGGGCCAAAATTCCGCGGCGCAGTTTCATGCGGTCATGGATGGCGGCGCGCTCGTCGATGCCGCCGACCACGTCTTCGAGGCGCGAGTTGAGCGGCAGTTCGACCAGGCGCACGCGGTCGGGCGCGGTCAGGGGCTGTCCGGCGGCGTATTTCTGGGCGCATTCGGGACAGATGGCGTCGATGCTGCCGCTTTCGACATCTTCGGGGGTGCAGCCGTAGTAGCAGGTCGAGCGTTCGACGTTGGGCAGCAGTTCGAGCAGCGAGCGCACGGCAGTGGTTTTGCCGGTTCCGCGCGGGCCGACCAGCAGGATGCCGCCGACGTTGGGGTTGATGAGTCCCAGCAGCAGGGCCAGTTTCATCTCGTTTTGGCCGACCAGGGCCAGGAAGGGGAAGGGCAGCGGCTCGGCAATGCCCGATTCGCCCATGTCGGTTATCCCTTGCAGGATGGCCTTGCTGGAGGCGAAATTAATCAGGTCTTTTAGCGTCCGAAAAGTGGATACAGTTTCGCCATCCTGGGGGGCGGGCGTGGATTCGGTATCACTCATGCGATTTGGCCTGTCTGAGTCGTTCTTCCTGGCGGCGAATGGCGGCTTGCATGCGCCGGGCTTCCTCTTCGTCCCCGGCCACCAGCGGCGGGACACTGGCGCGGCTTCCGTCTTCGTTCAGGGCGACGAAAACGAAGTAGGCATTGTTGGTATGGGTCTGCTCGCCGCTGACGGGGTCTTCAGCGACGACATGCACTTCGGCTTCCATCGAAGTCCGCCCGGCGTAAGTCACTTCGGCAGTCAGCGTGACCAGGTCGCCGATGCGAATGGGCTGTCGGAAGGTCATGCGGTCGATTGCGACGGTCACGCAACGGCTCCCGGCGTGACGCATACAGGCCAGGGCGGCGCACTCGTCGGCCAGTTTGACAATATAGCCGCCATGCACGTTGCCGAGGCTATTGGCATGTTCGGGCTGCATCAGCTGGCCGATGGAGACGCGCGAAGCGGCTATTGTTTTTGGGGTTGTTGCTCGATTCATGATATGGCGACCTTCCCGAATGTTTTACAGTTAAAAAATCAAAGTCGTAGCATTACGACTTTGATTTTACTGCTTTTTGGGACAATCCCGGCACTTTTTCGGAATTTTGGCAATGGGTCAAGATTCGTCTGCGGGCGGGAAGAAAACTTCCTCGATGCGCAGGTCGAAAAGCCGGGCGATTTTGAATGCCAGCGGCAGGCTGGGGTCGTATTTGCCGGTTTCGATGGCGTTGACGGTCTGGCGCGAGACATCCAGTTTTTCGGCCAGGTCGGCTTGCGACCAGTCCCTTTCGGCGCGCAAAACCTTCAGCCTGTTTTTCATTGGTATTTCCTCGAGAAGTATGCCGTACCCAGCCCCCACAGGGCCATAAGAATCGGGAAAACCCAGACCAGAGGCAAGTGCGGGAAGCCGATATTTTCGAGGAATCCGTAGGCAAAGGTGGCAAGCCCTGTGACGGCAGCGGCAACGCCGATGGCCATTAACTGGATGCGCTGTTGCAGTTCGTCTAGCCCGTTCAGGTAGCGCGCAAAGACCAGCACCATGAAGATTGTCGGGATAACCGGCGTCAGGACAATCAGGATGTGCCAGGGCGAATCGGGGTTGTTGTTGACAAAGAAAGTAGAGATGGAAAGTATCAGCACGTAAGCGGCAGAACTCAGGATTAAATCGCGCGCGTAGCGTTTTGCATTCTGGTTCATCCTAAAAGCCTCCTGTTTATCCCGAAACAATTCGTTCGTTTTCGTAGAACTTGATTGCAGCGATGGTGATGATTACCGAAGCCGCCAGTGTCACCCCGGCTGAAATAGCCATATTGGAGGTGAGAATCGGCTCGGCGCGCAGCATCTGGTTGATGAGAATTTGCTGGCCGAAGGTCGGAATCAGCATCGTCCAGAGTTCCGGTTTGACGGGCAGGAAGGCCAGGGCCAGGCCGGGCAGGGCGGGAACCAGGCCGACGAAAGGCAGGTAGGTTCCGGCTTCCTTGGTGGTTTTTGTGAACGAGGCAATCAGGGTCTGGAGCGCGCAGGCCAGCAGGACAATGGGAATTCCAACGACGACAATGGCGCCCAGCGTGACGGGGTCGAGCCAGATTTGCACTCCGAGCATTTTTTCAACTGGCAGGAGGTTGAAGATGGCGGCAAAACCGGCCAGCGTAATCACCAGGTTGAGGCTTGCAAAGGGAACGGCGGCGAGCATTTTCCCGATGACCACCAGGCCGCGCGGAATGGGATTAATCAGCAGGGGTTCCAGCGAGCCGCGCTCACGCTCCCCGGCGGTTGCGTCGGTGATGACCGGCCCCGCGCCGTTGAAAATGGCAAAGATGATGAAATATGGCAGCATCGACAGGAAAATCAGGGCCTGGCTTTGCGGGGTGGCCATATCGACCTGTTCGATTTGCAGCGGGCGAACGACTTCCGGGCTGACGCCGCGCAGGCTCAGGCGCAACATGCCGATATATTCACCGTATCCGGTTAGCAGGTTCTGGGCGCGGTTAATGTCAGACATGGCCGACTGGCGCGTGCTGTCGAACACCAGTTGCAGCGTGGCCGTCCTGCTTTCGGTGAAATTCTCCCCGTATTCTGGCGGGATAATCAGGGCCACGTTAATATCGCCTGCAAGCACCGCTGCGCGCGGGTCTTGTGGCGCAGGTTCAATGCTGACGTTTTGTTGTCGCAGGAAGGCGACCAGGTTGGGCGCGTTTTCCGCGCCTGAAACCGGCAGGCGCAACGCTTCTTCCGATTTCTCCCGCAGGGTATTGCCGAGCATCATAATCATGCCGCCCAAAATCAGCGGTCCAAACAGCGCCCAAAAAATACCCGTCACCCAACTGCGGTAGTCGCGCAGGTTGTCCAGCATTTCTTTTTCAAAAATTATCCAAATCTTTTTCATCGTTCCAATCCTTCGGCGGAGCCAATCGCGGCGACAAAGGCGTCTTCCAGGCTTTCCTGCCCGGTTTGGCGGCGCAGTTCGTCAGGACTGCCGCTGGCAGAGACGATGCCCTGCGAAATAATAATGATTTGGTCGCACAGCGCAGCGACTTCCTGCATGATGTGGCTGGTGAACAGTACGCACTTGCCCTCGTCTCGCAGCCGTTGGATGAACTGGCGCATGGCGCGCGTGCTCATCACATCCAGTCCGTTGGTGGGTTCGTCGAGCAGCACATTTTGCGGGTCGTGAACCAGCGCGCGAGCAATCGCGACCTTTAACTTCTCGCCGGTCGAAAAACCGTCTGTCTTGCGGTTGGCAATCGCCTGCATATCGAGCAGGCTTATCAGCGCATCAATCCGTTTTTCGAGCGCTTCCCCGCCCAGCCCGTGCAGGCGGCCAAAATAGCGGATATTTTCGCGGCTTGTCAGGCGTGGATACAACCCGCGCGCGTCTGCCAGCACGCCGATTCGGCGCTGGACTTCGATGGGGGACTCACGCACGTCGAAGCCGTCCACTTCGGCTGTGCCGCTGTCCGGGCTTAACAGGGTGTAGAGCATTCGCAGGGTGGTGCTTTTCCCGGCCCCGTTGGGGCCAAGCAGGCCGGTAATTTGTCTGTCGGCGGCGAAGAACGAAACATTCTGAACGGCTTTTACCTTGCCAAAGGATTTGGAAAGACCTTGAACTTTTATCATAAGAAAACCTTTACGGGCGCGGCCCGCTGAAATCGACAAAGAACGGCGGCGCCTGGATGCTTTCGGCGCAGGATGTGTCCAACCCTGCCGGGGAGGCGTTTTCGATGAAGGACTTGAGCAGGCTGCTGCCACACGTATTGACGAGGCTGCCGTGCCCCATGTCCTTGAAAACCAGGTGGATGCTGTTGCTCAGAGTTTTGGCCGCGTTTTCGGCATGGCGCGGCGGCGTGATGGGGTCCGCTCCGCCGGACAGGATGAGCACCGGAACGTCCGATTGAACCGGGTCGCGGAAATCAGGCGAAACCTGCCCTTTGGGCCAGGCCGCGCACACGGCGGCAAAATCCGCTGTCCGGTCGCCAAAGAGGCTGTTGGCGCTGCGACTCAGGGCTTCCTGCGTCGAAATCAGCGGGGCATCCTCGGTGCAGGCAGTCGCATAAAACATCCCATCATACAGGCCTGCGTTTAACATCATGGCCTGCGAAACCAGCGGTACATAGTTTTCGTTGGCATAGGCTTCGTGAATGCTGAGCGGCAGGGTCGCAACCAGGTCTGGGACGTATAGTGTGCTAAATACCAGGTTGGTGACCATTTTGCGGGTGACAGTCAGTTCGACCGGTTGGTTGTTCACCGGGTGCGCCAGGGTAATTTCGGCCGGGGCCTGCTCGAGGCGCTTGAGCAGGGCAACAAATTCAGATTCCAGGTTCGGGAATTTGGCCTGGCAGGTCTCCTCGTTCTGGCAGCGCGCGAAGAACTTATCCAGCGCGGCCTGTCCATCTCGGGCGGCATCCATAAAAAGGACGAATTCGGCGTCCACAACAGCATCGAGTGTGACAGTGCGTACCCGCCCGGGGAACATGCGCAGGTACGTGAGCGCGGCGCGGGTTCCGTAAGAGGCGCCGTACAGGTTGATGCTTTCATAACCCAGCGCGGCGCGGATTTCGTCCAGGTCGGCCATGGCAATTTCAGTGGTGTAAAAGCGCGGGTCGGCGTCCAGTTGGGTGGGGCAGGCTTTTAGTTTTTCCAGCATTTCCTGTTCGTCCAGAGTCTCGTCTTGCGGGTCGAGGCAGCGCAACGGATTTGACTTGCCCGTTCCGCGTTGGTCGACCAGCACAATGTCGCGTTCCTGCGAGATGTCACTTAACATGGGCAGCAGGCTCACAAAAGCCTCGATGGCTGCCTGCCCTGGGCCGCCTGCTAGAAGGAACAGTGGGTCGGGTTGCGGCGCGCGCGAAATGGCCGGAATTACAGCAACATGAACCGGGATTTGTCGTCCGTCAGGGTTTGCGCGGTCTTCGGGGATATTTAAAACGCCGCAGCGCGCGCTAATTTGCTGGCCGCGCGAGGTAACCAGCGCGCAATCTGTGAGTGGCAGTGTGGCTTCTGGTGAGTTCGCCTGGTTTTGCGAGGGTGCACAGGCGGTTAGCGCGAAAGCAAGTAGCGCGAAGAGCAGGTAGGGACGGTGCATCGGTTTGGAGTATCCTTTCGATGGCGAGTTTGAGTAAAGCACACTTTACACCTGGGAGTATAGTAGAACCCCTGACAATTGTCAAGGGTTCTTTACAAAAAGTCGAGAAAACTTTCCCTACAGTTCGATTTCAGCAACCTGGTCGAGCAGGATTTCGGGCAGGGCATCGTCTGCGAACTCGGCCTCGCGCCAGTCTCCGGCCAGGTCGCCGCGCGCGCAGTAGGAGCGGTAGGCGCAAAAGCGGCAGGTTCTCCCGGTCTGGCCTTCATCCACTTTGGGATAGTCCCTGGCTGCGCCGATTTCTTCGATGATTTTTTCCAGCCCGGCCTGGTCGCGTTCGAATTGCCCGGCGTTATAGGCAAAGCGAGCCGGCTGGTCGGGGAACTCGGCAAACCAGTAGACCATCTCGATATCTTCCGGCGCGAAATTTTTCCCGTCGTTCAGGTGCTTCCCGGCTTCGGCCAGCAGCCATCTGTAGGCTCGCGTCTGCCAGCGGATGGACAGCGTCTCGTTGCGCGGGCGATGGTGGTAGGTTTTCCAGTCGTAGATGACGGCTTTGCCCTCAGAAACGGCGACCAGGTCGAATTTGGCCGTCAGGCGGTGGCCGCCGAGCGGGGCCGAAAGCGTCAGTTCGGGGTAAAGTTTTGCCGCGCGGGTGATGTTTGGATATTCCGCGCTGAAGTTTTGCCACCATTTCGCCAGTTCGGGGCTGCCTGCGAGGCCATCCAGTTTATCGAGCGGGATGCCAACCAGAGCCTGTTGGGCCATGCGATGGAAGAATTGCCCGGCCTTTTGGCGGCGCTCGTTCTCGAGGGTTGGTTCGGTCTCGATGGCCGGCCAGGTCAGCCGCTCGAGGTACCGCAACTGGAAGCGGCGGGCGCAGTCGGCGTAGTCTTGCAGCGACGATTGCGAAAAAGTGAACAGCGCCGGGAAGTCCATAACTACCTGACGACGATTCCCAGGTGGTTGGCGACGGCGCGCTCTTTGCCGGGGGTATTGCTGTCGATTGGCGAGTTGAGTACCCGCGGCTGGCTGTCGGTGCCCTTGATGACCAGGGAGGAGGAGCCGCCGCCGTCCATGTTGATGCCGCTATACGCGCCAAAGGCCAGGAGCATATCGACCAGTTCGTGCAGGGTCACACCCTGGCTGTAGCCGGGCTGGCGGCCATCCACCACCATCAGGATGACGCCGCGCCCGTTTTGGGTCAGGCCGATGGCTGTGCGCGGGTCGGGGGTGCCAACTGCCAGGTCGGCGACTCGCTGGCCTGCCCGCAGCACAATCCGGTCGCCCGAGACAGCGTTGTAAACAGTTCCCTTGGCTTTTTCGAGGGTCACCTCGTTGTTGACATTCATGAAGATGCTGGCGGCAGTTTTGGTGTTATAGATGTTGCCTTTCGATGCCGCATACCCGTTGACCTTAACCGGGTCGCCGCCTGCCGCGCAGGAGGCCGAACCGGCAGGCAGGTAGGTGAACCCGTCTCCGTTGATGGCGATGTGCTGGCTGAACTCGGACAGGAATCGGGATGTGGTGCGCGTGCATGAAATTCCGCCCGTCAGGCTTTGCGGGGTGACGAAAAAGGAAACGCTGGCGGCGTTTAAATCAAGCGCCAGGACATGCGCCACAATGGTACGCGGCGTACTGTACTCGCGACGGAAGTAGGTTGCGCCGGGGAACAACCGCTGGCGGATGGATTTGGGCCTTTCCAGACCCAGGCTGGCCAGGTATGTCTTTGACGACCAGCCGGTCAGGCCGTCGAAGCGCGTTATTTGCACCCAGCCCGTGCTGGTTTCTGGCCCGACAGCGGCGACAATATCATCCTTAACCAGGTTGCCGATGGTCTTGAAGTTCGTTCCCGGCCCTTCGCGCACAAATAGGGCCGAAGCGGCTGTTACCCGATACCAGGGATAGGCGCTCGGCGGAGGCGGCGGAGGCGGGGCGTCGTTGACCAGCACCAGGTATTCGCTGGCCGACCAGCCGACCAGGCCTTCGCTGTTGCGCAGTTCCATCCAGGACTTGTCGGTGTTGAAGGACATTTCTTCGACAATTTCGTTCAGGCTCAAGCCGCCGATGATGCCGAAATTTGTGCCCGGCCCGCTGCGCACCCGCAGCGAATTGACCGTTACGCGGTACATGCGCCCGGTTCCGACAGGCGGCGGGTCGGTTGGCGGTGGGTCAGTCGGGGGCGGGTCAGTGGGAGGTGGGTCTGTCGGCGGTGTGGCCGGAACGGGCACGAGCACGTTGTTGCTGACCCAGCCGGTCTGTTCGTCGCTGCGCTTGACGCGTGTCCAATTTCCGTCCTCCGATGCTTCGACCCGGCTGAGAACCTCGTCCTGCTGGAGTGTCCCGATGCTGTTGAAGGTCAGCGCCGGGCCTTCGCGGATGCTCAAATCGACCCGGTATTGGGTGATGGATGGCTGGCCCGAAAGGTTGAAACGTTTTTTGAAGGCCGCCTCGTCGCCGTTGAAGTAGTTCAGGTCGATTTGCTTGCTTTCAACGCCGTATAGTTTGCCGTCGCCTTTTTCGGTATATTGCCAGAAAAGCCACTCGTTTTCATCCCAGGGCTTTGGGACCAGCGGTTTCTGCGCGTTGTAATGTGCTATCCAGAGTGGATACCTGCGGAAGTAGGCCAGGCTGGCAGCCTGGCTGGTGGCGTTTGGAGCGTTGTCGCGCCAGTAATAGTAAGCCGTATAGATGCCAATTTCCGCCGATTGTCCGATTAACATGCGCAGTCGTTCGAGGAAAACGTACCAGTTCTGCCATCCCTTGTATGTGCCGCCGTATTTCTCCTCGAAATCGGCCCACAGCGGCAGTTCGCCCAGGTCGTTGCCCAGGGTCTGCACCCATAATTCAGCCTGTTTTTTGGGGTCGGCGCGGCTGTCGTAGAACCAGTAAGAGCCGCGCGGCAGGCCCACCCGTTTCGATTCTCTCCAGTGGTAGGCAAAGCGCGAGTCAATCCAAAGGTTTTGACCTGCGCGCACAATCACAAAATCGGAGACAGAGCGCATTTTGACAAAATCAACGCCCTGCGGGGTCGAGGGTTCGTCCTGGTAAAAACTAATATCGGGGCCGATGATTTGTCTCATGGTTACGCTCCTTCGTGTATATGGTTGTCGGTTGTCTTATTATAGTACGGCTTATTGCCAGAGTGGTTTCATTCTTTGAATTCAAAACTGTCGACTATCTCTTCCATGACTTCGCTGTAATTTTCGAAACTGGCTGGCGCAGCGTGGAAAGACAACACATAAATGATGCCGTCTTTTTCAAGCCAGATGTCGTGGAACATCCACCACGGTTCGCCCCAGGGCCGTTTGTAGGTGATTTCGTAGCCTGTCAATTGCCCGCGCTCGAACGGCTGCTGCGTGATAGTCTGAATCTCGGTTTTTACTCCTGTGTAGGCCGTTTCGAACCGTTCTTCCAATCCGACCCCGCCTGCCAGGGGAGAACTCGCAACCGCAAAAAATGCGCCGCTCGCACCTTGAACCTGTACGCTGGTGATGGTGATGATTTCGATAACGCCCAAATCGTAATATTCGCGGTCTGTGGGTATCGGGCGTTGCCACAGTTCCTCCATCGTTTGCCACCCTTGCGGGATGGTAAACCGGAATGTGTCTGTCTCGTAAGAACGCAGGTCTGTGGAGGCGGGAGGTTTTTGCTGCTCCTGTGTCCCGGCGTCTGGAGAGATTGCCTGGCAGGCCAGCGCGGCGGCCAGCAGCGCGCCAAGCCAGAAAAACGGTCGGTTTTTCATGCTTCAACTCCTTTCGAGAAAACAATCACAATAGTACTGTACTCCCTTGCGGAACTGTTTTCAAGAAGGCTGTGGGTGTATACTTGCCCGCATTGCAACTTCACCGCTCATGGAGAAAAAATGGATAAGAAGGGCTTCCTGCTCGCTTTTGGCGCTTACTTTACCTGGGGGTTGTTCCCGATTTACTGGAAATTCCTGCAAAACGTTCCGGCCCTGCAACTGCTCGGGCATCGCATCCTGTGGTCTTTCGTCCTCTTGCTCATTATTCTCGTGGTAGGCGGGCAGTTGAAGGCCCTGCGAGAAAAAGCCTTCGACCTGAAAACCTTGCGCATCTACGCTATCGCCGCCGTGCTGATTGGCGTCAACTGGTTGATGTATGTCTGGGCGGTCAATGCCGGGTATATTGTCGAAACCAGCCTGGGTTACTTTATCAACCCGCTTATCAGCGTCGTGCTGGGCATGGTTTTCTTCCGCGAACGCCTGCGCCCCCTGCAATGGATTCCGGTTGCCCTGGCGGTCATTGGCGTCACCTACCTGACCGTCTCGTATGGCCGACTGCCCTGGATAGCCCTGACCCTGGCCTTTTCTTTCGGATTTTACGGATTGGTCAAAAAACTGGCTCCGCTCAGTTCCGTTTACGGCCTGACCCTCGAAACCGGGATTCTCGTTCTCCCCGCCGCCGGGTACCTGGTTGCGATGGAATTGACCGACTCTGGGGCGTTTTTACACGTTGGCGCGGTTTCTGATATGCTGTTGGTCGGCGCGGGGCTGGTTACCACCATCCCGTTGCTGATGTTTGCCGGGGCAGCCCATCGCATCCCGCTGACGATGATTGGCCTGATGCAATACTTCGCGCCAACCATGCAATTCCTGATAGGCGTCTTTGTTTACAAGGAACCGTTTTCATCCCAGCAGTTGGTTGGCTTCGGAATTGTCTGGCTGGGCCTTCTGATTTTCGCGGCGGAAAGCCTGTATCACAACCGCGCCCCGGCGGTCAAAACCCCGATTCAAATGTAACCAACAGTTGACGCGCTGGTTATAATAGAAGCAGGCATTATTCGGCATACCCACAATGGAGGCTAACAATGACTAAGAAAAAGCAAGGTGTGATTGGCATTCTGACAGGCGGCGGCGATGTCCCCGGTCTCAACCCGGCCATTCGGGCAGTCACCATCCGCGCATTGAGGGAGGGCTACCAGGTCATCGGCATTCGGCGCGGCTGGGGCGGCCTGGTGGACGTTGTTCGCCAGAAAGACGCCGACAATAGCAACAACTTCCAGTATCTCACCGAAGAAGTCGTCAACCGCGCCGGGCGCACAGGTGGAACCTTCCTGCACACATCGCGCACCAAACCGACCAATGTCAAAAAAGCCGACGTGCCGGAAATGTATAAGGATAAATACACCGAAGAAGTCAACGACCTGACTCCCGAGGTGATAAAAAATCTCGACTTCCTTGGCATCGACTATCTAATCCCGATTGGCGGCGACGACACGCTCAGTTATGGCGTCCACCTTTACAAGCAGGGAATTAAGGTCGTTGCCTTGCCCAAAACGATGGACAACGACGTACCCGGCACCGATTACTGCATCGGTTTCAGCACCTGCGTCACTCGCACCATTTCGTTGGTCAACAGCCTGCGCACCATTGCGGGGTCGCACGAACGCCTCCTGATTGTCGAAGTCTTTGGCCGCTACGCCGGGTTTACCGCCATGCTCCCGACCATGGCGGGCGCGGCCAACCGCTGTGTCATCCCCGAATACAAATTCAACATCGAACACCTGACCGACCTGATGATTTATGACCGCAACCGCAATCCCAGCCACTATTCGGTTGCGCTGGTCTCTGAAGGCGCGATGTTCGAAGGCGGCGAAATGATTTTTGCCAACATGGAAACCGACGCCTACGGCCACGCCAAACTGGGCGGAATTGGCGAACTGGTGGCGGCAGCTGTCAAGGACATCTCCCCGCGCTTCAACAACGGGCAGAAGGTAAATATCGTCGAGCAAAAACTCGGTTACATGGTGCGCGGCGGCGACCCGGATGCCATCGACTCCATCGTCCCGATGGCTTTTGGCAACCTGGCCCTCGACCTGATTCTCAAGGGCGTGCATGGCCGCCTGGTGGTGCTCAAAAACGGCCGCTACGACAACATGCCGCTGGATGTGGTCACGGCCACCAAGAAACTCGTCAAGGTAGACCAGTTCTACGATACCAACCGCTACCGCCCCAAGTACGAAAACTTTGAAATGAAGCCGCAGTTCATCATGACCAGCGAACTGTAAGCCTTCTTCCCTGCCATGCAAAATCTCCCGGAGAACGCACCGCCGGGGGATTTTGCTTTCCAAGCCTGGACCGCGCTTTAGCCTGTCAGAACCGCCTGAAGGCGGTGATACGCTTCTCGCCCAAATCAGATATAATCTATCATATATCCCCAATCAGGAGAACAACCATGAACTTTGCCATGTGGAAAAAAGCCCTGCAAGTCATCCCGGCTGTCTCGAAGGACGAATGGGATGCCCTCGATTTCGTCTCGAAATGGCTCATCTCGACCCGCGCCGCGGTGCTGGTCATGACCTTTATTTCCTCAGCCCTGGCGGGCTTGTTCGCTGCCCGCGACGGGTATTTTTCCCTGCTGCCCTGGCTGGCGCTTACTCTCGGGCTCATCCTGGCTCATGCCACCAACAACCTGTTCAACGACTATACCGATTTCGTCAAAGGCGTCGATAAGGACAACTACTTCCGTACCCTCTACGGTCCGCAGCCGGTCGCCAACGGGTTGATGACCACCAGCCAGCTGCTGGCCTACGCTGGCGGAACCGGGCTGGCAGCCTTCCTGTGCGGCCTGTACCTGATTCTCACCAACGGCAACGACCCCATCATCTGGGTTTTACTCGGTTTGGGCGCGTTTTTTGTGCTCTTCTACACCTGGCCGCTCAAATACATTGCCCTCGGCGAAGTCGCCGTCCTGCTGGTCTGGGGGCCGCTGATGATAGGCGGCGGCTACTACGTCCTGTCCGGCCAGTGGGACTGGAACGTCACATGGGCCAGCCTGCCCTACTATTTTGGCGTTACCACCGTTATTTTTGGCAAACATATCGACAAAATCCAGGTGGACGCCGAAAAGCGCATTCACACCCTGCCCGTCATTCTGGGCGAAAAGGCCTCGCGCTACGCCGTTGTTGCGATGATGATATTGCCCTACCTGCTGGTTCTGGGGATGATAGCCCTGCGCTACTTCACCCCGGTCTTGCTGCTCGTGCTATTGGCCTTGCCCACCCTGCGCCGCATCCTGCCCAACTTCCTCAAGCCCCGGCCCGAAACTCGTCCCGAAGGTTTCCCTGACGGTCAGGGAGGCTGGCCGCTCTTCTTTGCGCCGCTGGCCTTTGCCAACAACCGCTCCTTTGGCGGCCTGTTCATGCTGGCTTTCCTTCTGGATGTCGCCATCCGTGTCATTTTCCCTACCTTCTGGCGTTGAACGGGGCCGGAAGCCTGACTTCTCCAAAGGCTGGACGCGCAAAGCGGCCAGCCTTTTTGTTTGAAGGTGGTTATCTACCCTCAAACAATATCGTTTGGTACCAGTGGTTCATACGCGCTTGATGGGGAAATTGATACAATAAATGCCTAATCCATTCTTTTGAAGGAGGAATCGATGAAATCCAAACTGTTTCCTGTATTCCTGGCTGCGCTGGTTTTGCTTCTTGCCAGCCTGGCCTGCCAGGCGCTTGAAGGCGGTAGCGCATCTGGCCCCACGCCTATCGTTGAGGTGGTCATCGAACCGGAATCCCCCGCTGCCGCTCCTGAAACGCCCCGTGAGACCCCGGTGGTCGAAGCCGCCATGCCTGAGCCGATTGCATCGAAAGGCCCCGGCCTGGCCTGCCTGGGCCTGCGCTCGGCGGGCATCACCTGCCTGGACGAAAACGGATGGAAGACCTACACCCGCGCCAATTCCGACCTGCCCAGTGATTTTGTACAGGCTGGCGGGGTTTGCCCGGATGGGCGCATCGTGATTGCCCACACGAGCGGGGTCAGCCTGTTCGATGGCGCCAACTGGCAGCATATCGCCAAGAGTGACGGCTATAGTTCTGCCAACTCGATTTCCTGTACTGACGATGGCACACTCTGGGTGGCTCACTTCCGGGGCGTCAGCCGCTATTTGGGCGGGAACTGGGAAACCTTCAGTGCCGAATTGCTGGCAAGCGGCGAATATGCCAACGAACTGGTTTACAACGCAATACCCTCCCCCGATGGCCGCGTGTGGGTGGTGACTTCGCGCAGCGTGGCCGCTTTTGAAAACGATGAGTGGACGGTTTACCAGCCGGGCAATGGTTTTGATGACAACCTGTTCTTCAACGCCCTGGTGCTTGATTCGCTTGAACGCCCCTGGGCCGGGTATAGCACCGGGGTCGCCTATTTCGAGGGCGGGGTCTGGAAACAAATCCGCAAGCCCGATTTCAACTCTCCCAAGATGATGGTACTCGATGCCAATGGAAGGGTCTGGCTGGGTGACACATCTTCGGGCCTGACGCTTTTCGACGGCAGCGTCTGGACGAATTACACTGCCGGCAGCAACCACCTGCCGACAGACCGCGTCAACGCCCTGGCCGCTGACAGCCAGGGGCGCATCTGGGCCGGGACGAGTTATGGCCTGGTTGTTCTTGACGGTTCGACCTGGCAGACCTATCGCATGGAAAATTCCGACATTGGCGATAACTTTATCGAGTTTATTGCCGTTGCCAACGACGGGCCGGTCATCCCCGGCCTGGTCGAAAAAGAAACCGGCACGCTGACCGGCAAACTGGAAGATGCTTCCAACAAGCCCCTGGCCGGGATGCGGGTCGAGATTTGCGTCGAACCGCTCGGTTCCCAGTTTTCGGGCGATACGCCCTGCTCCGAACAACCTTTCTTCCTGTTCACCGAGACGGATGCCAATGGCGTCTTTACGATTGAGAACATCCCGACCGGTTACTACGTCCTGGTGGCTCAAACAGGCGACGGATGGGCGCAACTGACCACCCAATTTGGGATTGGCTCCGAGCGCAGCCTCATCCCGCCCGGTGAAGCGTACGACATCGGTACGCTGACGTTGGAAGAGTAGCACACCTGCCTTTCTTTTTTGAAGGCATCCGGGTTTTGCGCCCGGATGCCTTTTGTTTTGCCGCGCTCTTATGCTACAATGCCTGCCAGCAAATTTACCGAGGTTAATGGATGCGCCGACTTTTTCTTTTGTTTTCCCTGTTTGCCCTGCTGCTGTCTGCCTGCCGCCCCGAGCCGGAGGTTTTTATTCCGCCGACGTCGCTGCCTCCGGCGCAGGAGACGCCTACGCCCCGGCCTGCCCCGACCGAGACGCCGGTTTGGGCCTGGGTTTCACCGTCTGCGTCTGACAGCCTGCGCGCTGCCGTCAACCTGGATGGCGCAAACCTGACTGATACGCGTGAAACGGCCTCCATTCGCCTCGATGTTGTTCATCAAAACGATGAGTCTGCGCCGGTTGAGGCGCAATCGACCTGGGTCTACGCGCTGGTGGCAGCCTTCCCGACGGTGCGCGATGGGGCAACCTGGGAGGAAGTTCGCGCTGCCTGGGATGGTGAAGGCCCGGCGCTGGTGATGACGGCATCCACTCGCAGCGCGCTGGAAAGCCTGTTTGGCGGCCCGCCAGCCGAGGGCGCGGTGCGCATCGTTTCATCTCCCGACGTCGAATATGCCCTGTGGGCGCAGCGCCAGGCCTGGGGCATCGTTCCTTTCGATGAAATCACGCCAAAATTGAAAGTCCTTGAAGTGGACGGCCAGTCGCCCATTCGCAAGAACTTCGAGGTGGAAAATTATCCGCTGTTGGTGCGCTTTGCGCTGGATGGCGCGGACATTCCCTTGCCTGCCAGCAACCGCGACCCCGAAAAAATGGCAACCGTGGTGATGACCGGCGTGACCGCTCTGGTGCGCGCGACGGCCTACAAGATGGAACTGAACGGCAATTTCTACCCGGCCCGTGACATTCGTGACTGGTTTTTGGAAGCAGACATTGCCCACATCTCGAACGAAATCCCGTTTGCGGTTGGCTGCCCATACCCCAACCCCAACCAGCTGCGCCTGATTTTTTGCTCGGACCCCAAGTACATTGAATTGCTTGAATACATCGGCACCGATGTGGTCGAGTTGACCGGCAACCACTTCCAGGATTGGGGCAAGGAAGCCACATTTAATACCCTTGATATGTACAACGAGCGCGGCTGGCCCTATTTTGGCGGCGGGGCCGATTTGGCCGATTCGCGCAAGCCTGCTCTTTTGGAGCGCGGCGGAATGAAGTTTGCCTTTATCGGTTGCAATCCGGTAGGGCCGGAATTTGCCTGGGCGCGCGAGGATGGCTGGCCGGGCGCGGCGGCTTGCGGCGATTATGAGTGGATTGTGGCCGAAATCAAGCGCCTGAAAGACGAGGGCTACCTTGTGCTGGCGACTTTCCAGTATTTTGAGTATTACAGCGCCGAAGCCCGCCCCTGGCAGCAAATCGATTTTCGCCGCTTGGCCGAAGCCGGGGCGGTGGCGGTTAACGGCTCTCAGGCCCACTACCCGCAGGTGATGGAGTTCTACGGCGATTCGTTTATCCATTATGGACTGGGCAATTTGTTTTTTGACCAGATGGGCTACGATAACCCCAGCAATGGTGTTCGCACCACCAAGACGCGCTGGGGATTTATTACCCGTTACGTCTTTTACGATGGCAGGTTGGTGAGCATCGAACTGCTGACCACCATGCTTGAGGACTTCTCCCGTCCTCGCCCGATGACCCCCGAAGAGCGCGAGATTTTCCTGCAAGAGTATTTCAAGGAAAGCGGTTGGTAGAAAGGACGATAAAATGCCAATTTACGATATTTCCCTCGCTATTTCCCCCTCCCTGCCGGTTTGGCCGGGCGACCCGCCCATCAAGATGCCCCAGACCGTCAGCATGGACGCTGGCGCGGAATATAACCTGACCCGCCTCGATATTTCGGCCCACACCGGCACGCATGTCGATGCACCGCATCATTTTCTCAACGATGGCCGCACCGTCGAATCGCTGCCGCTCGAGGTCTTGACCGGGCCATGCTATGTTTTGCAACTCCCCGACGATATTGACGAAATCAGCGCCGATGTGCTCGGGCGCACCTCCCTGCCGACCGGTGTGCCGCGCATTTTATTCGGTACGCGCAACTCCAAACTGTGGGCGCGCGGTGAAAATACTTTTCAAGAAGATTTTGTCGCCATTACCCCCGACGGCGCGGAATGGCTGGTGGCCCAGGGCATCAAACTCGTCGGTGTGGATTATCTCTCCGTCGCCCCCTACAGTGATTCGGTGCCCACCCATCAAATCTTGCTCAAGGCTGGCGTTGTTGCGTTGGAAGGCCTGAACCTGTCACAGGTTCCGCGCGGTTTTTACGACCTGTACTGTCTGCCGCTCAAACTCGCCGGGGCCGATGGCGCTCCCGCCCGCGCCATCCTGGTTGGATAGTTCAAAATCATAAGTCCTGAGCGGAGGGCGCAGCCCGTAGTCGAAGGACGGTCGTTTAATCAAAATAGATATTCAAATCAGAACAGTCGAAGCGGTTGCCGCAGTTCGGGCAGGTGATTTTGCAATTGTGCTCGAACATCTCGGCCCCGCAGCGGTCGCACCAGTAATGGTGTTCGACCAGCACCGGCTTGAACAGGGCAGGATTAAATTCCGCGATTCGTTCCGGCCCCAGGTCGGTGACGGCTTCGATGACGGATTCTGCGTCCCGCAACAATTCTGTGACGCACACCCCCCGGCAGTTGGGCTGCCATTTCGTCAGCCAGTTCAGGCTGCGAGCGTACATTTTGAGCGCGCCTTCGTGATTTTGGCGGGTAATATGATAGTAGCAGACCGCCACCTGTAAAATCCCCCGGTATAAATCTCGAATCTCTCCTTTTTCGGCCACCCAGGCTTCCTCGAGAAGTTCGTGGGCCTCGAAATAATCGCCGGCGTTGAAAGCGGCGATTCCTTCGAGTACTTTTTCGGGTAGTTTGCCGTCGCAGGGCCTTAATTCGGACATGCCCGGTAGTATATCATGCCGTGTGTGCAGGCAAGGCCGTCTTAATGTGCGAAGTGAAGGGGGGGACAGGTTATAATAATGGCCGTGTTTTTTATCACAACCCGGAGGACTACATGCAATTGACACAGAAAACGAAGGCGCGCCTGGGGATAATTTTGTACGCTCTTGGGATAGCCGTTGCCCTTCTGCTGGCTATTCTTGTCACCTGGGCTGATTTCGAAGCCTCGTCTTTCGAACTCCCGACCCAGAACAGGATACTGTATGGTCGCGCGCCAGAGCAGGAAGTAGAAAATTTCTCCTGTCCGCTGGCAATCACGAGGAATGAAACTGCCGCCATCAGCGCAAAAATCAGCAACCCTTCGGAACGCGAGGTTAAGACCATTTTGCGTATGTTGCAGACTGGCGGGCCGGGGATGGTTAATCTGTTCGAATCGCCGCTGACCTTTGAACCCGGTCAGGAGTTTGAGTTTTCCTGGCCGGTGCAGGCCTCCGATGCAGCCTGGGGACGTTTTATCATGGCGCGGGCGATACTGCTGCCAAGTTCGCCGCTGCCCTCGATGGCAAGTTATTGCGGCATTCTTGTGCTTGATTTTCCGTTCCTGACCGGCAACCAGGCTATGGGCTTTCTCTTTTTCCTGGCTTTACTGTTTATTGGCATTGGCTGGAAATTATGGGACAGCAACAGCGCGACCCAAACCGTCCTGGCGCACGAGAAAAATTCCCGCCTGATGGTTGGGTACGCCGGGCTTGTCATCCTGGGCGTTCTCCTGGCTGTTGTCTCCGGCTGGCTGATGGCGGCCCTGGTGTTTTTATTAAACTTTTTGCTGACCCTGGGGTTTGTGACCTACAAATTCTTGCATTCATAAAGTATGGCGCAGGAATCAAGACGGGGCAGGTTTTCCTGCCCCGTTGTGTTATCTCGGTTTGCCTTCAGTGGTTTTTAGGCGCGGACTGTAGATGGTTTTGCCGTTCATTTCCACGCGCCATATCCATTCTTCTTCGACCAGTTCGTTAAGCATCTGCTCGAATGTCTTCCTGTCCATGAGTTTTTCTTTTGGCAACAGGTTAAGGCTGGTCCACAAATCTTCATGGCTGATGCGGATGCCTTTCATCACCAGGCGCACAAGGGTCATCTTGTGGGGTGAGTTCATTCCATTATCGACCAGGAATAACAGGCCTGTGCTGGGTCGCTTTGTTTTATCGTCAGACATGAAAATATTATAGCAAAAATGTCCGATTTATGGGGCATAAATTTGCGCAATTTTTGCCCGCAGGCTGCGAGACTCAAGCAGGTCGGTGTTGTCGCTCCACTGGTCGATGCCGCCGATGGGCGGTAGGCTGGCGATTGCCGGGTCGCTGATTTGGGCGAGTAGCGCATCGGCGAAGCCTTGCAGGGCAATGACCTGGAAGGGCCGTCCGAAGAATTGGATGGTGGTTTCGGGTAGCGGGGCAGTTGGGCTGAGGGCATTGTGCTTGCGGGCGATGAATTCGTAAGCGGGGACGAGATATTTTTGGCGCGTTTGCCAGGTGCGGGCGGCGAGGGCTTTTTGCAGGATGGGGTAAAGCGCGGGGCCGCATTCGAGGTGTTTGAAGGCGGTGCCGAACCATTTGGGGTAAGGCGCGTAGCGGCGTTCCATCAAAAAGCACAGGCGCATGATGTCTCGCACCAAACGAGCGCCAATCAGCGCAGAGCCGACTTCGTCGCCGACCAGCCCGGCGCGGCCCATCAGGTGTTCTTCCTGTCCGATGCGCGCCCAGTCTGCCGCCAGCAGGTAGAGCCATACGTCGTGAGGATACCAGCCAAAGCGCTGGCGCAGGTCTTCGAGGCCGATCCCGTCGTGGTAGACGGCCCCGGCCGTCAGGGTGAGTAAACGCTGTTCGGAAATGGAGAGCCAGTCGGCGGGGGAAAGATTTTCAGCGTGGTCTAAGCCGAGATGGTCAGCGAGCAGGCTGAGGGGAGTCTGAACGGTGACGCGATGGTTAACGGGACCGGAGTCGATGGGCGTTAAATGCTGAACGCCGTTGTCGTCCATATCCGGTTCCGAAAAATGAGTCGAGTATCCCATGAAGGTGTAGGGCAGGTTGTCGGCCAGCATCCGGTGAATTTGCGAGGCCAGGCCGATGTCTGTCTCGCGCACGAAGAGCATGACGCGCGGCCCCCAGTGATGGTCGGCGGACATGGGCGTATCGTAGCCGAGGGTTTCCGAGCCGTCGCCGAGCAGGGCGGCGCTGTATTCGAGCGCGGGAAAGTGCGTTTCGAGCAGCGGGCGCACGACCTGGGCATAGAATTGCCCGCAAAGTTGGATGCCGGGGATGAATTTTGTTTTCATGTTAACGAGTTTAACCAGTTTTCGGCTTCTTGCGGGGTTTTGAAGTGGATGAGTTTCAGGTGGGCGTATTCGGGCTGGGAGAGGAAGTGCGGTATCTGGCGTTTGCGCCGCCAGTAGGTTTTGAAGAGCCAGTGAAAGAGCGAGTCTTCTGACCAGAGCTTGAAATGTGTCCACAGGTTTTCGCGGTTGGTGCCCCAGAGCAGTTCGTGCGTCCACCAGCGGCGCAGGGTGCGGGTTAGCAGGCGCCAGAAGACGGTGCGCAGTGGATAATCGAGCCAGATAACGGCTTCGGCGCGAGGCCAGGTCAGGTCGCGCACGACGCTGTAGTTACCGGCCAGCGCCCAGGCCGGGGCCGAGGTGGCGGCTTCGACCCGCTGGCGAAAGACGTCGTCGGGTGCATGGCCCCAGTTGGGTTCCCAGTGCAGGGCATCCAGTTCGATAAAGTCGAGGCCGAGTTTGGCGGCCAGTTGTTCGGCCAGGGTCGATTTCCCGGCGCTGGTAACGCCGATAACGATAATGCGGCGATAAGGAAAGGTGGGCATGGCTCTCCTGTTTGTGATGGTAGGGAAAAGGCCGCGTATTATACTCCTCGCGCCAAAAAGCGCAAAGGTGACTTTTGGATTTTTTTGAGGGTTGCTTAGGCCCTCCGGCTGATTTTCTAACATGCTATAATCGGTTTGCTAATCAATAAGGAGAAAAAATGAACAAAATGAGAATCTTATCTGTTTTTGTGATTGTGCTTTGTGTGGCGGCGATTTCGTTTTCGGCGGTTTCCCCTGCCCTGGCAAATACCCCAGAGCCTGCCCGTCCTGTCCCCGGCCTGGGCAAGATGACCGATACTGAAATTCGTAACACCTGGCTCAAGAAGCGCGCCTGGTACGATGACCAGACCACGGTGATTCGGGATGCCTACCGCACAGCTGACACCTTCCAGTCCCTGATTGATTTCCAGGCCAAGCGCGGTCGCGATGTATATGCTCTGGAGGTTGCGCTCTCCAACTTCTACGGTGCAATACGGGATGCTGAACAGGCCCGTGTGAATGCCAATGTCATCTTTACCAGCAACCCCGGTTTCAACGGGTTTTATACGGTTCTCGACCGTAACTTGGCCGGGCAAAGCATTATTGACGTACACGATTCGCTCAAGAGTGTTCATTTCATCCTATTTTTTGGAGTTAGGGATTTCAGGACGGCTTACGGTGCTTGGAGAGACCGTGTTTTTAGAAAGTAAGTAGAATTGTTGTGAAAAATCTATTCCTTGTCTTGTTTTTGCTGTTTTTCGGGGCATTCTTGACAGCCTGCCAGGAGAACAGCGGCACGCCTTACCCGACCCTGCCCGGCCCCAATGTGCGGGTTGGGATTTTGCCGACGGCGACGGCCTCCGAGATACCCGAAGAAGAGACTCCGGCTCCGGTCACACCGACGGCTGCGGTGCAAGCCGAAGTGCAGGCCTGGCCGACCCTCGACGAGGAAGAATACCTGGTCAACCAGCTCGACGCCTTATTCAACAAGATGGAAAGAATGTTGAATTCAGCCGATACGCGCCTGAAACCCTGAAATAGAATACCACCCTGGCATCCCGCGAGCATTTGGCGGGATGTTTTTTTGCCCGTCCTTCAATCTTTGCCCGGAGAAACCATGTTCGACCTGCCCGATGACCAAATCTTACCGCTCAGCCGCGAACACGCTTTTTATACCTGGTCGGCCCAGGCCAAAATCAACCCCATCCCGGTCAAGCGCGCCAAAGGCGTCTATTTTTGGGATGTGGACGACAAGCGCTACCTCGATTTCAACTCGATGACGATGTGCGTCAATATCGGTCATGGCGATGAGCGCGTCATCCGCGCCATCCAGCAGCAGGCCGCTGAATTGCCCTATGCCGCGCCGGGCATGGCCACCAAAGTCCGCGCGCTGGCCTCCAGGGCGATTGCCGACATCTCGCCCGGCGGACAACTGACAAAAGTCTTGTTTACCCTCGGCGGAGCGGATGCCAACGAGAACGCCATTAAAATTGCCCGCGCCCACACCGGGAGACACAAGATTTTGACGCGCTACCGCTCCTACCATGGCGCGACAGCCGGGGCGATGGCTGCCACGGGCGACCCGCGCCGGGTCGCCTGGGAACCGAACCTGATGCCCGGCATCGTCCATTTTCTCGACCCATACCGCTACCGCTCGACCTTCCACCGCAGTAATCCTGCCGTTTCGGAGGCCGATTTTACGCTGGATTACCTCAACCACCTCGAGGAAATCATCCGCTACGAGGGGCCGGAGACGATTGCCGCCATCCTGATGGAAAGCGTGACCGGAACAAACGGCATCATCGTTCCGCCGGAGGGCTACATGCAGGGTGTTCGCGCGCTGTGCGACAAATACGGCATTTTGATGATTGCGGATGAAGTCATGGCCGGTTTTGGCCGCACCGGAAAGTGGTTTGCCATCCAGCACTGGGATGTCGTCCCCGACCTGATGACGATGGCAAAAGGACTGACCTCCGCCTATGCCCCGCTCGGTGCAGTGGCGATGAAGCCTGAAATTGCGGCAACTTTCAACGAAACAGTCTTCGAGAGCGGCCTGACTTACACCGCCCATCCGATTTCTCTGGCGGCGGCGCTGGCCAATATCCAGGTGATGCGCGAGGACAAAATCGTCGAACACGCTGCCGCGATGGGACCGGTACTGCATAAAATGCTGGCCGACCTGGGTGAGAATCATCCCTCGGTGGGTGACGTGCGCTCGATTGGGCTGTTCGGCATCATCGAATTGGTCAAAGACCGGGCGACGAAAGAGCCGATGGCGCCGTGGAACGCCTCCAGCCCTGTGATGAACGCGCTCAAGAAATATTGCCTGGAACAGGGTCTGTTCGTTTACACCCATTGGCACACGATTTTAATTATCCCGCCGCTGGTGATTACGGAAGAACAATTGCGGGAGGGTTTTTCCATTCTTGACAGCGCGCTGGAGATTACTGACCGCGAGGTTTCTGCTTGATAGCAACCCGCAGGCCATGTTGGTGTTTTTACTGGCAGGTTTCAATTCACCCGTTCAAAAAAGGAGAAACTCATGAAACTGCCCAAGAATTTGACCACCATCCTGCTTGCTGTTTATCTTATCCTCGCCGGCCTTGCCGCCTTTGGCTTTGATTTTCCTTATATGGGGGAAATCACCGGCGCGGTGGCCATTGTCGCAGGGGTTCTCTACCTGCTCAACCGCTAACATTCAGGCTTAAACAAGAAAACGGCATCCGAAATCGGGTGCCGTTTTTGCTTTATTCATTTGGCTGCGGTAAGTTGACTTCTGTAGCCCAGGATTCAGCCTGCGAACTAGCCATAGCGCCGCAGGACAGCCTGAACCTGGGCCAGGTATCCGTAGCCGAACAGGTTGAGGTGATTGAGCAAGTGGTACAGGTTGTAAAGGTCGAAGCGCGCGCGGTAGCCCGGCGCGAGCGGGCGGATGTTTTCGTAGGCGGCGTAAAATTCCGCGGGCAGGGAGCCGAACAGGTTCGCCATTGCCAGGTCGGCTTCGGCCCAGCCGTAACAGGCGGCGGGGTCTATCAGGCAGGCCAGGCCGCCGGGGCCGGTGTGGATGTTGCCGCTCCACAGGTCGCCGTGCAGCAGGCTGGCAGGCTGGGCTGGGACGAGGTCTGATAGCCGCTGGCAGAGCCGCTCGACCTGGTGGAGCCCGTCTGCGCCAAGCAGGCCGTTTTTTCGGGCGAGTTGGGCCTGGAACAATAGCCGCTGTTCGACGAAGAAGTTATGGCCGTTTTCCGTCCAGGGGTTGGGCTGGGGCGTCGCGCCGATGTAGTTGTCGGCGTGGAATCCGTATCGGGGTGCGGTGTGCAGGTGCAGGGTGGCGAGTTCCGCGCCGAAAATTTCCCAGATGCGCGGATGCCGGGGCTCCGGGGGCAGGTATTCGAGCAGGAGAAAACTTGCATCTTCCAAAAAGACTTGCGGCACGCGCGGCGCGCCCGGCACGCTGCCCAACTCGCGCAGGCCGTCGGCTTCGCGGGGGAACATGTCGGCGGGGATGGCGCGATTTTGCTTGAAAAACAGGCGCGGGCCGCTGGATGTTTCCAGCACGCGGGCGTCGTTGATGCACCCGCCGCCCAACGCCTGAGCGGATGTGATTTCTCCCCAGCCTTGCTCTATGATGAAGTTGGTTAGTTTTTCAGGGAACACAGCGCTTGCTCCATTCAACCTGAATTATACAGGCAACACAAAAGAGCCGGAGACTCGCATCCCCGGCTCTTGCCTTTTCATACTGCCCACTGAACACTGGATACTGAATTACATCATCGTCCCAACAATTGCCAGCAGCACGCCGCCCGCGATGACCGAGCCGAGTTGCCCGGCGGTGTTCGCGCCCATGGCGTGCATCAGGATGAAGTTATCGAAATCTTCCTCCTGGGCCATTTTGGCAGAGAGCCGCCCGGCCATTGGGAAGGCGCTGATGCCGCAGGCCCCAATCAGTGGGTTGATTTTGCCGCCGGAGAAGAACGACATCAGCTTGCCGAACAAAAGCCCGGCAACGGTATCCATCACAAAGGCCAGTAAACCCAGGCCAAGTACCAGCAGCGTCCGTACCTGCCATTCGCCGGTCGCCGGGTCGAAGATGAACTTGTCGGCGGTCATGGTCGCGCCGATGGCCAGCCCCAGGAACAGGGTCGCGATGTTGATGATTTCATTCTGGGCTGCTTTGTTGAGCCGCTCGACCACGCCCGACTCTTTGAGCAGGTTGCCGAGCATCAGGGTTGCCATCAGCGGGGCCGCGCCGGGCGCAATCAGGCTGACAATCACCGTCACCACCACCGGGAAGAGAATTACCGTCGTCTGCGAGACCGGGCGCGGGGCGTAATCCATGCGAATCAGGCGCTCTTTGCGGGTCGTCATCAGGCGCATAATCGGCGGCTGGATAATCGGAATCAGGCTCATGTACGAATAGGCCGCCACCGCAATCGGGCCGAGCAGTTCGGGGGCCAGTTTGGAGGTCACGAAAATCGCCGTCGGGCCGTCAATCGCACCGATGGTGCCAATCGAAGCGGCTTCGTTCAGGGGAAATCCCAGCCAAATTGCCAGGATGAGCGTGCCGAAAATGCCGAACTGCCCTGCCGCGCCGAGCAGCACCAGTTTGGGCTGGGCCAGCAGTGGGCGGAAGTCAATCATCGCGCCCACGCCGATAAAAATCAAGAGTGGGAACAACTCGGTCTTAATCCCGGCGTCGTAAATCACTTTCAAAAAACTGTGCTCGTCGTAGACCGACATGCCCAGGTTCGCCAGGATGCAGCCAAACCCAATCGGCAGCAGCAGCACTGGCTCGTATTCCTTCGCAATCGCCAGGTAAATCAAAATCCCGCCGACCGCCAGCATGAAGGCATTGCCCAGGCTGAAAGACGTAAAGCCCGCCAGCAACTCGGGGAGGATGTCAAATCCGCTCATGCTTCAAACTCCACCAGCACCTGGCGGTGCGTCACCGACTGTCCAACCGTCACCGCCACTTTAGCAATCGTCCCGCCGCGCGTGGCGCGGATGGCGTTCTTCATCTTCATCGCGTCGATGACGCATACCTGCTGACCGTTTTGGATAATGTCGCCCGCCTTGACGCTGACCTCAGTCACCGTGCCGGGCAGCGGCGCGAGGACGCTGGTCCCGCTCGTCGTGCCGGATGGCATTCCACCCTTCGCCGGGGCCGCCGTTTGTGAACCGGCAGCAGGCTGCGGGGAGTCCGCGCGGACGCTCGTCCCGTTTTCGGGAGTCACTTCAAAGGTCTCGTCCCCAATCCGGGCAAGGATTGGGCGTCGATTTAAATCGTCAATTTCGACTTCGTAGGTGGTATCCGCAATTTTGACTGTGTATTTCATTTTGATTTACTACCCTTCTGGTACATCTGGCGGGTGCGCATGCCCAACTGCCAGGCGCTGACAAAAGCCGTTTCGGGCATGGGGAAGTAGGCGGTTTGCTGTTGTTCCTGTTCGGCCAGGGCGATGGCGACGGCGACTGCGGCGGCTTTGGCTTTTTGGTCTTGTTTGTGGGGTGGGATGCTATCCCGCTCTACAGCATCTTCTTTAACTGGCATTGCCGTAATCGCCCACATCATGCCCCAAAACAGCGCCAGCGCGCCAAAGGTCAGCCCCATGCCGATGAGGGTAATCCAGAGTGCGTTGGTCATTAGTTCCATAAAAGCTCCTGGGATGTCAGGGTTCAGGTGTCAGGTTTTCCTGACACTTGGCACCTCGCACCTGACACCTATTTAGACCGGAATATTCCCATGCTTGCGGGGCGGGGCGGGGGCGTATTTGTCGCGCAGGGCCGAAAGGGCGGCGATGAGTTTGGCGCGGGTTTCGCGGGGCTCGATGATGTCGTCGATGTAACCGGCCCCGGCGGCGTAGTACGGATTGCCAAATTTTTCGCGGTATAGCGCGGCCATTTCCTTGCGCTTTTCGGCGGGGTTTTCGGCGCTCTCGATTTGTTTGCGGTACAAAATGTTGGCCGCGCCCTCTGCGCCCATGACCGCAATTTCGGCGCTCGGCCAGGCGTAGGTGATGTCGGTGCCGAGGTATTTGCTTGACATGACCACATATGCGCCGCCGTAGGCCTTGCGGGTGATGACAGTCGCCTTCGGGACGGTGGCCTCGGAGTAGGCGTACAGCAGTTTCGCGCCGTGACGGATGATGCCGCCATGCTCCTGGGCGATGCCGGGCAGGAAGCCGGGCGAATCGACAAAGGTGACCAGCGGAATATTGAAGCAGTCGCACATGCGCACGAAGCGGGTCATCTTGTCGGCGGCGTCGATGTCGATGACGCCCGCCATGACCGAAGGCTCCTGCGCCACAATGCCGACGCTCTGCCCGCCCAGCCGTGCCAGGCCGACGACGGCGTTGCGCGCCCACTCGGGCTGGATTTCGAGGAAGGAGTCTTTATCGACAATGGTGGTAATGACCTCGTGCATTGAGTACGAGTGGCTCGGGTCGAGCGGGACGATGCTGTTGAGCAAGTCGTCCGCGCGCTGCGGGTCGTCGCTGGTTGGCTTAAAGGGGGGATTTTCAACGTTGTTGGATGGGAAATATGAAACCACCTGTCGCGCCAGGGCAATCGCCTCGGCTTCGCTGCGGGTGGCAAGGTGAGCTGTGCCGCTGACCGACATGTGAATATCCGAACCGCCCAGCGATTCGGGGTCCACCTGTTCGCCGGTCACGGCTTTGATGACCTCCGGGCCGGTCAGGAACATGAAGGACTGTTTTTCGACCATGATGATGACATCCTGCAAGGCTGGCGAGTAGGCCGCGCCGCCCGCGCACGGGCCGAGCATGACGCTGATTTGCGGGATGACGCCCGAATACTGGGCGTTGCGCCGGAAGATTTCAGCGTAGCCGCCCAGGCTTTTGATTCCTTCCTGGATGCGCGCGCCGCCCGAATCAATCAGTCCGATGATAGGCGCGCCGTTGCGCAGGGCCAAATCCATCACGCGGCAGATTTTGTGGCTCTGCATCTCGGAGAGCGTGCCGCCGTAAATGGTGAAATCCTGCGCGTAGACGTAAACCGGGCGACCTTCGATTTGTCCGTAGCCACTGACCACGCCATCGCCGAGGAATTTTTCGGGCGCCATGCCCAACTCGTCGTTGTCGCTGGTGATGAACGGTTCCAGTTCGTTGAAGGTGCCAGGGTCGAGCAGGGCGTCGATGCGTTCGCGCGCCGTGCCTTTGCCTTTGGCGTGTTGCTTCTCAATGCGGTCTTGTCCGCCGCCAGCGCGGGCTTTGGCGCGCACCGAGCGGAGTTCCAAAATTCGAGGGTCTTCTTCGGGCATGGGGGAGTCCTTTTCACGGGAATATATGAAGGGATATGTGTAAAGTATAGCCGCGCTCCCGCCAACCTGCCAGTGATGCCCGTCAGGTGAAAGTCATATTAAATTAATGGAATTTTTATGATTTGTGTCAGATTAATAGGATGAATGGATGAAATTTATTGGTTCTAACGGAATTTGTGGTTTTACCGCACTCCATCCACGAACACGGCCACGAATTTGCGGCTGTCCATTCGTGAGAAACTTGTCCTGAGTCTGCCAAAGGATTCGTGGATGGTTTGAGGAAAACAAGGCAGCCACAAAATCCAGCAGAATGGATGGTTTTAAACCAAAAACGGGCGGAGCATGGCGCTCCGCCCGTTCTGTCTGGTTCGAACTTACTTCTTTTGATTCAAGGGTACAAAGACTGTTGCCGTTGCGTAGGTCTCGTTGCCGCAGGCATCGGTGACTTTGTACGTTAGCGTGTAAATACGCCCTGTGCCGTGGGCAGAACGCTCGGCGCGCAGCAGGATGGTGAAGTCATCCAGGATGACAATGTCGTTGGCGGTGTCGCCGTCACCCAGTCCGTTATCCGGCTCGTTGGAGGTGATAGAAACGAGTTCGACGGTCGGGTTCTGGTCAAAATTGTCAGCCGCGATGACGGTCGCTGTGACTTGCACGTACTGGTGCCTGGGCGGCCAGAGTATATCAGGCGTGACTGATACTTCGAGCGTCGGGGCAATCTCGTCGCACACGTTCAGGCCGATGATAACCGGGTCGTGGTCGGAAGAGCGGTACGGGTCGGGGGCGTAGATGGCGTCCTGGGCATCCTGTTTGAAGGTCATGTCGTAGTCAATCAGGTCGGCTTCATCGGCGTTGATGTGCCATGTGGTTACACCGGTAACTTCGTCCACCAGTCCGGTGCTGGCCAGGGCGTGGTCTAGATAGCCCAACTGTCCGTCGAACACGTACGAGTAGGCGTATTCGCCCTCAAAGGCATAGACCAGGTCTGTGTAGTCGTCGGCGGTGCCGGGGATGTCGTCCGAACCGGCCAGGATGGCGTCAATCGGGTCTTCCTTGTCGTAGGAGTTCAGGTCGCCAATAATCAGGAAGTCGTCATCGCCGCTGCCGGTCGGGTCGGTTGCCAGCCAGTCCACCAGCGCTTCGGCGGCGGCCTTGCGTGTCAGGTTGCAGTTGCCTGCGCCGTTACCCAGGTCGGGGTCGCCGTCACAGGCCGAACCTTTGGATTTAAGGTGATTGACCACCACGGTGAAGATGCCGCCGGTGCTGTCATCCATAAAGGTCTGGGCGAGGGCCGGACGGTTCCTGGTATCGATAAAGCGCGGGTCGACAGACGAGTCGAGGATGGCGTATTTGCCAACCAGCGAAACCGAAGCGGGTTTGTAGATGAAGGCCACTTTAATCTCGTCGGTGCCAATTACGCCTGTGTCCAGATAAGCGTAGGTCCCTGGGCCCATGCTGTCGTTGAGGCCGTCCACCAGGTCTGCGATGGCGGCAGTATTGTTTTCGATTTCCATTAATCCAACCACATCGGCATCGATGGCAGCCAGGGCGGCGATAATCTTGGCGCGCTGGCGGGCAAATTCTTCGGGCGTGTTGGCGCCGCGGCTGTTAAGCGTGGTGAAGTAGTTGAGCACGTTGAAGGATGCGACTTTCAGGTTGCCGCCGACATCCTCCGGCTGGGCTGTGCGCGGGTTGGCTGGGGTGTAATCTGCGCCCTGGGTGGGCTGGATGCGATACAGGCTGAAGTCGTAGCCCAGTACGCCGGTGACATTGCGCAGAATGTCGCCGCCGCGGAACAGATTATCCAGGTCGAAGACGCTCCCGTTCGGGTGGATGGCCGGGTCGGGGTTCTGGGCGGAGCGGGCATCGTCGAGCGTGATGCGGTTAAGCAGGAAGTTCTGGGCGGCCTGGACGGCATCCGGCCCGGGTTCGAATTCGGCTGTCGGGGTCATGAAGCGCTGCGTGGTCAGCACGATTTCGCCGAAGCGGTCATAGTTGAAGTATTCTGAAATATAAAGTTCCTGTGGGAAGGTGACCAGCATACCTTCGTAGGCTTCCAAATCGTTCAGGCTTGTTACCGGCAGCGAGATTTCAGTCGGGGTAATGCTGCCTGTCCCGCAATAGACGATGTTTGCCGCCGGCACCACAGAAGCGTTGCTGTTCGAGCCGTTCAGTGTGGTCTGGTCGAATCGTTCACGCGCGAAGCCGGTAACACGGACTACCTGACCCTCGCTCACCAGGTTGGCGTTGCCCGTGAAAACGAAAATGCCGTCTGACGTTGCCGGATTGCCATCGCCGGATAAATCCTGAAGATAGAAGCCCTGCAAACCGCTGCTTCCTTCGAAGTCGCCGACGACAACGCCCTGAGTGGTGACTGTGCCGGTGATGGCGGCGGCCAATCCGCTGCCTTGAATATCGTAAATGGGTGTGAAGGAAAGGCTGCAAACATTGAGAGTGCTGAACCCGACTGAAAAATCGACGACCATATTGTCGGGCGGGTCATTGGTATCCTGGTCGCTGATATTGGCTGCGTAGACAGTCAGGGTGCAAGTTTCTCCGCTGACCAAATCCACATTCGGGTCCAGTGTGAAGGTGGTCGGGCCGCCGTTGACGGTTGCCGCGACTATTCCGCTGGCTGAGCAGTTCAGGTTGAACCAGTTGCCTGCCAGGTCAACTGGCTCGCTGAATGTGATGGTCAAGTCTGCGTTGATGGGGAAGTCGTCTGCGCCATTGGCCGGATAACTGCTGATGATTTCGGGCGCATCATCAACAGGGGGCGTGCCGCTGCAATTGCTGGTATGCGCTCCCAGCCCGTTAAAAGTATCTGTCGCGTAGCCATCCCATTCCTGGGCCGGGTCGAAAGGGTTGCTGCCATCGGTATCGCCCGCGCAAATGTCGGCTTTGCGGCGCAGGGTATTGTCAGCGGTACTGGCCAGCCCCGCGCCCCATTCCGTACCGGGGTCGAAGCCAATCTGGCCGATGACATCAAGTACGGTCGTGCCTTTGCGCAGGACAACGGCATCATCCCCGTTGAACCAGCCCGCGCCGTTGGTCTGGTCGGCCTGCGAGAGGATGGCGGCATTGGCAGAAGCGTGGGCCAGGACATACACATCGCCATCTGCGACCACGCCAGTCAGGTTGATGGTCAAACCGGCGGTCGGATTGCCGTTGAAGTGCATTTGTACGTTATAGTTTTCGGCTGCCAGGTCAATGGCGGCACCGGTTCCGTTGTAGATTTCGAGCGCCTTGTTGTTGCTGGAGCCTTCAATGTACTCGGAAAAAAATAGCTCTGCTGGCGTAGCAGCGCTTGCGGGCTGCACGGGCAACAGAGCTGCAGCGAGTGCCAGTATGAGCAGGCTGGCAAACACGCGATGAGAATATTTATTCATGAATTTATCTCCTCTGGGGTTGAATGGGCCAAATCGAGAACCGAGATGTTTATTGTAGATAGCACCTAACAAAAACGCAAGGTTACCTTGGTCATGTTTTCCCGGGCGCAGGCAAAATTGTGTCAAAAACCTGGCATGATTGCGGCCATGCTAGAATTATGAAAATAAGGAGCCAACCTGTGACTTTCCTGTCCAATTTCGAATCCCACCTGCCAGACGCTGAACGCTCATTGTGGTGCTCGCTCGATTCGCCGTTTGCTATCCAGAGCTTTCTCGATTCGATGCCCTATATTGGCGAGGAGAGAAACCGTTCACCCTTAAATGTCATGCTAGACCGGCAATGCCACTGTCTCGATGGCGGCTTCCTGGCCGCACTGGCGCTTTGGCGGCTGGGCCACCGTCCGCTGTTAATTGACCTGACCCCCAACCCCGGTGAGGACGATGACCACGTCCTGGCCCTTTACCAGTACGAAGGCCGCTGGGGCGCGCTTGCCAAATCAAACTACGTTAACCTGGGCTTTCGAGAAGCGGTTTACCGCAGCCTGCGCGAGTTGGTGATGACTTATTTCGAGCATTATTGCAGCGTCTGGAAGACCAAAACCCTGCGCGGCTATACCCGCCCGCTGGACGCTTCGCGCTATGCACACCTGGACTGGGCTTGCGATGAAGCCGGGGCCAATCGGTTGTATGACCGGCATTTCTATGGACGCCCATCCATTCAGCTGGTGACGCCAGCCATGGCCGCGCGCCTGAGCCCTGTCAGTGAGCGGGCCTATGCTGCCGAAACCATGTACACCAATCTCGACGAGTCGTTTGGCAATCGTCCGGGGTAGCCGCTATGCGGGTTTCAGCAAAACCAGCGTCCGCTGCGGTTTGCCCAGGTACTCCGCGCCGTTTTCGGTGACGAGCACATCCTCCTCCAGGCCGACGTAGCCGTAGCCCGGCACCGCCAGCCCTGGCTCGATGGTGTAAACA
Organism: Anaerolineales bacterium; assembly: GCA_020060235.1. GTDB lineage: Bacteria > Chloroflexota > Anaerolineae > Anaerolineales > Villigracilaceae > UBA8950. Next base: position 9,806 of record JAGVAO010000045.1, on the reverse strand, counting down.
TTGCCCGCTTCGACAAATTGGTTGGGCTGGTCGCCGTATTTCTCCCACAGCGGCCCGAGTAATGCGCCGCCATCGTGCGCCACGCGCCCCAACTGGTGGCCGGTTCCGTACATATATTCTGGATACCCCGCCGCAACCACCGTCCTACGCGCGGCGGCATCGGCATCCTTGCCTGCCACGCCCGGCTTGAGCACCGCCCGGCAGGCCTCCACCGCCGCGCGTACTGTCTCGAAGCCGCGCTTTACCTCGGCGGGTGCATCTGTTTCGCCGGGGCGCAGCACGTACACCATACGCTGGATGTCGGAGCAGTAGTTTTCGAACTTGACCCCGAAATCGAAGTGCAGCAAATGTCCCGGCTCGATTTTTATATCGGTCGGCCCGGCGTGCCCGACGACTGAATCGGGTCCGCTGTTCACGGCCGGATTCGAGCCCTGCGGCCAGGCAAACCCGACGGCTGCTTCCGTCATCCTGGCGTGCATGAATGCTGCCACTTCTTTCTCCGTCATCCCGACCCGGATGTACTCAAACGTGGCGGCGAAAATCTGCTCTGTGATTTTGACCGCCCGTTTAATTTTTACCGTTTCAGCGGCGGTTTTGCGCCCCCGCAGCGACGAAATGACTGTCTCGGCGCTGACCAGCCGTTCAGCGTAGGGCGTGCCCTCCAGGTAGGCGCACAGCTTCAGGTACATGGCGTGCGTCAACCCGTCCGCGTGGACGTTGTTGGGGCTGAAATTGACGACGATTTGCTGCGGGTTGAGCCTGTCCAGTGTCTCGCGCAGGACGCCGCTCAGGGCGATATCGTAGGCGATGACTTCATCGTAAACGCCCAGGCGACTCACTTCCTCGGCTTCGTAGCGGCCAACGATGGCGATTTTCTGCCCGGTGCGGGTGAATATCAGGGCGCTTTCCCAGGTCAGGTCGCCGGGGCCGAGGATAAAATCCAGGGCCGGGTCGCGCACGCCGCTTGTTTCGCGCACGAAGGTCAACCACAGGTCGGTTTCTTTTTCTTTGAGAATTTCAACAGCCTGGTTTGATTTTTCTTGAACGAGGGTCATGAGGTTTTCCTTTTTTTAGTACATTTGTCATTTCGAGCGACAGCGAGAAATCTTTGCCTATCGTCGGCAAGATTTCTCAGTCGCCGCCGCGCGGCTCTTTCGAAATGACAAGCGCCGTAGTTTATTTTATCTTCTTCGGGTCTTTTATCAGGAAAACCAGCATTGCCGCTGCGACCAGCCCGCCGATAACCGAAATCATGAAGGTGGTCTGGTACCCGGCAATGTCGGCGATGACGCCGCCCAGCAGTGGGGCCAGGATGGTGGCCGGGGCGACCAGGGTGTTCGACATGCCGATGTAAACCGGGCGTTCGGCTTCGGTGCCGAATTCGACTGTCATCGCCATGCCAATCGTCCAGTAGGCGACGTTGGCCAGCCCGGAGAAGATGAAGACGGCGTAGAACCAATCGAGGCTGGGGGCGGCCCAGGCCAGGATGGAACTGAGCGAAACCATCAACATGCCGAAGATGAGCATGTTGCGGTGTCCCCAGCGGTCGGCCAGCCAGCCCATGACCACGTTGGCAACGGTCTGGGCAATGGTCACCGCGGCGGTCAGCAACCCGGCGGTGATGCCGTCCATGTCGAAGCGGCGCAGTCCGTAGACGATGTAAAAGGCAAAGCCCATGCTGGCAAACTGGAAGAGGATGCGCAGGGCCAGGAACCAGGCAAAATTGCGGTCGCGCTTGAGGATGGCGGTCATGCCGTCGAAGGGTGAGCGGGTCACGGCGGGCAGTTCTTTGTCTTCGTCAACCGGTTCGCGGGTAAAGCCCAGGATGAGCATGGAAAGCCCGTAGGCCAGCGAGGCAATCAGGAAGAGAAGCGCAAAGTTGTTGGGCGCATCGAACCAGCCGAGCATGTACCCCGCGAGAATCGATGAGACGGCAATCAGGCTGTTGGCAAAGGCGGCCTGGACGCCGAAGAACCTGCCGCGGTATTCGGATGGGATGATTTTGGCAATCATGCTTTGCCAGGCGTTGGCGGTGACGCCCGAGCCGAGTCCCTGCCAGATTAGCAGGAGAAAGGTCAGGGTGAGCGCGAGTCCCGGCCCGGTGGCGGGTAAAAGCCAGGCAACCAGAGCCATCAACAGGATGGGAACCCGCTCGTGGATGGTCATCAGCATGACCATAGGCTTGTAACGCCGCAGGCGCGCCACGCGGTTGGCGGTCAGCAGTTGTGGCAATTGCCAGCCGACAGCGTGGATGGCGGGAATCAGGCCGATGAGGATGGCCGAGTCGGTCATGGTGCTGACAAAAAGTGGGATGATGGTGCCGTAGGAGGCAAACCCCCAGCCGACGCCGAAGAAGGAGGCGTCGCTCAGTCCGATGGCGACGTTGTAGGGTAAATTTTTACGGATGGTGGCTTCGAGTTGTGACATGGGCGCGATTCTACCACCCGCGCGCCATTTAAGAAAGCGCTTACATTAATGCAAACGCAACCCTATTTGACTTCGATTTCCATCAGCCATTTGACCCAGGTGTAGCCTGGCAGGGCCGGAAAAGCCGCCCGCAGTGGAAACCCGTGCAGGATGGGCACGGACTGGCCCTCCCACTCGTAAGCCAGGAAGTTGATTTCGTCCAGCGCGTCTTTGAGTTGCACATGCGAGGTGTAGCCATCTGCGCCGACCAGCCGAATCTGGGTCGCTTCGGCCTGTACTCCTGCCAGGTCGAGGATGTGCGTGAGTGGAACCCCGGCCCAGGTGGATGAGTCTTCGAAATTCCCCCGGCAGACGATGGTAGCCAGCGATTTCATTTTTGGCATACAGCGCAGTTCGTCGTACGATAATTCGAGCGGTGCATCCACTTTGCCGTGAATGCGCAATCGCCAGGTTTCGACGTCGATTTCCTGGTAGGTGCCGGTGATGTGCAGGCCGGTGCTTGTATCGAGTTGGGTATAACCGGGGATAATTGCGGGCAGGGTGGGGACGACAACCGGGCGCGGATTGCATTCGCCCAACGGCGCGCAGGCCGCCAGCAGTGGAAGGAGAAAAACCCAGGCCCAGCGTTTGGCGTTCATGATTTCATCATAACACGCCGGAAAGCCGCCGGGGCGGTTTACTTGCCGAGTTGTTCGCGCAACAACTCAAGTTCATCCTTGTTTGATGATTCAAAAATTTTGTTCAGGGTGTGGCCGGAGGTCAGGGCGACGGTCAGGGTCAGCAGGTCTTCGGAGGTCTCTTGCAGCGAGGTGGAGGCGATGGCACGCAAGGGGATGTATTGCCAGACCCCGCCATGTTTTGCTCCTTTTTTGACCCCCCGGTCATCGTCCTGGATGAAGATGAGTTCCTGGCCGGTCAGAACCGTCAGGCTTGCCAGGGCGAGTGTGCGGTAAAAGGTCCAGCCGAACAATTTATAGGAGACCCCACGAATTTCGGGCTGCAAGAGGGTCTGGCGCACTTTTTGGCCTATGATGAGACTATGGCGGCCATAGTTCATAAATTTGAAGTTCGGGCTGGCGAGGTATTTGAATTTTTCCTGCTCGGCCTTGAATTCACTCTCATCGACACTGGCCGGGGCTGGCCTGGCTTTGTTGATGAAAATGGAAAAATGACGCTCACTCATCACGGTGTTGAAATCGAAGGTCGAGGAATCCAGGCCGCCTTCGCTGGTCGGACCGTAAACACTTATCCATGACCTTAATAAAATGCTTCCATGCTCGAGCATGGTGATGCCCTGGTATGGATAGCATTTTTTGACGACCTGGCTGCCGCTGCGTTCCAAAATCTGGATGGCATCCGGGCTGTCGCAGATTAATTTCTGGTTGGTCTTGCGCAGAAATTTGTCGAGCGGGGGAATGAGGACGATGTGCGGAAAATTGGCTGTGTTTGCCAGTTGGGGGTCGAGCGCGCTGCGATAGATGACGGGGATGGCGTCATAGGATTCGATGCGCTTTGACCATGTCGACATGGTTTGCCGCGCGCCGGTCATAACCGGCTCATGATTGTTTGTATCAGTGGGCATGTTTGGCCGCCTTCCTAGCTCTGTTTGCAAAACCAGCCAGTATTATTGTACGCCGAACGATACCCGGTTGATACCCGCACTTCCCCCCGATTTTTGTGGGGGAAATCCCCTGCCTGCTTATTCTTGAAGCGCAGCGATATAGGTATCCATCGAGTGGTTGAGGCTCAGCCCTTCGCCCTGGAAAGTGAACTCGACCGGCACCCCGACATGGGTATAGTATCCGCTTGGCAGGGCCGGGATGACAACCGGCAGCGGGATGGCCGTTACCAGGTCGCAGGAATTGACCACCCGGAAGGTTCTTTCCCAGGCCAACTCGTTGTAGTTGCTTGCAAAAACAGCATCGCCGACCCGCGGGCCGCCAAAGTTGTACAACGTTGGCGATTTGAAGTGGGTCGAATGGGCGACATCTGGCAGCGAAAGCAGGCTCAACGCGCCGCCCAGGCTGTGTCCGCCGATGAAGAGCGGATAGTCTGCCGAAAGTTTGGCCAGTGTCTTCATGAAACTGTCGCGACTGCGCCGGTAGATGTTCTGGAATCCGTCTGAAACCTTGCCCCAGTTTTTGAGCCGATAATTCTGCATTCGGATGTTGACATCGAAGAGCCATTCGCGCGGGGTGACGGTTCCGCGAAAAATCAGGTAGGCGGTCGAGTCTTTGGTTGCCACAAAGCCCATCGGCACGTCTTTGTAAAGGATGTCTTCCAGGCCGAAGGAAACCGGCTGGCTTTCGATGACGGCCTCCATCTCGCGGTCGATGGCGGTTTTGTTTTCTTCATCCTCCGCATTAAACGATAAAAATGTGCGGTACGAAATCTCGCAAACGAGCGTATAGCCGTCTTTGATTTTCCAGGGTTTGTTGATTTTGTAATCATCAAACCGCTGGTAGGCCTGGGCAACCAGCCTGCCCAACTCGATGGCGCGTTGTTTGTCGAATCCGGGGGGAAAGAACATGGCGTACCTCCTTTGGCGAATGAGTCTATTATTGCACAGTTTTGGTCTGATTTACATATAAGAATGCACGAAGATGTTCTGTTTTTCATCTCTTCGGTGAATTCCGCGAATGGTAAAATCCAGCCATCCTGGTTGCGCATTTTCAAAAGGCTCAATATGCAATTTCAATATACCCCCTACGCCTTGCCCGTTTTTGTCGCCGCTTTGATTGCCTGCTGGATAGCCTACTATGGCTGGCGGCACCGGGCTGCGCGCAATGCCCTGCTGCTCTCCTTCCTTTCGCTGGCCCTGACGCAATGGCTGGTCTTCTATACCCTGCAACTCGCCGGGGCCAATTTGCAAACCAAGGTGCTTTTTGGGGAAATCAAATATATCGGGATTGCCACAACACCCCTGCTCTGGCTTTTCTTTGCCATCCGATTCTCCAATTGGGGCAGCCAGGCCCTCACCCGGCGATGGATGGCCGCCCTCGCCATTGTGCCTGCCCTGACCAGCCTGATTGCCGTGACCACCCGCTGGCACGGCCTTTTCTGGGTCAACCCCGAATGGCTGCAAGCAGGGGCGTTTTCAGATTTCAATGTTGAATTTGGCCCCTGGTATTGGGTGCATGTTGGCTATTCGTATCTGCTAATCCTGGCTGGCACGATGCTGGTCTTTGGCACCCTGCGCCGCCGCCAGGGACTGCACCGCCGCCAGGCGGTAGCCCTGATTATTTCTGTGCTGGCCCCCTGGTTGGGTAACATTCTCTACTTTTCCGGCTTCAACCCCATCCCTTATCTCGACCTGACGCCCTTTGCCTTTACCGTCACGGTCCTGTTCCTGACCTGGGCCATCCTCGGCTTTCGGCTGGTCGAACTGGCCCCGATTGCCCGCGACCTGATTGTCGATGAGATGAAGGACGGCATGGTCGTCATCGATGCCCAAGGACTGGTTGTGGATGTCAACCCAGCCGCCGCGCAAATGGTCGGGATTTCCGCTTCCCGGGCGATTGGCAAATCAGTTGCCGGGATGTTCGCCGCCTGGCCCGAGCTGGTTGACCGTTACCGGAGCGTAACCGACGCCCGTGAAGAAATCCCCGTCGAGGACGGCCGCTGGTTCGAATTGCAGATTTCTCCCCTGTACGACCGCTATCAGGAATTTCTGGGCAGGGTCATTATTTTGCGCGATATTACTGCCCGCAAGGAAATCGAAAACGCATTCGCGGTTGCGCTCGAGCAGGCCAGGGAAGCCAGCCGCCTCAAGAGCCATCTGCTTGCAAGGGTCAGCCACGAGTTACGCACCCCGCTGGGCGGCATTTTGGGTTTTGCCGAATTGTTGCAAATGAATTCATTTGGCGAGTTGAATCCCAAACAGGCCGAATTTACAGAAGAAATTATCGAAAGCACCAATTACCTGCGCGGCATTATTGACGACCTGCTTGACCAGGCCCAGCTCGGCGCTGAGACGCTTGCTCTGCAAAATGCCCGCCTGTCGCTCGAACCGCTTTTTTACCGGCTCGATGCGCATTTCTCCGGCCTGGCAAGCGCCAAGGGACTGGGTTTCGAGATGAAGGTTGCGCCCGACCTGCCCAAAGCGCTGTATGGCGATGAACACCGCCTCGAGCAGGTTTTCACCAACCTGCTCGAGAATGCCGTCAAATTCACCGACCAGGGACAGGTGATTTTGGATATTCGCCTTCTCGACGCCACCCATTGGGTATTTGCCGTCTTCGACACCGGGCGCGGAATCTCGGCTGCCGAACAGGAATTCATCTTCGAGCCGTTTCGCCAGGTCGATGACGCCATTACCAGCCGCAACCGCGGTACCGGCCTGGGATTATCGATTACCAAGCAACTGGTCGAACTGATGAAAGGCCAAATCCGCGTCGAAAGCCAGCCCGGCCAGGGCAGCACCTTTACGGTCACACTACCGCTGGTGAGGGGTTGATTTAAGGTATAATCTGCCCCATGAAACTCGAACTTGCCTTACGCGCCTCCGCTACCCGCCCGGCTGCAAAAGCCGGGGCTTTCACATCCTGCTGGTTGCGCCGCTCGTAACGCGAGAAATTACCCCTGTATCCACCCGCCCCGGCGCTCTCCCAGCCCGGGGTTTTGTTTTGGAGTTTCGATATTCGGTATTCGAGTAACGAATACCGAATATCGAAACTCCCCTCCCCCTTGATATAATTCCTTCACTCTTAACCATCTCGGAGCCTCCATGAGCAAAAAACTGACCGGAAACGAAATTCGCCAGACCTTTATTGATTTCTTTGTCGAGCACGGGCATACCTTTGTGCCCTCCATGTCGCTCGTGCCGGGCGGGGATGCGACCCTGCTTTTCACCAACTCGGGCATGGTGCAGTTCAAGGATGTCTTTCTCGGCACCGACAAGCGCGATTACACCCGCGTCGCCAACTCGCAAAAATGTATGCGTGTGGCCGGCAAGCACAACGACCTCGACGATGTGGGCCGCGATGACACCCATCACACTTTTTTCGAGATGCTCGGCAACTGGTCGTTTGGCGACTATTACAAGGAAGAAGCCATTGCCTGGTCGTGGCAGCTGCTAACCGATGTCTGGGGCCTGCCCAAGGACAAACTCTACGCGACCTGCTTCAAGGATGACAAGGGCAACGTCCCGACCGACGAGGAAGCCGCCGACATCTGGAAGAAGCAGCCCGGCTTCGACCCCAGCCACGTTCTGTACTTCGGGCGCAAGGAAAACTTCTGGCAAATGGCCGAGACCGGCCCCTGCGGCCCGTGCTCCGAAATCCACATCGACCTGGGCGAGGAACATGACAACCTGCGCGGACAGCCGCACCAGTGCGGCGTCAACGGCGATTGCACCCGTTTCCTCGAACTGTGGAACAATGTCTTCATCCAGTACAACCTGTTTGACGATGGCCGCCTCGAACCGCTGCCCTCCAAGCATGTCGATACCGGCATGGGCTTCGAGCGCATTGTCTCTGTGCTGCAAGGCGTCGATTCCAACTACAAGACCGACCTGTTCAACGGCGCGATGGACGTGCTCGCGCAACTGACCGGCAAGACCCGCGAAGAAATGTACGCCGATTTCACGCCCTATCGCGTCATTGCCGACCATGCCCGCTCGGCGGCCTTCCTGATTGCGGATGGGGTCGTTCCGGGCAATGCCGGGCGCAACTACATCTGCCGCATGATTGTCCGCCGCGCGGCCCGCTTCGGGACCAAAATCGGCCTGACCGAGCCGTTCCTGGCCAGGGTGGCGGATGCTTTTATCGACGAATACGGCGCGTTCTACCCCGAACTGGTCAAGAATCGCCAGCCGATTCTCGAAAACCTGACCCGCGAGGAAATCCGCTTTGCACGCACGGTCGAGAGCGGCGTGGCCCACCTGCAAGACCTGCTGGATGAACTGAAAAAATCAGACCAAACCGTCATGGACGGTCACAAGGCCTTTGAACTGTACGCCACCTACGGCCTGCCCTTCGAAATCACCCGCGACATTGCCCGCGAACAAGACCTGGATGTGGACGAAGCCGGATTCCGCGCTGGTATGGAAGAACACCGCCTGGCCTCGGGCGGCGGCAAGGCCATGGGCGCTCTCGGAGGCGAAGACTCGGAATACTTCGCCGGGATTTTCAAGGAATTGCAAGCCGCCGGGAAACTGGGCGAAAAAGGCGTCGAATACGACCCCTATAACAGCCTGCAAGTCAACGCCGAAGTCCTGGCCCTGGTCGTGGACGGGCGCTCCGTCTCTGAAGCCCAGTTTGGCGACCGGGTCGAAATCATCATCCCGCGCACCGGTTTCTACATCGAGGCCGGCGGACAGGTTGGTGATACGGGTACCATCTCCCTTCTCCCCCAATTTTCGCAGACAATGGGGGGAGACCGAGAAGGGGGCATTGGCTGGGAGATTGAAATCACCGACGTTCGCCGCCCGGCGGCTGGGCTGATTTCGCACATCGGCGAGGTTGTCAGCGGTCGTCCGCGCGTGGGCGACAAGGCAATTGCCGAAGTGGACATGGCCCGCCGCCACGACATCATGCGCAATCACACCGCCACCCATCTCATGCACGCGGCCCTGCACCAGGTTCTGGGCGAACATGCCCGCCAGGCCGGGTCACTGGTTGCGCCCGACCGTCTGCGCTTCGACTTCAACCATCCCGAAGCGATGAGCGCGGAGCAAATCGAGCGCGTCGAACGCCTGGTCAACGAGGCCGTCGCGGCGGATATGTCCGTCATGCCCAGGACGAAATCGCGCGACGAAGCGATTGCCGAGGGCGCAATGGCGCTCTTTGGCGAGAAATACGGCGAAGTCGTGCGCACGATTACCATCGGCGACCCGGACGATAAGCATTCCTACGAACTGTGCGGCGGGACGCACCTCGAGCGCACCTCGGATGTGGGCCTGTTCGTCATTACCCGTGAGGAAGCCGCCTCGGCTGGAGTCCGCCGTATCGAAGCGGTGACCGGCCGCGGGGCGTACGAACTGGTCGCGAAGCGCTTCAAGGCGCTGAAAAATGTCGCAGCCACGCTCAAGTCCAGTTTGGAGGATGTCCCCGCCAAAGCCGAATCCTTGCAGGATGAACTGGCGACGGTCAAAAAGCAACTGGCAGCCGCCCGCGCCGAGTTGGCTCTTTCGACTTTCACCGCGCAGCTTGCCAACGTCCAGATGGTTGGCGATGTACGCCTGCTGGTGGCCGAAATGCCCGGCGTGGACAAGGACTCGCTGACCAAACTCTCAGACCAGTTCCGCGCCAAATATGCCGAAAACGGCGTGTGCGTGATTGCCTCGCCCGGTGAAGGCAGCGTGACCGTTATGGTAGCGGTGACGCAAGACCTGATTAAGCGCGGCGTCAAGGCCGGCGACCTGGTCGGGCACATCTCGC
>JAGVAO010000138.1 GCA_020060235.1 Anaerolineales bacterium | reverse complement strand
TTGCGTCCCAAAACGGCATAGTTCAGGCCAGCCGCATTCAGGATTTTGGCAAAAGCGCGGGCGGTTTTCTGGGCGCGGGCATCCGTTGCCGGGGCGCAGCCGACCCACCAGAGCAGTTCCGGTTCGGGGTTTTGCTCAATCGTCGGCACCGAAAGGCCCTCGGCCCATTTCAGGCGGTCAACGGGGGAAACATTCCAGGGGTTCGCGTTGCGCTCCATGCCGCGGAAGGCCGCCTCCAACTGCTTCGGCACGCTGGCTTCCATCAGCGCCAGGTTGCGGCGGATGTCGAGAATATCGCGCATCGGTTCGTTGCCAACCGGGCAAATATCGACGCACGCGCCGCAGGAGGTACAGGCCCAGACCGCTTCTTCGGGAATCAGGTCGAGCAGGGGCTTGTCCGTGCCACCGCCGAGGTTGAAGTTGTAGCGTTTGTTGATTTCGAGCGCCGCCGGGCTGAGAATCTTGCCGGTGTTGTAGGCCGGGCAAACTTCCTGGCAGCGAAAGCACATGATGCAGGCATAGGCATCGACCACCTGCTCGTAGCCCAGGTCGGCCACTTTTGCCGCGCCGAACTGCTCGATTTTTTCATCATCCATGTTAATGTAGCCCAACTCACCGATGGATTTTCGGTCAGGCTTGAGCGCAAAATTGATGGGCGCAAAAAACAGGTGAATGTGTTTGGAATAGGGGAAATAGGGCAGGAAGGCGGCGATGGCGCCCATCGAGAGCCAGAAGGCTATGCGCTCTCCGGCCAGCAGCGCCTCGGGACTCATCCCCACCCACAGGCTGGCTACCGTTGAAATAAACGGCTGCCAACTGTCGGCGCCGTGCTCCGCCACGTAGAAAGATTCGCCGATTAATCGGGCGGTGTTGTGCAGGAAGATGAACCCGGCCACGATGGCCGAATCGCGGCTGATGCCGGTCCGCGCTTCGGGCAGTAACAGGGTGGTTTGACGGGACCCAAGCGTCGGGGGGCGGAGAACGAAGCGCCGAAAGGCCAGGGCAATGATTCCGAGCAGGATGGTTACATTGGCAACATCCGCCAACAGCCGGTACATATCCCCGAAAAGGCCGGTATTATCGACCCAGCGCCAGGCAAAGTAGGCATAGAGCAGGTCGTTAAGATTTATCAGCAGGAAAGCGATAAAGCCCCAGCCAATCAGCCCGTGCAGCATACTGACCAGGGGGCGAAGTTTGAACACCGGTTGGAAGGTGATGAATTTGAACAATGCGTGGCCCGCTTTGCGCAGGACGGTTTGCCAGTCGGGTTTGCCCTGCGCACCAGCGATATTGGCAACGATGCGCGCCACCCCGCGCCAGGTGAAATAAAGCGAAACAAGCAGCGCAAGGGCAAAGACGATTTTTTCGGCAAGCGTGAGCATGGTTCCTCCCGGGCTGAAATGGCGCGTCCCTTTTCCCCGCTCCCGAATTTGGGATGAAGAAAAGGGACGGGATATGTATTAGTTTAGCACAATTCAGGCGGCGGGGGCGACCCCGGCCAGGTTGCCGATGGCGTCTTTCAAGACCTTGTGGCGATTTTCCTGCACAAAGTCCCAGAATCGGGCTTCGGCGCGGGTAAAGATGGCGCCGATGTGGCGATAGAGGTAAATGGGCTGGAAGATTTCGATGCCCAGCACATCGACTTTTTTGACCCGCCCCAGGGCCAGGCCGCGCGCAGCAACCAGTTCTGAGACGAAAGCAATGCCCAGGCCCTCCTCGACGGCCATTTCGATGGCTTCGGCGTTGCCAAGTTCGATGACGACATCGAGCGTGTCGGGCATGATGTTGTGCTGCTTGAGCGCGCTGGCGACCATTTCCATGGTGCCTGAGTTTTCTTCGCGGCGGATAAAGGGCTGGTCGAGCAGGTCAGCGGGCATGGCACGGCCAGATTTGGCCCAGGGGTGGTCTACCGGCACGATGAGGATGACTTTATCTTCAAACAGGGGGATGTATTCGAGTTCGCGGTGTTCGATGCGGCGGCTCATGACACCCAACGCCAGCGATTGGTCGAGCAAGCGCTCGACTACATGGCTGCGGCTGGAAATTCCCACCCGTCCGCGCACCAGCGGATATTCGCGCCGGAAAGCGGCCAGCAGGTTGGGCAGGATGTATTTTCCCGAGGTCGTCGAGCAGCCGATGGTCAGTTCGCCGGCTACCTCGCCCTTAACGTTGATAAGCGAATCTTCGAGCAGGCGCATGGCATTCAGCACCTCGCGGGCTACCGGCAGGATGGTCTGGCCGACTTCGCTCAGTTGCACCGAGCGTCCATGCCGCACGAACAGTTCGACACCGTAAGCCTTTTCGATGGATTGAATGTTCTGGCTGACCGCCGACTGCGAAAGGCGCAACCGCGCCGCAGCGCGGCTGAAGTTAAGTTCTTCGGCGGCAGTGACAAAAACACGCAATTCAGGGACATTCAACGGCATGGGAATCCCTCTTTCACTATAAGGAAATCAAAAGGCTGGTGCTTATATGATAAGAAAACCTGAACAAAAGGGTTAGTTACATTAATCACAACTTTAAGGTTGTAATGTCATACGCGATATGGGAATAAAAAAAGCCGACGCGGCCGCATCGACTTTTTTAGGATGCATCCTGTTTCATCACTGGCTGATGTCGTTGACGTAACTTTCCGCCGGTTTGCAGCCGGGAAGGAGCGAATCGGCGACGTTTTTCCAGTTGAGTTCAAGATTGGCCGCCCGCGCCGCCTGGACAGCATCGGCCAGGCAGCCAGCCCCGGCATTGTAATTGACCAGCGTGAAGCGCCATAAATCTTCATAGCTAACAGCCTGGCCTGCCGGGTTACCGGTCACGTTTTCGACAATTTTTCCCGTTTGTTCGCAATTGGCCAGCAGGGTGCGGGCAAAGATTTCAACGCTGTAATCGGCGCGTTCCAGGTCGATTCCCAACGGGCAATCTTCGCAAGTGGCGTTGACACTTTGCAGCAACGCGCCCCGCAGCAGGGCCTGGTCGGATTTGGAAAGATTGGTGTATCCAACCGATTCGCACAGGCTACGGCCCAACACCAGCGGGCAAAACTCCTTGTAGAAGGCCGGGTTCCACATCAGGGTGGTGTCTGCGCCATGCTCGGTCAACTGTCCCAGACCGACATCGTCGCGCTCGTTGTAAATTCCCGGCCAGAACTGGCTCTCACGGCTAAACAGGTTTTTCAGCAACTGTGCTGGCACTTCGCTTTTTCGGGCTACATCAAAGATAAGCGTATCGAAACGGTTTTGCCATTCCAGCACCGCCACACTGGCGGCCTCGGCCCCGCAGGGGGAGGCGGTACCGTCGGCAGTCAGGCCGCCATCCGCGCAGGCCTCAACGTTAACCGCGCCTTGCTGTATCAGGTTGCCCGCCAGGTAGAGATATGAAACATCCGATTGCAACCCATCGGGATTGCCGGGGGTCGAAAGCCAGCCAGGCAGGCCGTCAGAGGGGGGAAAGGATTGCCATGCCAGGGAACAGGTTGCGTTGGGTTTGCCCGTCCACTGGGTGCTGAGCACATCGACATAGCGCTTTTGCACCAGGCGCTGGCTGTCATCGGTAAGGATAACGCGCACAATGGCTTCGTAAACCGGGCTGGTATCGCCATACGTCGAATAGGCCCAAAATACCATCTTGATACCCTGTGGGGCGGTGGCATTGAGCAGGAAGTCGCAGCGCGCGCCGTCGCAGGAGAATGAATCCGACCCGACCAGCCCCTGAATGCGGTTAATCGCTTGGTCGGGCAGGGGTTCTTCGCCAACCAGCACCAGGCGCGGGAACTCGCCGGTACACCACCCGCTTTCGTCTTCCTCGCAATCTTCGAGGCTTATCCAGATTTTCGCATCAGGAAGGGGAACCGCCAGGGTTCGTTCGATGGTTTTTTCATCCACCAACTGCCAGTAATAGCCTTTGCACAACCAGTATTGTTCAAGGTTACAAGCCACCGATTTACTGACCCACGCATCATAAATAGCGCTGCCGCAACGGTCATAGACTTCGTTATGGGTCGGCAGGCTGTCATGTTCAACAAAAATCTGGCAATGGACTTCGTTATCCTCCCAGGCGGTCAACCACCACTCGTAAATCGTAACCTGCATCTGGATGGTGGTAAATCGGTCAGGGCCGCTGGGGTCGTCGCCTGAAGCGGAGGCGGACGCATAGGCCACTTCGCGCGTAGCACCGAAAAGAAACGGTGCGCAGGCAAGCGCCAGCAGGAAGAGCGGAAGTCGAAATCCCCAATAGGCCATGAAACAAGCGAGTCCGCTATTATTATAGCGGACTCGACCATGAAAATCTACTCTTTAGATTCCATTTCTGTCAGGTTTTGTTCTTCGGCCTGCAAACTGCGCCAGCGCTGCCAGAGATAGACCAGGTAGCCGAAGAAAGTGACGCTGAAAACAATATAGCCGGCCAACATATAGTTCAGGGTATCCGGGGTATCCATAAGTATCGTCCTTCCTATTGCATAACTTTCAGTTTAAGTTGCTCAACGCGGCTTTCCAGCGAACCCAACCGCAAGCGATGCCAGAACAGGGTCACAAAAATGACCGAGAAAGCGAAAATGGAGAACAACATCACCTGCACCATGGTCGGGGCCATGCTGAAACTACCCTGAGCCTCCGCGCCGCCCGCGCCAATCACGACCGGGTGAATGCTGCGGAAAATACGAATGGATATAAAAGTGACCGGCACACTGATGCCGCCCAACAGGGTGTAAATCGCCCCGAATCGGGCGCGTTTTTCAGGGTCTTCGATGCCCTGACGCAAGAGCAGATAAGCCATGTAAATCATTTGCAGGATGGCGGCAGTCGTCAGGCGCGGTTCCCACGTCCACCAGGTTCCCCAGATGGGGCGCGCCCAAATGGAGCCAAGCACAATGGCAATGAAGAAGAAGACCAGGCTGATTTCGACTGCCGCAAGGCTGACCGAATCCCACTTCAGGTCTTTCTTCCAAAGGTAGACGATTCCCGCCACAGCCGCAATGACAAAGCCTATCATGCCGACCCAGGCGGTAGCAACATGAAAATAGAACACGCGTTGCACCTGTCCCATGACCGCTTCGAGCGGCGCGTAGACCAGCGAGGCATAATACGCCGCAGCCAGCAAGGCAACAGAAGCGACGTTCAGAACAATTAAAGCGCGAGGTTGAGTGGACATGGCAACTCCAGGAAAAGGTAGAGATTTACTCTTCGACCACATAGTCGAAGGCCATAAACGCTGCGGCGACAAAAATGACATCATAGACCAGCAGCAAGTTAAGCCAGGGAAGAATTTCTTCAAAGGGCTGGCCCGAAAGGAAGCCCATGCTGGCCTGCACAGCCGAAACCAGCACCGGGATAACCAGCGGAAAGAGCAAAATTGGCAGCAGGACGTCGCGGGTGCGGGTCTGGACAGCCATCGTCGAGAGCAGCGTCCCGACCGCCACATAGCCTATCGAGCCGAGCAGGATAATGCCCAAAAAGCCGGGATTGAAGAAATTGCGCGGGTTATACAGGATGAAATAAACCGGCAGGACAATCACTTCAACAATCAGCATAAAAGCCAGGTTGCTGATTGCCTTGCCGAAATAAATCGCCGAGCGGTCAACCGGGGCCAGCAGCAGGCCGTCGAGGCAGCCTCGGTCTTTCTCTATCGCCATCGAGCGGTTCAGGCCGAGCGTACCGGCAAAGGCAAAGGTAACCCACAATACACCAGCCGTCACCGATTCGCGGGTGGTGCGGTCGAGTTGCAGCGAGAAATTAAAAATCAGGATAACCAGCAGGGCAAAAATCAGCATGGCCGAGAGCAGTTCGCGCGAACGCAATTCGGCGGCCAGGTCTTTCCAGGCAACGGCCAGCACTGCGCCAAAGTAATTTTCGCCGGGCCGCTGGGCAGAGGTGTTTTGAATCGGATTCTCGCTCATGCGCCCAGGGCCTGTTTGTAGAAATCGAGCAGGTTGCCTTTGCCCAGGCTGGCCTGCGAAGCGGAGGCGGTAATGACGCCACGGGAAAGGATATCAAAGCGGCTGGCAAGTTCACCTGCGCGAGCCAGGTCGTGCGAGGTCATGACCACCGTGCGGCCTTCGGCGGCCACCCGGCGCAGGACACCGTCAAGCATTTCGGAGGCGTCCTGGTCGAGGCCGGTATAGGGTTCGTCGAACAGAATCACTTCCGGGTCGTGCAGCACGGCGCGGCCAATCGCCAGGCGCTGCTGCATCCCGCGCGAGAAGGTCCGCACCAGGTCGCGGCGGCGGGCTGAGAGGCCGACCATTTCCAAAACTTCATCGACTCGCGCAGGCAGCTCGGGCAGGTTGTACATACGCCCGTAAAATTGCAGGTTTTCCTCGGCAGTCAGGTCGCCGTAGAGCAGGGGCATGTGCGAAACCACGCCCAAACGCCGCCGCACCGCCGCCGACTGGGCCGGGAGGGCATACCCGGCAATGCTGACCATGCCCAGGCTGGGGCGGGACAGGGAAGCCAGGATACGCAGGAAGGTGGTTTTACCAGCGCCATTGGGGCCAAGCAGGGCCACGAACTCGCCCTTCTCGACGGCAAAATCCAACCCGCGCAAGACGGTTTTCAGGCCAAAGCGTTTGACAAGTTTCTTGACAACAATCATTGCAACTTTTTCAACTGCGCCTTCAACTCAGCGCGGCGCTCGCGGTAAGCCGCTTCGGAAATATTTCCGTCCTTATACTGGTCGTCGAGGGCCACGATTGCATCCAAGATGTCGTCCTCGTCCGGGCCGGGAGCCTCGTCTTCTTCATCCTCGTCCGACTCTTCTAATTCATCGTCGAAATCGTCTTCAGTCTCTTTGCGACGGTCACGCCAGAACATGTACCCGCCCACCAGGATTAAGGCAAGCCCCAGTGCGCCAACGCCAATGATAATATTCTGGTTGTTACTCTCCGCCGCGCTGCCGGTGGCATCGATACGCGGCGTGCCAGAAATCTTGAAATCGAGGTTCTGCCCGGCGGGCAGCGCCCCGGCGCGGTACATCTGGAAGTTGACACCGCTGCCCATGCTTTGCAGCCCGGCATCGACAAAACTTGTCCCGGCAGCGGTCACGCCCTCGGGAACGAGCACTGTGACCGAACTGGCAGGCAGGGTTAACGGAATGGACAAATCGGATGAGCCGCCGCCAAAGAGTAATGCAAGCCCGTCGGGGGCGGTGTGGGGCAAATCATAGGCAAAAACTAGTTGGTACTGGTCTGCGCCTGGCAAAATGCTCACCTGGTCGCCAAATCCGTCAGAAGTCGGCATAAAACGCCCGCCCAACACACCGTTCTCGAATTGCAGGTTGCTGAACCCTTCGGGCAGGCTAAAACTGACAACAGGCTGGCCCTCGCCGGGCGAAACAATCGTGCGCTCGGTCGGGTTATTAATCACCAAATAGTGAATCACTGAAACCACATCGGGGTTTGAAAAATCGAGCAGGATGTGGGCCTGCGAAATTTCCAGCACGCTGGGGTCGGCGCTGGTTTCGTACACCTGGATGGGCAGGTCGAAAGTCTCAAGCCCGTCCTGCACAAAAGCCGCCTCCGAGGAGTATTCAACCCCGGCATAATCGAGCGAGACGTAGAACGCGCGGCCTTCGGGCATCTCGACACCCTCGAACAGGTAGCGGCCATCGGCGCCGACGGCGGCTTCGAGCGTCACCACCTCGCTAAAACTTCCGCTGGGAACATCATGGTCGAAGCCGTGCAGGACAACCGTCAGGCCGGACGGTAAAGCGCCGCCTGCGCCGCTGGAGATGAGTCCGCTTACCTGGCCGCCGGTTGTCCCGGCAGTTTCATCGGTTTCGACGGGAGCGTCCGGAGCAGATTCTCCCTCAGCCGGGGTATCCGCTTCAGCGGCAGATTCGTCGCCGCTAACGGGAGCAGGCGTGGGGGTGGCCTGCTCCGCGCGGACAGGGGCCTGTGGCGCCGTATAGGCAAAGGTACGGGCATAGGCCAGGGATGCGTAAATATCCGCATCCGCCAACTGGCCTTCAAAGGCCGGCATGGCAGGCGCCATGCCCTTGCTGACGCTGGCGGCCCACTCGTCGAGCGAGCGCGAGGCCAGCCATTGCAGGTTGGTCAGGTCGGCATTGGGGGCGCTTTTGCCCTGCGAGCCATGACACAGGGCGCAGTTGGCTTCGTAAACCGCCTTACCGGCCTGCACCTCAGCAGGGGTGACGCTCAGGCTGTGGGCGTAAGCGACCACGTCCCAGCGCTCCTGGTCGGTCAGGCTGGCAAAACCGGGCATAAAGTTGTTCAGGTTGCCTTCGGTAACGATGGCATACCAGCGGGCCGGGGAAGAGCGGCGGGCAACTTCGGGCTGGCCGAGGGCGGGCACATCGACCGGCAGCATGGAGGCCTGCGGGCCGTCGGCCTGGCCGGTCGGGCCGTGGCAGGGGGCGCATTTTTCAGCGTAAATAAGCGCCCCGTTGGCGACATCAGGCGCGGCAGCGGGGAAGAGTTCACTGAGCGGCGGCGCCTGCGTGGGCGGGACGTAGTCCGGCGGGGGGGTAACATCTTCAGCCAGGGAAATACAGGCCGTCAGCAAGAGTGACAAGACAAACAGTAAAAGCAGGAGGCGAAGTTTCATAGGGTTGGGGTCAGTATCCAGTGTTCAGTGTTCAGTATTCGATTCTCTAATCTCGAATACGCTACTTTATCGGGCTGCCACAGGATGGGCAGAATTTGTCTGATTTCATCAGCGGTTTGCCGCACTTCGAACAGAAACCGGCGGTTTTTTCTTTGCGGGCGGCGCGGCGGGCGGCGATAAGTTCTTCGATTTCGTCGTCTTGGTTCACCACCGGTACGGACTTCGCGCCCACGGCTGCGGCATCTTCGCGGCGGGAGGCCACCTCGGCCTCGACCCGCGCTTCGGCAGCCTGTTTCTTTGCGCTTTTACCGCTGGCAGGGGCAACTTCGTCCAACTGGCGCAGGACATCGGCGGCGTGTTGGAGCAGTTCAGCGCGCATGACAGGATAATCCTCAGCAGGAATTTTGCCGAGGGTGTGGTCGAAATCCAGTTCTTGCAGGGCGCCGATTAATCGGTCACGCTCGGCCATCAAGACAGAGACTTGATGCTCCTCGGCGGAGGCCAGTTTGACCGAACGCCGCGCAAGGAAGGGTTGGGCTACGAAAAAGGCCACCAGCAGGGCCAGGGCTAAAATGAGCAGAATTGCGCCTAATTCCATAAATCACCTATTGGTTCAAGAGTTTATCCACCTGCTGGCGGATTTGGGTTTCGTTGGAGAACGGGCCGACCTGAATATATTGCAAAACGCCGTTACGGTCGATGAAGTAGGTTTCGGGCACACCCTTGATGCGGAAAAATTGCGAAATGCGGGTTGCCAGGTCGGGGCCGTTGGGGTAGGTAATATCAAACTTGGTCAGGTAGCCGCGCGCTTCGGGTTCGGTATCCACATAGTCGATGCCGATGAAAACCACCTCGCCGGTCGGCTGGTAATAACGCCAGGCGGCTTCGAGGTCGGCGGCTTCCTGTTCACAGGGTTTGCACCAAGAGGCCCAGAAGTTGATGACAACCACTTTGCCGCGCAATTCGCTAAAGTTGACTTTTTCCTTGCCTTCGAATTCATAGCCATCGAACAAGGTCAGGCTGAAATCGGGAATAACTTCGCCGGGCTGGACGGTTCCCTGCTGGGCGCGGCGCAGGCCAAGGGCCACCACGGCCAGCAGCACCACCAGGCCCGTCCAAACGACAATTTGCGCCCAGAGCGGGACACCGCGTTTGGGGGCTTCTTGTACGGGGAGAGTCTCGGTCATCGGTATTACTTCCTTTGGTCTAATCGCGTTTCTGGAGTTCTTCTTCGACCCGGCGCAGGTAATCATTGTCAGGAGTCGTGGCAGGCGGGGTTTCCCTGGCGGAAGATTCGAGCGGTTTGTGCATCGAACGGAAAGCGCGCAGGACAATGAAAACGCCCAGGGCAAGGACTATCGGCGGGACGATGTAAATCAGGACGGAAAATCCCTGGGCGGGCGGGGCAGAGAGCACGCGCGCGCCGTACTGGTCGACAAAGTATTGCTTGATTTGGGCTTCCGTCCAACCTTCTGAAAGTTTCAGGCGAATCAGTTCGCGCCACTGGATACAGGCCTGGGTTGGGCAGACGTCCAGCGGGGTATTCTCGCATACCGGGCAGTACATATCACGGGCAATGGCGTTGACCTCGTCATCGCTGGGAGTCGGGTTCGGCGATTGGGCCGAGGCTGGCATGCCGACCGCAAGCGCCAAGACGAGTACGAAAAAAAACAGGAAGGTGAGTCTTTTCATTGAATAACCACTTTTCAAATAATTCGCCCTTCGACTACGCCGCGCAACCCTTCAACAGGCTCAGGGACGCGTCTCAGGTCTCGATAAACTCGACCCAGCGGCTCGCCTGTGCTGGCGCACGGCGCAGGCAGGACTGGAGACTGAATACTGAACACTTAATCACCAGGCTGGTAGGCCAGGCTGCTTTTGCGGGCGCGGGCGGGGGCCTTTTCGGGGTCTTTTTCGGGCCAGGCCGCAATGAATGTGCCCAGAATGAAAATGGCCGAACCAAACCACAGCCAGTTGACCATCGGATTGTGGTAGACCTTGAAGGTCGCGCCAATGTTGCTCATCGGCTGCCAATCGACCAGCAGGATATAGAAATCGTCCTGCATGGTGGAACGCACGCCGGGAATGGTCATGGGCTGTTCAGAGTCGTAATAGTAATCGCGGCGCGGATAGAGGGTGGTCAGGTACTGACCGTTCTGGTGAACGTCCACAGTGGCGCGTGTCACGTTCTGCATCGGCGCGCCGCGCGCGTCCAGCAGGTCGAATTCCTGCAATTCCTTGAAGGTCATGGTGTAACCGGCCAGTTGAATACTCTGGTTTTTCGCAATCGTTCCCTGGGTTTCGGTCTGGAACATTTCGATGCCGATAATGCCAACCGCCATCAGGATAACGCCCAGGTGAATGGTGTATCCGCCATAGCGGCGGCGGTTGCGTCCGGCCAGCCGCCAGAGCGAGACAAAGATGTTTTCCTTTTGGGCGCGCGAACGGGCTTCGGCGGCGCGCCAGAATTCGTATAGGGTCACAAAGGCGGTCATAATGGTCACGAACAGCCCAATCACCGCGTAGGGGAAGTAGCCATTAATCAGGTGTGGGTTGAGCACAAAGTAAACCAGGATGGCCGCCATGACAATCACCGCCGCCACAAGCGGCCGGACGATTGCCTTGCCGAGGGTCTTGAGGGTTGAATGTCCCCAAGCCGAGAGCGGGGCAACGCCCATGAGCAAGACCAGGGCCGCAAAGAGCGGGCCGGTGGCGCGCTCATAGAACGGCGGACCAACGGTCACTTTTGCGCCGGTGACCAGTTCAGAAATCAGCGGGAAGATAACGCCCCAGAAGCAGACCACCAGGATAGCGATGAAGAGCAGGTTGTTGAGCAGGAAAAGCGCCTCGCGTGAGAGGACGGAGGTCATCTGCGCTTCGGCTTTCAGTTCTGGCCAGCGCCAGATGAGCAGGGCTGCCGAGGCAAAAAAGGTTAGGCCAATGAAGATAAAGAAGGCCGGGCCAATAGCGCTCTGGGCAAAGGAATGCACCGAGGAAAGCACACCGGAGCGGGTCAGGAAGGTGCCGAAGATGACCAGCGAGTAGGTCAGGATGACCAGAATCATGTTCCAGTGTTTCAACATGCCGCGCTTTTCCTGAATCATGACTGAGTGCAGGAAAGCCGTGCCGGTCAGCCAGGGCATGAAAGCCGCGATTTCAACCGGGTCCCAGCCCCAGTATCCGCCCCAGCCGAGCACGTCGTAGGCCCAACGGCCGCCCAGAACCAGGCCGAGGGAAAGGAAAAGCCAGGCCCACAGAGTCCAGCGGCGGGTGATGTGAGTCCAGCGGTCGTCGGTGCGTCCAGTCACGAGCGCAGCAATCGCAAAGGCGTAGGGAATGACAAATCCGACAAATCCCAAATAAAGCATGGGCGGGTGGATAATCATGCCGGGATGCCGCAGGAGAGGGTTAAGGCCGGAGCCATCTGCCGGTGTGAAGGGGATTGCGCCCGCCGGCCTGAAGGTGGCCGGGGTGACGCCGCTGAAGGTTTGCCAGAAACGGGTAAAGGGGTTTTCGTAAAAAACGTTCAGTCCGATGAAGAAGGCCAGGGTAATCGAGGCAACCAGCACAACCCAGGGCAGGAACTCGCGGTCGCGGTCCCATTTGCGCAGGGTGACGGCTGTCATGAAGAGCGATAAAAGCCACGACCAGAACAGGAGCGACCCGGCCTGCCCGCCCCACAGGGCTGTGACCTTGAGGTAGGTTGGCATGGCGCGGCTGGAAACCTGGTAAACGAACGAGACGTTGTAGTCGTTGCTGACCAACAGGTATATCATGACCAGCGAGGCCAGGGTGGTCAGCGGGAATGTCAACTGCATCGCCAGGCGCGAACTCTCAATCCATTTTTGGGATTTTTTAACCTGCCCAAACACTGAGGCGAAGATAGCATAGATGGATACCAGGAAGGTAATTACAAGAATGCCGTAACCAAAATCTGCAAGCATGGGGTCTCCTTAACAATATTCAACCCGAAAGGAGGAAGGCCTTTCGGGTTTGGGGTATTTCGTTTTAGCCTTCGGCCTGTTCGGGAACGGCTTCTTCGTATTTGGTCGGACACTTGAGCAGGAGTTCATCGGCATAGAAGACTCCGTCTTCGCCGAGTTTACCGGTCATAATGGCCTGGGCTTCGTTGCGCATCAGGTCGGGGCGAACGCCGACATAGACCACGTCGATACGTGCGCGAGTGGGGTCGGTAACGGCCTCGTGCAATACAACGCCCAGTCCACCTTCGCGTTCGATTTGGGCATTATCACCAGGGACATGGGCAACCGTGAATTTAAGGGTCAGGGTTTGCGGGTCGTACTGGATGCTCTCGCCGACAATTGCGCCCGAAACGCGCAGTTCGCGCCCCAGGGCTTCAGACCGTTTCTCTTTCAGTTCATTGACCGTCATAAAATATTGCGCGCTGACCTGGGTGGAGGAAACAATCAGGTAGACGACAGCGGCCAGCATCATGACGCCGCCCAGGATGAATTTAATACGCGGGTTTTGGGACATGGGTTCTTCTCCTCGGGAAATAGTTCCAACTATCACAACTGATAAAGATTCTACATATTTAGATTAAGGGAAACTGAAAGATAGGCCAGGTAATGGGTGATAAATGTCATTATTTTGAGCAATTTTTATCTTAATACTCCCGATACATAAAACCAAAAGGCATCCCATCGGTTGCGCGAATGGGATGCCTTGAAAGCGTTGCGGGCAAATCGGTTTTTAGTGCTCGTGTTCTTTGCTGGACTGGAAGGGCAGGTAACGCGCCGCCAGGGTGAACATCAACATGGCATAACAAATGACCATGCCGCCGACGGCAAACTCGACCCAGGTGGGGGTGTAAGAATTCAGCACCACCGTAGGCGTGAACGGGTCGTAGGTAATCGAGGCAATCAGGCCAGAGAAGTTGTAGTTCCAGCGCATCAGGATGGCGTTGAAAATGGGGACTGCCGCCAGGATAAGCAGGATGCGGAAACTGCGAATCCGTTTGGCGGCCAGCAGCAAGGCCCCGGCCACAGCAGGCAGGAGGGCCTGGCCTATCCAGAAGGTCAGCGAGTAGGGCGCAATGGTATCCAGCATCTGGGTTTGCAGGGCGACCTCACGGTCAAAACTGTAGTAGTTGGTGACAGCCCAGTCCCAAACGCGCAGGTAGGTCAACAGCAGGGTGACAGCGCCGGAGATGCGCGCCAGGTCGTAAAAGACATCGTCCTTGACCATGCCAGGGCGCATGATGCGGAAAACGACAATGCTCAAGAAAAACAGCAGGGCCGTTCCGCCGCCCATGGCCGAGAGAACGAACTGAACCGGGGCCGACTGGTTGAACCACAATCCGCGCCCGGCCAGCACCGAATAGGTCGCGCCAAGCGAGGCCTGATGCAGCAGCGACAGCGTCAGGCCTGCCACAGCCAGGAAGGGGCTGATTTTATGCGTCCAGTCCGAAATTTTGCGGATGGGGCCCATTAATTTCCCCAAAATTGGGAAGCGGGTCAGCCAGGGATGATTCGAGAAAGCCGGGTGCTCGAGGACAATCGGCATCAGTTCAGAAGACAGCACCGTCAGGTAAAGCACCACGCACATTGTGATTTCCCAGAGTAGGGAGTGCGGCTGCCAAAATACAACCGGGTGCCAGAAGCGGAAGGGCTTGCCGAGGTCGAACAAAAGCACCATACCGGCGGTCGAATAACCCAGGAAACCCAACAGGATAGCGAGTTTGCCGACCGTCTCGAAGCGCTTTATCTTGAGCAGGTGCACCAGCACCCCGAAGACAAACGCGCTGCCGCCCAGGGCAATGGAGGAAAGGTCAATCGTAATCCACAAGGCCCAGGGAACCTGGTTGGAAAGGCCGGTGACATGCAAACCCTGGGTCAGGACAATGACCGCGCCGACCAGGCCAAAAATAAGCCCGGCCACCAACAGGCCAATCCAATACGGGAAAATGTCAACCGAACGGCTCCCGATGCGAATTTTGGGGTAATGGACGATGGAATGTTGCATGGCCTATTCTCCTCGCTGGAATGGCGGCTTGTAGGCCGAATCGGGCGGAATGTAGTAGACGCGCGGTTCGGTGCTCAGGTCTTCGCGCAGGCGCAGGGTGACGCGGGCTTCTTCGCGGGCTTTGGAAATGGGGCTTTCGGGGCTGTTCAGGTCGCCGAAAACGCGCGCGCCGGTCGGGCAGGCCACGACACAGGCCGGGGTGGCTTGCGCATCCACTCCGGGGGTCAGGTTACGCGCCAGGCCATCATCGATGCGGTGGGAGCAGAAATGGCATTTTTCAACCACGCCGCGCCCACGATTGGGAACTTCCTGCACGCCAAAAGTCGGATTCATTTCGGACTTTTCAATCGGTTCGTGCCAGTTGAAAACACGCGCATCGTAAGGGCAGGCAACCTGGCAGTACCGGCAGCCGATACAGCGGTCATAGTCCATGGCCACAATGCCGTCTTCACGATAATATGTGGCCTTTACCGGGCAGACATGCACGCAAGGCGCCTCGGCGCATTGCATACAGGGGCGCGAGAGAAAGAACTCTGTCCCGTTCTGGGTCGTTTCGGTCGTCACAACGTTGTAAAGCATGTCATCAGACAGGTTGTTAACTGCCTGGCAGGCATAGGTGCAATAATTACATCCAATGCACTTGTTGATGTCAATCAACATGCCCCATTTGACGCCGCCGGGGTCAACGCTGGCGGATTCTACGGCGGCAAGCGAGTTGATACTGATAAACTGGGTCACTCCCGCCGTCACCGCCAGGCCACCAGCTATCTTCAAGAAATCGCGCCTGGAAACCGAGCCTTGTTCGGCATTACGGATATTTTCATTCTCTGATTTTTGCATTTTTACCTCCGGGTAAAACCGGGCCGGGTTTTCCTATTCGTCTTTCTCATCTTCTGATTCGCCCTCACCGGCTTCTTCGCCCTTCTTATCTTTGCCGTTGGTCGCGTCCACATCCAGTTCGCGCTCAATCAGGACCCAGACAGCGCCGCCGCCCATAGCCAGACCGATAATGAAGAACAACCAGGTGGGCAGATTAATCCCGCCGCGTTCAGGTTGCGCGGAAGCATCGACGACGCGTGGTTTGATGTCAGACGGGACAGGCGTAATCGAAACCCCGCTAATCAGGCTGTTGGCTTCGTGAATATCGGAATGGCAAGCCTGGCAGGTCGAAATTTCAGCAATGAAAGTGTGCCCAATCTTGGGGCCGAGGTGGCAACTGGCGCAAGTCAGGCCAGCCGCGCCATGGGTCGAATCGTGGGTGGCTTCCAGCAGAGAACGGTGGCAATTTTCACAAGTGCTCTGGTTGCCCTCAAGGATTTTTTGCTCCTGCGAGTGCGGCTCGTGGCAGGTAATACAACCCATACCGCGCTCGCCATGACGGCTGGACATCCACTCATTCGTGATGTCCACATGGCAGACATCGCAGGTTTCGCTTTCCGGCAGGTTCAGGTAAGACCGTTGCGGATGTGCGCCTTCTCCCTCCCCCAGTTTATGGCAGGCAAAACAGTTGGTCGCTTCCGCGCCGTGCTTACTCGCCAGCCAGGGCTTATAAACAGATTCGTGACAACCCTGGCAGGCATCCGCCGGACTGCCCTGTCCCGCCTCGGCAGCCTGAACCTGTCCGGTGGGGGCCGCCACCAGGAAGCTCAAGCCAAGCAAGGCCAAAAGCACAATTCCAACGACCAGCACTTTTTCCCAATAATGAGTTGATTTTGTCATAGCGCATTCTCCAGATATTTTGATTTTGCGGGTTAGAAGTCAATCATGTTGGGCAAGCCAACGGGTTTCCAAACACTATAGAGGGTAATATAAGAATATCATTAATGGCAAGTGCTACGTGTCATTATCAATATAGTCTAAATGTCACCCAAATTATCACTTCCCCTTATGAATTGCGACCAGCCCGGCAGTGGCAAAAGTCATGTAGTTCGTTTTCGCCTACGGCGTATAATTATGATGACAATACCTTTATACACTCAAAAGGAGAATCCATGCC
This sequence comes from Anaerolineales bacterium, assembly GCA_020060235.1. Taxonomy (GTDB): domain Bacteria; phylum Chloroflexota; class Anaerolineae; order Anaerolineales; family Villigracilaceae; genus UBA8950. The sequence goes on along the minus strand of JAGVAO010000138.1, from coordinate 3,876 downwards.
CACCCCCCGCGTCGTCCGCGCCCCGCGCGGAACTGAACTGACCTGCAAGAACTGGCTGAGCGAAGCCGCCTACCGCATGATTCAGAACAATCTCGACCCCGAAGTGGCCGAAAAGCCCGAAGACTTGGTCGTTTACGGCGGACGGGGCAAGGCCGCCCGCAGTTGGGAGGCCTTCGATGCGATTCTCGACAGCCTGAAAAATCTCGAAGAAGACGAAACCCTGCTGGTGCAATCGGGCAAGCCAGTAGTCGTTTTCAAAAGCCACAGAGACGCGCCAAAGGTGCTGATTGCCAACTCGAACCTCGTCCCGCACTGGGCCACCTGGGAGCATTTCGACGAACTTGCCAAAAAGGGCCTGATTATGTACGGCCAGATGACCGCCGGTTCGTGGATTTACATCGGCACGCAGGGCATCCTGCAAGGGACATACGAGACCTTCGGCGCGCTGGCCAAACTCAGGGGCTGGGGCTCGCTCAAGGGCAAGTTCGTGCTAACCGCCGGGCTGGGCGGCATGGGCGGCGCGCAGCCGCTTTCCATCACCATGAACGAGGGCGTGGGATTAATCGTCGAAGTGGATAAAGAACGCGCCGAGCGCCGCCGCGCCATCGGCTATGTCGATACGGTGGTAGATACGCTCGAAGAAGCCATGACCCTGGTCGAGGAGGCCGTCCGCCAGCAAAAGCCGCTCTCGGTCGGGCTGGTTGGCAACGCGGCGGATATTTACCCCGAACTGGTGACGCGCGGCGTCATCCCGGACGTGGTCACCGACCAGACCTCGGCCCACGAGGCGCTTTACTACGTCCCCAGCGGACTCACCGTCGCCGCCGCCGACCAATTGCGCGTTTCTGACCCCGAGCAGTACAAAAAGATGGCGATGGTCTCGATGGCGAAGCACGTGCAAGCCATGCTCGATTTCCAACGAGCGGGCGCGGAAGTGTTTGACTACGGCAACAACCTGCGCCAGCAGGCTTACAACTACGGCGTGACAGATGCCTTCGAGTTCCCAGGCTTTGTCCCGGCTTACATCCGCCCGTTGTTCTGCGAGGGCAAAGGCCCCTTCCGCTGGGTGGCGCTTTCCGGCGACCCGGAGGACATCTACACCACCGACACGGCGATTGCCGAACTCTTCCCTGAAGACGAACACCTGCACCGCTGGCTGAAAATGGCGCGTGAAAAAGTGCCCTTCCAGGGCCTGCCTTCGCGCATCTGCTGGCTGGGTTACGGCGAACGTGCGAAAGCCGGACTGTTGTTTAACGAACTGGTCGCCAGCGGCAAGGTCAAAGCCCCGATTGTGATTGGCCGCGACCATCTTGACAGCGGCTCAGTGGCATCTCCCAACCGCGAAACCGAAGCAATGAAAGACGGTTCGGACGCGATTAGCGACTGGGCGATTCTCAACGCGCTGATTAACGCCGTCGGCGGCGCGACCTGGGTTTCCTTCCACCACGGCGGCGGTGTCGGCATGGGCTACAGCCAGCACGCCGGCCAAGTCATCGTGGCGGATGGCACGCCCGAAGCTGCCGCGCGCCTCGAGCGCGTCCTGACCAGCGACCCCGGCATGGGCGTTGTCCGACATGCCGATGCGGGCTACGAGATTGCCATCGAAGCCGCCAAGCGGCACGGGATTAAGATGCCGATGCTGAAGTAAGTTGAATGTTTTAGGTTGAAAGGGACAGCCGCTTGATAGGGGCCGTCCCTTTTTTGTTGCCAGGAGATTTTTAAAAATATTTCAACATCTTCATAAAAAATCACGCCTCGATAAGAAAAATAAAAGTAAATATTGACATTATAAAAATATTTATTATAATTAGTTAAAAATTTGACAAAGGAAGTAAATTATAGTTAAAAGGATTTGAAGTGACCGATAAAAAAGCCCCTCTCCTTACCGCCACGCTCATCACCCTGCTCTTCAGCATGATTGTCGCCAACATTGGCACGCAGATGTATGGCCCGCTGCTGCCGCTGTATGTGCAGGAACTCGGCGCAGACATCACCCAGATAGGCGTGTTCTTTACCCTGGCAATGATTGCGCCGCTGCTCTTCCAAATCCTGGGTGGCTGGATATCCGATTCGATTGGCCGCGTTCAGGCTATGGCTATCGGCAGCGTCGCCGGGCTGGCCGGGTACCTGGTCTTCGTCTTCGCCCCATCCTGGGAAATTCTTTTGCTGGCAATGGTCGGGATGTCGGTGGCAACCTCCTTCGTTGGGCCGAGCTTCCAGGCTTTTGTGGCAGAAGAATCAGCCGAAGAGTCGCGCGGCAAAGTCTTCGGAATCGTGCAGGGGCTTTTCCTTATCACCGGCGTGGTCGGCGCGCCGCTCGGCGGCTACCTGGCAGACAACTTTGGCTTCCGCCTGATGTTCGGGGTTGCGGCTGTGCTCTACGGAATTGCCACCTTCATCCGCATCTTCATGGCCCGCAAAATCCGCCTGGCGCAAACCGAGCCACCCGAAAAGCCGACCTTTGCCAAACTAAAAACCAGCATGGTCTCCATTTTCGGGATGTTAACCGCAGGCGGCATCGTCACCTGGATTTTCATCTCAGACGGCGTCGGGGATGTGACCTTTAGCATGGTCGGCAACCTGTTCCCGGTTTACCTGAACAACATCGCCGGAATCAGCATGACCGAACTAGGGATTTTAGGCGCAATCGCTTCGGTCGCATCGATGGTCTTCATGGTGGCTGGCGGCGCACTCTCCGACAAATTTGGTGAGCGAGTCGGTATCGTGACAGGCAACCTGCTGGTTGGCAGCGCGCTGCTGATTATGCTCAACGTGCAAACCTTCGTCCTGTTCATCGTCGCCTGGGTTTTGCTCGGAATCGGCCAGGCGTTGACCGGCCCCGCTTACAGTTCGCTCATCTCGAAAGCGGTACCCACCAAACTGCGCGGCACCGCGTTCGGGTTGTTCTCAACCAGCCTGGGCATTATCTCTCTGCCCGCGCCCTACATCGGCGTCCTGCTCTGGGAAAACTTCGGCCCGAAAGTGCCCTTCTACATCCCGCTGACCGCCATGATGCTCATGCTGCCAATTATCTGGTTCAAATTCCGACTGCCCAAAGCACCGGAGACTGAAGAACCAATCGCCATAACAATAGCAGCGGCTGAAGGATAAGACAAGCCACGGGGCTGGCCCATTAACAGGACCAGCCCTGTTTGATTCGCCGCATTTGGAGGTAGAATCCCCGCATGGATGCAGGATGGGTCTGGATACCCGGAAAGGTCGCCCGCGGCTACCGGGTGGCATCGGCCCCTTCGCGGGACTACCCCTACGGGACGCTGGAACGCCAGCGCCCCATCTTCAAATCCCTTGGCCTCGATTTGCACGCCTGCTTCAACGGAACGCTCAATGTCGACATCCACCCGCTGGCGTTCAGGATGCTCAGGCCGCAATACACCTTCGAGCGCGTCGCCTGGACAAACCTTCACCCGCCTGAGACCTTTTCTTTTTCCCGCTGCCAGGTTGGCTACCAGGGGCTGGTTTATGACGGCTGGGTCTATTACCCACACTCCGAAACGAAAGAGCGTCACTTCCAAAACCCGTCCCTGCTGGAAGTGATTACACAGCCAATTCCCGGCATCCAATATGATGACAGCGTGGAACTGGGAATTAACCCGGGCGAAATTACAATTCTGTGATTAAGATGTAAAAAACCAATCAAAGTCGCCTGTATTTGGACGAATTTTGTATGATATTGGGTAAAAAATGGTAAAATCAATTCAGGTTTAAACCCAAAAACGATTCAGGTCCGCAATCCAGAGGGAAGGCTTCATGTCAAAAATCATTTCTGTTCACTCATTCCGTGGCGGCACGGGAAAGTCCAATACCAGCGCCAACCTGAGTTACCTGGGCGCTTTACGCGGTTTGCGGGTCGGGGTC
>JAGVAO010000266.1 GCA_020060235.1 Anaerolineales bacterium | reverse complement strand
GGGCGCAGCACGGTCGACGAATCCATGCTGACTGGCGAATCGCTGCCGGTCGAGAAGAAGCCCGGCGACCCTGTCATCGGCGCAACGCTCAACAAGCAGGGAATGCTCAAGTTCGAGGCCACCCGGGTCGGACGGGAAACCGCCCTGGCGCAGATTGTGCGCCTGGTGGAGGAGGCCCAGGGCAGCAAAGCGCCCATCCAAAAACTGGCCGACCAGGTTTCGGGGGTCTTTGTCCCGATTGTCATTCTTATCGCCGCGCTGACCTTTGCGGGCTGGTATTTCTTTGGTCCGCCGGCGCCGGTTAATGCTGATGTTGATTCCTTCACTCGCGCGATGATTAACATGGTCGCTGTGTTGGTGATAGCCTGTCCCTGCGCCCTAGGTTTGGCCACCCCGACCGCCATCATGGTCGGCACCGGCAAGGGCGCCGAAATGGGCATCCTGTTTCGCAGCAGCGAAGCCCTTGAGCGCGCCGGAAATATTTCGGTCGTGGTACTGGACAAAACCGGAACAATTACCAAAGGCCAGCCTGCGGTTACTGACATAGTAATCAGTAACCAGTCTTCGGCTTCTACTGACTCACTGGATACCGAAAACTGGCTCCTGACCCTGGCCGCTTCGGTTGAAAAAGGTTCAGAACACCCGCTCGGCGAGGCGATTTGGGCCGAAGCCACGACCCGCGGTCTGGCCCTCGTTGAACCGGCCGGGTTTGCTGCTGAAGCCGGTCATGGCGTCGAGGCCGAGGTTGAGGCCAGGAAAGTGGCTGTGGGCAACCTGCGCATGATGGAAAAGCGCGGCTATCCGCTCAACGGTCTGGAATCCGAACTGGAACGCTTGCAAGCCGAAGCCAAAACAGCCATGCTGGTGGCAGTCGATGGGCAGGTGGCGGGCATCATTGCTGTTGCCGATACCATCAAGGAAGGGTCGCCCGAAGCGATTGCCGAACTGCGCCGCATGGGATTGAAAGTCGTCATGTTGACTGGCGACAACCGCAAGACCGCCGATGCGATTGCCCGCCAGGTTGGCGTGGATGAAGTTGTTGCCGAAGTGTTGCCGGAAGGCAAATCGGCTGAAATCAAACGCTTGCAGGGTGATTCTCGAAGTGCAAGTATCGTTGCCATGGTTGGCGATGGCGTCAATGACGCCCCGGCCCTGGCGCAGGCTGATGTCGGCCTGGCGATTGGCACCGGCACCGATGTTGCCATGGCTGCCGCTCCCGTGACCCTGATGAGCGGCGACCTGCGCGGCGTGGCGCGAACCGTTTCACTTTCGCGCAAGACGCTTGGAACCATCAAGCAAAACCTGTTTTGGGCGTTCTTCTACAATGTCCTGCTTATACCTGCCGCGGTGATGGGTTGGCTCGACCCGATGCTCGCCGCCGGGGCGATGGCTTTTAGCAGCGTCTTCGTGGTCAGCAACAGCCTGCGGCTGCGCGGGATAAAAATCAAATAACAACCCCCTTCAATATGCCTGGAGAATAAACCATGAAACTGCATCGCCTTTTTATGACGACCGCTTTGTTGCTAATCGTTCTGACCGCTTGTGCCCCCTCCGCAGAAGAAATGCCCACCGCCTTGTTGCCGGCAGGGATGGCCTATGCCGAAGGCGCGGAAATTTACTTTATCCATACCGAAGCCTCCGACCCTGAGGTTGCCAGCCTGTTGACCGATATGATGTCCTCGCCGGTTCTCTATGTCCCAGCCCTTGCGCAGACCCCCGAAGATGCCCTGGCAGATGTCTATGTTTTTGACAACGGCCTCGAAGGGATGGGGCCGCTTGGCTTCCAGGCCGATGTGTTCGATAACCCACCCGGAACTGAAAACTACAGCCCTTTACGCCGCCTGAACGTTGTTACCTGGGTCGACCCCGCCAAGGCCCGCCTGCTTAAATCGTTGGCGGACATTCAATCTGCCGAATCTGCTGGCGAAATTACGATTGCCCGGCCCGGGGTGGTCATTAATATGCCCTTTGTGGTCTGGAACGGAGGCAAGCGCTAAATGAACGAGTTTATGATTGCCTTCATTACCGGCCTGACCACCGGGGGCTTGTCCTGCCTGGCGGTTCAAGGCGGCTTGCTGGCCTCGTCCCTGGCGAGCCAGGTCGAGCGGGACTTTGCCGCGACGGCCTCGCAGCCTGCCAAAAAGGGCAAAGCCGCAGCCCGTCCGCGCCCAAGCGGGGCCGCCCTGCCGATTGTTCTCTTCCTGGCGGCCAAACTTCTTGCTTATACCTTGCTCGGTTTCCTCCTGGGCTGGGCAGGTTCCTTCCTGACCTTCGACCCGGTTACCCGCGCGGCCTTGCTTTTCCTGATAGGCATTTTCATGCTTGGCAACGGCCTGCGGATTTTAAACGTCCACCCCATTTTCCGCTATTTCGCCATCGAGCCGCCAAAGTTCATCACCCGCGCCATCCGCCGCACCGCCAAGGGCACCGACACGGCCACCCCGCTTTTCCTCGGCGCGTTGACGGTTTTCATCCCCTGCGGCGTTACCCAGGCCATGATGGCCGCAGCCCTGGCGACGGGCAGCCCCCTCGCCGCCGCCGGGCTGATGTTCGCCTTTACGCTTGGCGCAAGCCCGGTCTTTTTTGCAGTCGCTTATTTCACTTTCAGCCTTGGCAAGCGGCTCGAAGGCCTGTTCATGCGCTTCGTGGCGATTGTGGTGCTGGCCCTGGGATTTGTGACCATCGACAGTGGACTTAACCTGATAGGTTCCCCGCTTTCGGTTGCCAATCTTACCCGCAGCCTGTTTCCTGAACCTGCGGCCCAGCCTGCCCCGCAGGTCAGCGCCGATGGCTCCGCCGAACTGACCCTCCGCGCCGAAGATTACGGCTACAAGCCAGCCAGTCTCTCTGCGCCCTCGAATGTCCCCATTACCCTGAACGTCGTCACTGAAGAGACCTATTCATGCGCGCGCGACTTTGTCATCCCTGCCATCAAGTTTTATACGCTCCTGCCGACGACAGGCGTTGTGCCGGTCGAAATCCCGCCCCAGAAACCCGGCACGGTCATGCGCTTCACCTGCTCAATGGGCATGTTCACCGGCCAGATTACTTTTGAATAGTATGAAAAAGACTTACGCGATTGCCAACATGGAATGCCCGAATTGCGCCATGATTCTCGAATCCATCGAGGACGATTTGGCGGGCATCCGCGAAATCAGCGCCAGTTATCATAAATCCCAATTGACGGTGGATTTTGACGAGAGCAGGGTTTCCGAAGCCCAGGTTTTGGCAGCGATAGAGAAAAAAGGCTACCAGGTCGAAGGCAACTAAAGCCCCTCGCTGGCCTCGTCCAGCGCCGCAACCTGTTCCGCGCTCAAGCGCCAGCCAATGGCCCCGGCATTCATCTCGGCCTGGCTGGCGTTTTTTGCGCCGGGGATGGGCAAAGTCCCTTTGCATATCAGCCAGTTGAGCGCAATTTGGGCCGGACTTTTACCCCCCAGGTCTTGCCCGATTTCGGTCATCAATTTGATGAGCGGCTGGATTTCATGCAGCCGCTTAATGTAGCGCCTGCCGCGCACGCCGGGCGGCGGGTTTTCGGGGGTGTATTTCCCGGTCAGCAACCCCATTCCCAGCGGCGAATAGGCAATCAGGCGCACGCCCAATTCCTGGCAGCGGGCCAGCAGGCCGTTTCTCTCGACCTTGCGGTTGAGCAGGTGGTATTCGACCTGGTTCGACGCCAACGGGATGTCGTATTTGGACAGCACGGTAATGGCGCGCTGCATCTGATTCTTGTCATAATTCGAGACGCCGACCGCCCGCGCCAACCCGGCTTTATGGACTTCAGCCAGCCCTTCGGCGTGAGTCTCTATCGGGACGATGGGGCTGGGCCAGTGATTCTGGTACAGGTCCACCTGTTCGCGTTCGAGGCGCTCCAGACTGCCCTTGAGTGCGTTGATGCTGCTATTTTTCGTCCAGCGCCAGGGCATCGGGAAGAATTTGGTCGCCACAAGGACGGGTGTTTCGGTGTTTTGCAGGAGTTCCCCAAGCAGGCGTTCCGAGCGCCCGTTTCCGTACACCTCGGCCGTATCGACCAGGGTGACCCCGTTTTCAAGCGAAACGCGGAATCCTTCTTCGATATCCGCGTCTGAATAGCCTTTGCCATAGTTCCATACAATCCGGTCGCCCCAGGCCCATGCGCCCAGGCCAAGTTCGGTTTCGTGCAGGAATTTGATTGAATCGGGGATGTCTCCCATGTTGTCTCCGTGTCGTGATTTGCCTGCATTCTATCACAGCCTGTAATAGAGTCAAAAATCTCCCGATTTTTTGCGCAAAAAATCGGGAGATTTAGACTCGTTTTTTATTCGTACTTCAACGCCAGCACGGGAATCATGGTTGCAGCCCGCAGGGCCGGGTAAAGGCCTGAGAGCAGCCCGATAACGGTCGAGAAAACCAGCGCAAAAATGGGCAGCCAGAGCGGGGTATAGACGGCGATGCTCGGCGGCGGGCCGCCCTGCTGGGCGGTTTGCCCGGCCAGGTAAACAATAGCAATCACATTGAGACCCTGCCCGGCCAGCCAGCCAATCAGCACGCCGCCCAGGCCGCCGATAAAACCAATTCCGGCGGCTTCGCCCAGGAATATTCCCAGCACGTCGCGGTTGGTTGCGCCGACGGCTTTCATCAGGCCGATTTCACGGGTGCGCTCGAGGATGGCCATTGCCATGGTGTTTGCAATCCCGATGGCGGCCACCAGCAGGGCAATGGCCCCGACCCCGCCGAAAATGACCTGCAAAACCAGGTAGAAATTGTTGATGCCCTGCACGAAGGACTGCGGTGTAAAGGCCTGGAATCCCATCGCCACAATTTGCTCATTGACCGAAAGCACGTTTTTGACGTCGTCGACCTTGACGACAACCTGACTGTAGCCGGTCTGGTTGTAGTTGATGCGCCTGCCCATCATCCATTCGTTGACGGCAATCACATCATCCAGGCTCATGTATATCGACCAGTCCGATTCGCCGCGGCTTTCCTTCAGTATCCCGACTACCCGATAGGAAACGGTCTTGCGGATTTCGTTGCCTTCCTGGTCCGTTTTGCTGTAAACAAAGCGCAGGGTTTTGTCGTACAGGTCGGGCGGGGGTGGCGGTTCCTGGCCGGGACGCATGCGCGGGTCGTAGAAATTCTTGGCGACTTCAGGCCCAACAATGATGGTGCCTTTGGCCAGTTCGGTGCCGCCCTGTTTGGGCTGCATTCCCAAATCGGCCAGGTCTTTGATTCCGACGCCGATGACACTGCCCCAGCCTTCGAGCCGCTCGTATTTGATGTTGGCGTAAGTGTACTCGCGCGGGATGACGTTTTGGACATT
>JAGVAO010000210.1 GCA_020060235.1 Anaerolineales bacterium | reverse complement strand
CTGGCTCCCGGCGGCGGAAAGCGGCGTCGGGTCGGCGGGGTTGGTCGGCGCAGAATCGGGGCGCAGGGGAGCGCGTTCCGCGCCGCAGGCGGCCAGGAGCAGGGAGACAACGACGAGAGTCAGGAGTCGCCTGGGGGGAGAGACGCTACCAATCATGTCGATTAAATAAAGTCCCTAAAGGTTTTGGAAGCCTTTAGGGACTCCATCAAGGAATGCCAAACCCGCCGCGGTCGTTGAGGACGGTTTTGAGTTCCTTCTCGATTTGGATGGCGCGGGCTTCGAGCGATTCGAGTTCGAAGAGCAGGGACGCACCGAGGTCTTTGGTGTGCAGGCTGTGGACGTTGATGCGCACGTTGTACCCGGCGGCGGTAAAGGCGGCCCTGGCCATGACAGCCCCGCTGGCGGCGTCTGAAATGGCGTTCAGGTTGCCAATCATGGCAGCGCGGGTGCAGATTTCCATGACGCGCAGGCATTTGCGGGCGGCTTGCAGCGGCACTTCGCTGGCGTGCAGGGTGGCCTGCTGGATGGCTTCCTCGCGGGCCTGTTCTTCTTCGGGGGTCAGTTTGGGAAGTTTGAAGGCTTGCAGGACGGTATCGAAGGCGGCGGCGTCTTCGTCGATGGCCCTGGTCAGGTCGGCGCGCAGGGATTCGGCTTCGTCGAGCAATTTCATCATTTCGGGTTCGATTTCGACATATTTCTTTTTTCCGACCGTCAGGCGGGCCATCATCGAAGCCAGGGCGGCGCCGAGCGCCCCGGCATAAGCAGCGGCAGACCCGCCGCCGGGGGCGGGCGTTCCAGCGGCGACATCGTCGAGGAAGGCGGTTTTGGCGTCTTCGACCTGCCGTCCACCACCCGCCAGGCGGCTTTCGAGAATTTGGGATTTGTCGAACTGGTCCAGTTGGGTGTACCAGACGGCGGCATCGACCAGGGCTTCCTGCGGAACGAGGCCGACCAGTTCGGTGTGGTGAATGTCAGCCCCGTAGCGGGCGGCCTCGCGGCGCACGAACTCGACCACCCGGGCGATGGGCGTCTTACGGAAGTTGGTCAGGTTCATCGAGACCTGGGCGCGGCCATCAACCAGGATGCCCATGCCTTTGACGAAGCGCAATCCGCCGGAGGAGTGGCGCACGGCGCGGGCAATTTTATCGGCGACGGAAACATCGTCGGTGGTCAGGTAGACGTTGAAGGCCACCAGCGGGTCGCGCGCGCCAATGACAACCGCCCCGGCTTTGGGCAGTTTCTTCGGGCCGTAGTCGGGGTCGCGCTCGGGTTTAATGCCGATTTCTTCCTTGATGGCTTCATACTGGCCTTTGCGGATGGTCTCCAGCCCGCTGCGCTCCGGTTTGAGCGCGGCATATTCGTACAGATAGACCGGAATTCCCAACTCGTCGCCGACGCGCTGGCCGAGGTGACGGGCCATGGCGACGCACTCATCCATGCTGACGCCGGAAATCGGCACAAAGGGCACGACATCGGTCGCCCCCAGGCGCGGATGTTCGCCGCTGTGCTGGTCGAGGTCGATGAGTTCGGCGGCTTTCTTGATGGCCTGGAAGGCGGCTTCCTCAACGGCGGCGGGCGGCCCGGCATAGGTGACGACGGTGCGGTTATGGTCATTATCCGAGGAGTGGTCGAGCAGGCTGACTTCAGGCACGGCAGTGATGGCGGCCAAAATCTGCTCCACCACTTCGGGGCGGCGGGCTTCGGAAAAGTTAGGGATACATTCGACAATTTGGGTCATGGGGACTCCAGTGTTCAGTATTCAGTAGATAGTGTTCAGTTTCCAGCCCTTCGACTTCGTTATCACTCCGCTCAGGGCTGTGTTTGGCAGGCGGTATCGAACATCAAATTATCACGCATCGACTTGCCGCCTCCAATTATAAGGTCTGGCAGGCGAATTTGTCGGTTTTGCGCCAAAAATCACCAGGACATTGCCGGGAAGGGGCAGTTGGGATATAGTATCGAGAAACCAGCAGCCAGGAAACCCAAACATGCAAAAAACTTTTGACGTTGCGGTCGTCGGCAATGTCGGCATCGACACCAATATTTATCTCTACGGCAACGAAATCGATTTCACCGTCGAGGCCAATTTCACCGAAAACATCGACTATCTCGGCCAGGCGGGCGGCTATGCCAGCCGCGGATACAACCGCCAGGGCAAACGCACGGCCTTCATCGGGCATGTCGGCGAGGATTTTTCGGGGCGCTACATCCGCGAGGTGTTTGCCAGCGACGGCATCGACACGAGCGCCCTGTTCAGCGACCCAACCGGCACGGCCCGCAGCGTCAATTTCATGTATCCCGACGGGCGGCGCAAAAACTTTTACGACGGCAAGGCCCACATGACCCTGACACCCGACCTGGCCGCCTGCCGGGAAGTCCTGTCGAAAGCGCGGCTGGCGCATTTCAACCTGGCCAACTGGGCGCGGACTTTGCTGCCCATCGCGCGCAAATCCGGGACGGTGATTGCCTGTGACTTGCAGGATGTCGTCCGGGCGGATGACCCCTACCGGCGGGATTTTATCGCGGCTGCCGATTTTCTCTTCTTTTCGGCGGCCAACCATCCCGACCCGACGCCTTTGTTCCGCGAGTTCTGGACGATGAATCCCGGCTGTGTGCTTGTCAGCGGCATGGGGGCGCGCGGCTGCGCCCTGGGCGTGGCGGGCAGGGTCGAATTCTTCGGCCCGGTGTCCATGCCGGAACCGGTCATCGACACCAACGGCGCGGGCGACGGACTGGCGGTCGGCTTCCTGTCCAGCCATGTGCTGGAGGGGCGCGGCCTGGCTGAATCAATCCTGCGCGGGCAAATTACGGCGCGTTATACCTGCGCCCAAAAGGCCAGCACCGACAACCTGATAACCTCCGCGCAGGTGGATGCATTTTACAAATCGATGGGGACAACAACCAATGACCGATAAACTCGTCTCACTGGCCGAACTTCGCCGCAACACGGGCGAACGCGGCTCGCGCAAATGGATTGCCCACGAAGGCCTGGTCTATGACGTGACCGATTGTCCACGCTGGAAGCAGGACATGCACGAACGCCTGCACTTCCCCGGCCAGGACCTGAGCGGCGAACTGGCCGACGCACCCCACAAAACGGACGTCTTCAGCCGTCCATGCGTCAAAGTGGTCGGCAGGCTGGCCGCCGATTAACTCCTGAACTTGCGCCAGTAGCGCTGCAACCCGTCCGCGCTCATGCCCAGCGGATTTGCCAGCGCGTAGGCCTGGCGCACATCTTCGGGCAGGCCCATCGCGCGTCCTTGTTCTTCCATCCAATCGACAAACTTGCTGCGCAAGTCTTCAATCGGCGGGTCGGCGGGCATCACCTCGACCAGCCAGGCTTCGACATCGTCGAGTACGCGGTGAATGGCCTCGAAGTGCCAGGCGGGGTCGTCGAAAATGCCAAAATGAGTCGGGGCCACGTGGCGCACATCCAGGGCTTGCAGTTTATTAATCGAAGCATGCCATTTTTCGAGATGCAGTTCGGGCGGCACAAACGGCAGCCGCAGGTAAGGGTAGGCCGAAATGCGAATTCCGCCAACATCCCCCGTGAAACAATAACCGTCCACAAAATACGAAAGATGATGCTCGGCATGGCCGGGCGTATCGAGCGCCAGCGCTTCCAGCCCGCCGCCCAAGGCAATCCGGTCACCATCCTGCAAAATCGTCAGGCGGTCGGGAGGCACGGGCAAAAAGTCGCCCCACAGGCTGTGCATCTTGTCGCCGTAAATGCGGGTGGCCGAAGCAATCAATTTTTCGGGGTTGAGCAGGTGCGGCGCGCCGTTGGGATGCACAAACACCTGCGCCCCCTGCGAAGCCAAAAACCCCGCCGCCCCGCCGTGGTCGAGGTGGATGTGGGTCAGCAGCACATGGCTGACATCTTTCAGGCCATAGCCCAGGGCCGCCAACCCGCGCTCGAGGGCGGGGATAGTCGAGCCGGGGCCAGATTCGACCAGCGCAACCCCGTCGGCATGCGGGACGGCATACACTGCCATTGCCGTCGCATGTCCCTGGAAATCTAAATCGATAAGCTGGACAGTTGTTTTCGCCATAAATTTTGCTCCGGAGTTCGGTTTTGGGCGGCAAAGGCCGAAAGCACTTCGGTCAGGTTATCGTCCCGGCGCACCTGGCAAACCGGCGTGCCGCGCCGGACCAGGTTTTGGGCCAGTTCGTCGTTGTGGCCATGCCCGCCAAATGTTTTGGGGTCAAGCAGGATGACGACCGGACTCAGCCCGCGCCGGGCGAGGTTATCCGCCGCGAGCAGGATGTCGCGCCGCGAGGAGGGAGTCACCAGCAGCGCGCTGGACCCGTACGGGATGCGCGGCGCGATGGAATCGGCCAGGCTGACGAGGGGCAGGCGGCCCAGGTCGCGCACAAAAGCCAGGGTTTCGAGGATTTTCGCCTCCTGCCGCTCACTGCGTTCAGCCGGAATGACGGTATAAGCCGGGCCTTCGGTCACGAACCCGACCGCGCGGCGCTGGTTGATAAAATAATGCGCCAGCGAGGCCGTGATGGTGATGGCATATTCCAGGCTGTCGGGCGGCAGGGAGAGCTGCGGGCGGCGCTGCAAGGTCCAGTCGTGCCATTTTGGCAGCGGCTCGGCGGGCAGCGCGTGATGCAAACCAGCCTGGGCATCAAGAAAGAGCCAGATTTCGGCCTGCGGGTCTTGCTCGAATTCCTTGACCATCAGCCGGTCTCGGCGGGCGCTGGTCGGCCAGTGTATGCGCTTGAGCGGGTCGCCGTGAACATACTCGCGCACTCCCGAAGCGTGGGGCGTGATTTCGAACGATTTTCGGCGAATGGCCTTGCCGCCGGGCAGGTATCCTGCCGGGGAGGGGAAATCGGCAATTGGCAGAATCAGCGGCAGGACCAGCAGCGAATCAGCGTGGGGGAATGTCCGTTTAACGGTGAACAGGCCAAAGGGGTCGCCCGAGGCGAACGTGGTCGGCCCGAGCCGGTACACGCCTCGTTGGGTGAGCCAGGTGCGGGCCAGGTAAGAACGTCCCTGTTTCCCCCCGATATTGGTAAGCAGCCGCGAACCAGCCGCATTGGGCAGGTCGGAGCGGTTTTCGATTTCGACCCACAGGCGCGGCAGGCGGCTTTCGTTGTTCAGTTCGAAGGTTTCCTCGAAGGTATCGCCGACCGAAGCGCGCAACGAACGCGCCTGGCGGCTAAAACGGATTTTACGCAGGGAGAGAAATGTCCACAGCCAGGCCGAGCCAAGCAGTAAGCCCCCCAGGTAGGCCATGCGGACGTATAAAACCGCGCCGTTGATGATGCTTCCGGCCAGCCCAACCAAAAAGAGCAGCAGCAGGAAGACGCGCGCCGGGTTTCGCATGTCAGGCGTTGAATGTGCCGCCCGGAACGGCCACCGCCAGCAGGATTTCCTGCACCAGTTTTTCGGCAGTGACTTCGCGCAAGCGGGCGGCAGGGTTGACGATAATACGGTGGGCCAGGATGGGGCCGGCCAGGGCTTTGACGTCATCGGGCAGGACGTAGTCGCGGCCAAGCAACCCGGCGCGGGCCTGGGAGGCGCGGAAAAGGGAAAGCGAGCCGCGCGGACTGGCGCCGAGGTAAATATCGGCGTGCTGGCGGGTGCGGCTGACCAGGTCGGTAATGTAGCGTTTGACCGCCGGAGAGACGAAAATCTCGCGCACGGCCTCGGCAGCCTGGAGAACTTCCTCGGCGCTGATGACCGCCTCGACGCTCTCGATGGGATGGCGCAGCTGCTGGTTTTCGAGAATGCGAATTTCATCGGCCTGGCCGGGATAGCCCAGCCGCAAACGCAGCAGGAAGCGGTCTAGTTGGGCTTCGGGCAGCGGGAAAGTGCCTTCGTATTCGATGGGATTCTGGGTGGCCAGCACCATGAACGGACGCGGCAGGCTGTGGGTTTGCCCGTCCACCGTCACCTGGCGCTCTTCCATGGCCTCCAGCAAGGCGGCCTGGGTTTTGGGTGTGGCGCGATTGATTTCATCGGCCAGGATAATTTGTCCGAAAAGCGGCCCCGGGCGGAACTCGAACTTGCGGTTTTCCTGATTAAAAATGGAAGTGCCGGTCACATCGGAAGGCAGCATGTCAGGGGTAAATTGCAGGCGGTTGAAGGCGCAGCCGAGCGATTTCGCCAGGGTGCGCGCCAGCACTGTCTTGCCGACGCCGGGTACATCCTCTATGAGCACATGTCCCTGGCAAAGCAGGCCAATCGAAATCAGGTCGAGGGCGCTGCGCTTGCCAATGATGACGGTTTCGAGGTTTGCAAACAGTTTTTCGCCAAAGGCTTTGATGTCGGTCATGGGAAATCCTTTAGGGATGGGAGGGTACCCTGATTGTACGTGAGAATTGGGCGAGGGGCAAGCGAAATGCGGGTGGCTGGTGGTATAATCCCGCGCACGCCCCAGTAGCTCAATGGACAGAGCGCCTGACTTCGGATCAGTAGGTTGTGGGTTCGACTCCTGCCTGGGGCGCTCATCTTTTAATTGCACAATCAGCGGTTGTCCCCATTTAGGGGATGCTATGGGTTCGACTACCCCTACGGAGCACGCGTCCTGCCTGGGGCGCTCCCCTTTTAATTTCCCCCGAAAATCAACCTTTTCTTCTGTTCCCGTTTCAGCGCCTTGATGGCCCTTTCGCGCCGCAGGGCGCTGGATTTGTCGGGCTGCTCCTCGGTGTAAACCAACTTCACCGGGCGGCGAGTGCTGGTGTAGCGCGCGCCGCGACCGGCGTTATGCTGTTTCTCGCGCCGGGGCGGGTCGGTTGTCCAGCCGGTGTAAAAAGTCCCGTCAGCGCACTCGAGGATATAGCAGTAGAAAGGCATCAGAAAGGTTTCCCGGGCAAAAATAACTGGCCCAAATTATAACCCCCGCGTACTTGTGCTAGAATCGAGAGAGCCGGGGACGCCGACCCCGGCTCTCCTTTGAAAGGAGGAGAAGAGAAATCACCTATGCACCTAATATACATCTAGACGACCAAATGTACTTGACGCTTAACCTACGCTTACCCTACGCTTGTCCGACAAACCGATTACAGAAACGCAAGGTCTGCCCGGTTTTGCTACAAACAAACACCCGGTTATTCCTTGCCCCAGATGCGCGAAAAATGCCCCGAAAAAATTCGCGAAATTCGAGCAATTCGATGCCCATCTTTATCAATAACCCATGAAAAAGACAGCCATGATACTCATCCTGACCGCCGGACTGGCGATACTCTCATCGACGCTTTACCACGTCTTCCAGAAAAGCACCCCTGCCGAGGTCAACCCGGCCCTCAGCCTGCTGGTGACTTATGGCACAGCAGCCATCGCCACCCTGGGGCTTTTCATTTTCTACCCGCCCCAAAACCTGGCTGCCGATTTCGCCAAACTGAACTGGGCCAGTTATGCCCTGGGGTTAAGCATCGTCGGGCTGGAATTGGGAATCCTGCTGGCGTATCGTTTCGGCTGGCAAATCAGCCTGCTGGGGGTCGTCGTCCACATCGCCGCCGCCCTGCTGCTCCTGCCCATCGGACTAATTCTCTTTCGTGAAAAACTGACCCCGCTCAACCTGCTCGGTATCCTGCTGTGCATCGTCGGGCTGGTTTTGGTCAACTGGCAGAACAAACCATGAACCCCGACTTTATCAAACCGCGCTTCGACGCGCACGGATTTGCCAACCTGCCTGCCCTGGTCACCAGCCTGCTGGGCGGCCCCGGGGCCGCGCGCCCCTTCAAGGGGCTGGACGACACCTACGACAACGTCCTGCTCTTCTTCATCGACGGCTTCGGCTGGCGTTTTTTCGAGCGGTTTGCCGAAATGCCCGCCCTGCGCCGCTTCCAGGATGAAGGCCGAACCGCCAAACTGACCTCGCTCTTCCCCTCCACCACCTCGGCCCACGTCCCCTTCATCCACAGCGGACAGCCGATGGGCGAAAGCGGCCTGCACGAGTGGAACTACTACGAACCGCTGCTCGACGCCATGATTGTCCCGCTCTTATTCTCCTTCTCCGGCACCGCCGAGCGAGACCAGCTCAAGGCCACTGGCATCGACCCGAAGAGCCTCTATCCGCCGCGCAGCCTGTACACCCGCCTGAAAGGACTGGGCGTCAAGTCGCAGGTTTTCCAACATCGTGAATATACGCCTTCAACATATTCCAACATTGCCTTCAAAGGGGCAAACGCCCAGGGATTCAAAACCCTGCCCGAAATCCTGGTCAACCTGCGCGCGGCGCTGGCCGAAGCCAAAGGCAAAAACTACTTTTTCTTCTACTACGATAAAATCGACTCCATCAACCACGAGTACGGCCCCGACTCGCCCCAGGCCGACGCCGAAATCGACACCTTCCTGACCATCCTCGAGCGCCACTTCTTCAGCCAAAAGCCCAAAGCGGCAGGCAAAACCCTGTTGCTGCTGACCGCCGACCACGGCCAGGCCGAAGTCGACCCGAAAACCACAGTCTATCTCAACCGCGCCTTCCCCGGCTTCGAGAAATTCATCAAAACCACCGCCAGCGGACAATTGCTCGTCCCCGGCGGCTCGTGCCGCGACCTGTTCCTTTATATTAAGGAAGAACACCTCGAAGAAGTCCAGTCCATGCTGGCCGAAGGCCTGGCGGGCAAGGCCGATGTCGTCCGCACCGCCGACCTGGCCGAAGCCGGTTATTTCGGCCCCAACGTCACCGCGCGCCTGCGCGAACGCATGGGCAACCTCGTCATTCTCACCTACCGCTACGAATCGGTCTGGTGGTACGAAAAAGGCAAATACGAACAGAAATATCGCGGCCACCACGGCGGCCTGACCCCCCAGGAGATGGAAATTCCGCTCCTGGCCCTCGAATTCTAGGAGATGCAAATGAAATCCGGTTATATTGCGGTCATTGGCCGCCCCAACGTCGGCAAATCGACCCTCGTCAACGCCCTGCTCGGCCAAAAAGTGGCCGCCGTCTCACCCAAAGCCCAGACCACACGCCGCCAGCAGCTCGGCATCCTCACCCGCGGCGAAATCCAGATTGCCTTCATCGACACCCCCGGCATTCACCAGCCGCGCCACAAACTGGGCGAAATTCTCAACCAGCAGGCCGAAAGCGCCCTCGAACATGTCGATGCGATTTTATGGATGGTGGATGTCTCCGAAGCGCCGACCGAGGACGACAGGCGCATCGCCGCCTACCTGGCGCAACTCAAGCGGCGCGCTCCCCTCGTCCTGGCCGCCAACAAACTCGACCTGGTGCAACCCGAAGCGTTATCCGCCAAAACCGCCCCGTATGCCGACCTCGTTCCTGACGCCTCCGTCCACCCCGTTTCCGCGCTCCAAGCCCTGGGGCTGGATTCGCTGCTCGAGGCCCTGACCGCCCACCTTCCCGAACGCGATCCCGACTACGATCCCGACCAGGTCACCGACTACTACGAGCGCGACATCGCCGCCGAACTCATCCGCGAGGCCTGCCTGGCCCACCTGCGCGAGGAAATTCCGCACGGCGTCCACGTCCGCATCGACGAGTTCACCGAGCGCGGCGATGCCGGGGCTTACATCGCCGCCACCCTGTTCGTCGAGCGCGATTCGCAAAAAGGTATCGTCATCGGCGAAGGCGGACAAATGCTCAAAAAAATCGGCATCCATGCCCGCAAGGAAATCGAAGCCATGAGCGGGCGCAAGGTCCACACCGAGTTGCGTGTCAAAGTGCTCAAAGACTGGCGCAACAACGAAGAATACCTGCGCCGCTTCGGCTTCAAACTCGACAAGAAAAAACGCCGCTAATGCGATAATTTCAATGATATTTCTATTCCTTGCCGGGCAAGGTGGTATATAATCAGGTCATCGCAATGGAGCAAAGGGCCGCATGAAGAAAACAGGCAAGGCAAGCGCTCGCAAAACAATCGGGGTTTTCACCGCCCATGTAGGCCGGGTATGGGGCCAGGATTTTATGAATGGCATCTCGCAGGCCGCCCAGGCGCATGACCTGAATCTGGTCATTTTTGTCGGCGGGCAGCCCTCCGCGCTGATTACCCCGGGGGAATTTACAGCCTCCTATGGCCTGTACGACCTGGCAAAACCGGGCCGTATCGACGGCCTGATTATGGCCGCCGACATTGCGCATGGTGTTAAAGCCAAAGACTTGAAAGCCTTTTACGAACACTACGCCAGCCTGCCGGTCGTCGTTAACGCCATCGAAATCGAAAACGCCACCAACCTGCTGGCCGACAACATCGGCGGGATGCGCGCCCTGGTGCGCCACCTGGTTGAAACACACGGCTGTAAAAAGCTGGCCTTCATTCGCGGCATCAAAGACCAGGTCGATTCAGACCAGCGTTTTCACGCTTACAGCGAAGAACTCAAAGCCCACAATATTAAGGTTGACCCCAAACTCAGTGTAGACGGTGACTTCTCGGTGCAGGCCGGGCGCAATGCCGTGCGCGTCCTGCTCGACGAGCGCAAACTTAAGCCCGACGCGATAGTCGCCGCCAACGACCGCATGGCCTTTGGCGCCATGGAAGCCTTGCAGCAGCGCGGAATCCGGGTTCCCGCCGATATAGCCGTGACCGGTTTCGACGATGTGCGCGAGGCCCAGTCGCTGGGCGTTCCGCTGACAACCGTTCACCAATCGTTTTTCGACATGGGCACAAAGGCAGTCGAGACGCTGGTCGCGTTAATGCAAGGCGATTCGCCGCCGGAGCAGGTCAGCATCCCGACGGAACTGGTCGTGCGCTGGTCTTGCGGATGCCTGCCCGAAAGCGTGGTTCAGGCCGCAGTCAGCCAGCAGGAAGTCGCCCAGACCGGCCACCTCGAAGACAAGCGCGACGCAGCCACCCGCGCCCTGATGACAGCCGGGCGAATTGCCGAAAATGCGCCCATCGCCAGGCAATACAAGCAACTCTGCGGCCAGGCCTGGGACGCGCTCCTGGCCTCCCTGCGCGAAGAAGACGGCAGCGGCGAATCCTTCCTCCGCACCATCCAATCGCTGGTTCAAATCCTGCAAGAAGCAGACGAGGAAGCCACCTCCTGGCACAACGTCATCTCGGTGCTGCGCCGCCACATCCTGGCCGGTATTAATGACAAGAAAGCCATGCTGCTGGCCGAAAACCTTTTCCAGCAGGCGCGCATGTTGGTCGGCGAACTTTCGCAGCGCGCCCAGGCATTCCACCGACTGCAACTCGAGCAACAGGAAGAAGTCCTGCAAGGCTTCAGTTTTTCGATGGCTCCTGCCATGAGCATGGGTCAGATTGGCAATGCCGTGCAGGAAAATTTCCCGCGCATGGGCATTGACCACTTTTACATGCTGCTGTATCACGATTCGGCCCGGCCTGAACCGGTTGCCCTGCCGCCCTCGAAGAGTTACAACCTGCTGATGAAATACGACGAGGCCGGTCTGACAATGCCGCAAAAGCAGGAATCCCTGCCAACCGGCAAACTCATCACCGAATTGACGCCCAAAGACCGCCGTTATACAGCGGTGGTCATGCCCCTTTCACTGGCAAAGAACCGCTTCGGGTTCGTCTGGATGGAAATGGGCCCCTCAGACTGGGAAGTTTATGCCCGTGTGCGCAACCTGATTTCGAGCGCGCTGCTGCGCACCATGCTCGGCGAACAACGCGAACAGGCCCAAAAGGAAGTCGAGCGCCTGCTCGAAGAGTCGAAACAGCGCGCCGGTGAACTGGCGATTGCCAAAGATGTCGCCGAACAAACCGCCAACGAACTGGCGCGCCTGTACGGCACGGAACAGACCCGCCGACAGCAGGCCGAGGCCCTGGCGAAATCATCCCGTATGCTTTCGACCCTGCTCAAGGTCGAGGAAGTCCCCCAGCAGGTGCTCGAACAACTGACCCACATCCTGCCCTATGGACGCGGCGCCCTGTTGCTCGAACAACCCGGCGGCGTCACACACTTTATGGCCCACTATGGTTTCCCCGACATCCCCGAAGTGGACAGCCTGCAAATCGAAATCAACAAAGGCGGCGTTTACGAGAAAATAGCCGAAACCGGCGAAGCCCTGCTGATTGAAGACGTCAGCCAGGAGCCGGGCTGGCAGCAGGTGGCATGGCTGCCCCTGCACCACTCCTGGATGGGCGTGCCGCTGTTTTCAAAGAACAAAGTGATTGGCATGTTATCGCTGACCCGCGAGGAAATCGGCGCGTTCAGCCAGGATGATTTGCTGCTGGCAACCACCTTCGGTATGCAGGCCGCCATCGCGCTCGAAAATGCGCGCCTGTACGACGAACTCAACAAGTTCAACGAGTTGATGGAACGCATGGTTTCGCAGCGTGTCGAGGAACTTAACATTGCCTACAGCCAGTTGGAAAAACTGGACAAGAACAAAACCTCCTTCATCCAGGTTGCGGCGCATGAGTTGCGTACCCCGCTGACCGTCATGAAAGGCTACCTGACCATGCTGCGCGGCGTGCCGGCCATTCAGGAACAGGAAATGCTCGTCCAGGCGGTGGACGGGGTCATCAAAGGCACAGACCGCCTGCATCAAATCGTCAACAGCATGTTGGACGTGGTCAAACTCGACTCGCAAACCCTCCAGCCGCATTTCGAAAAAATCTCGGTCAACCCAATCCTGACCCAAATCCAGAACGATTACACCGCCGACCTGCAAACCCGCAACATCACCCTCACGCTTGAAGAAAGCCTGCATTCCATCCCCTACCTGATGGCCGATTCACAACTGCTTCAAAAAGCGCTGGACAATGTAATTGTCAACGCCATCAAGTTCACTCCCGACGGCGGCGCGATAACCGTCAGTGCCCGGCAAATTGCCGACGAGCGTCTGGGCGAGTGCGCCGAAATCAGCGTGCAGGATACCGGCATCGGAATCGACCCGGCCAACCACAAAATCGTCTTCGAGAAGCTGTACCAGTTGGGCAAGGTGGAACTGCATTCCTCGGGCCGCACATCCTTCAAAGGCGGCGGGCCAGGCCTCGGGCTGGCAATCGCGGCGGGCATCATCAAAGCCCACAACGGGCGCATCTGGGTCGAAAGCCCCGGCTACGACGAAAGCACCTGCCCCGGCAGCACCTTCTTCATCCGCCTGCCACTCGGCAGTTAGGATTAGCGCCCCCTGCCGGGAAATCACATCCCCGCCCGGCAGGTATAATCGGCCCCATGCAAATACGAAAACTTATTATTGTCCTCATTGTCGGCGCGCTGGCAGGCAGCGGATTTTACCTTTACCGCAGCCTGCGCTCCGGCGGTGAACGCAACCAGGCCGTTTGGGCGTTCCTGACCAACCCGGCTTCGCAGACCAGCCTGATGATGAAAGCCGGGGTGCGCTGCAACGACGCGCCCTTCACCTTCCCGACCGACGGCCTGGTCGGCTTTATCTGGGACGATTCATTCCGCCCCGGCCACCGCCACGCGGGCATTGACATCTTCGCCGGGACAAAAGTGGGCGTCACCCCGGTTTACGCAGCCTACCCCGGCTACCTGACCCGCCTGGCCGACTGGAAGTCATCGGTCATCATTCGCATTCCCAGCGACCCGCTCAACCCCGGCCAGCAAATCTGGACGTATTACACCCACATGGCTGACTCCAGCGGCAACCCGACCATCGCCGCCGATTTCCCGCCCGGTACGCGGGAAGTTTTCGTCGAAGCCGGAACCCTGCTCGGCTACCAGGGCAATTTTTCGGGCACGCCGGGCAGCCCGGTGGGGGTTCACCTGCATTTCTCGGTGGTCAGGGATGATGGCTTTGGCCGCTACCTGAACGAACTGGAAATCGAAAACACACTCGACCCTTCCCCCTATTTGGGATTGCGTTTGAACGCCAATCAAAACCGGGATAAAGTCCCGACCTGCCTGGAGCCATGATGCCTGACCTGAACGAGAAAGTATTCCTCATCACCGGCGCGGGACGCGGGAGCGGACGCAGCCTGTGCCTGTCCCTTGCTGCGAGGGGCGCTACCATCGCCGCCAACGACCTCTCCCCGCTGAACGTGGACGAGGTCATCCGCCAGGTTTCCACCAGCGGACGCGGAAAAGCGCGCGCCTACCTGCACGATGTCGCCAAAAAAGTAGCCGTCCAGGCCCTGGTAAACCAGGCGCAGGACGACTTTGGCCGCATCGATGTCCTGATTAACAATGCCAACGTCCAGCACCCGGCCGGCCTGCTGGATATGGACGAGTGGGACCTGCACCGCGTTTTTGAAGTCAACACCATCGGCGCCTTCCTGTCCATGCAGGCGGTTGGGCGCGTGATGCGCGAACAGGGCGGGGGGGTGATTATTAACTTGCTGGGCGATTTGCAAAATTCCCCAAAAAACCTGCCGCCTGCCTATCTCGCCAGCCGGTTGGCCGTCGCCGGGCTGACGCGCCAGGCGGCCCCGGAACTGGCGGCCCACAACATCCGCATCTATGGGCTGGCCTGCGGGCTGGACGAACTCTGCCAGCCTGACCCGGTTTTTTCATCCGCTGAACAGGCCATCCTGACCCTGCTCGACGGGCCGGGAATCCCCAGCGGTTCGCTATTGAAGGTTTGCGAGAGGTGACGCATGGCTGAACACAAGGAATTGTACGAATATCGCTCCCGGTTGCAGCAACGCATCCTGTCTGCCGCGCAAGAGTTTTGCGCCCTCTTCAGGGAGGTGCCAGACCCGTTTGCCCCGCTCTCAAGCGACGGGTGGAACGCCCACCAAATCGCCGCCCATGTCCGCGATGTGGATAAACACGTCTACGGCCTGCGCCTGCGCCGGGCAGTGACTGAGGAACATCCCGTTTTCGAGAACTTTGACGGCGATGCCTGGATTGCGGCCCACTATGACCCCGCCGAGCCGCTCGATAAAATCCTTAACGAATTCAGGGAAAGCGTCGATGAACTGGTTGGCTGGCTTTCAGAATTGCCACCGGAAGCCTGGGCCCGCCTGACCCGCCACGAAGTCTACGGCGAGTTTGCCATGCAAACCTGGGCCGAACGCGGACTGGCGCACATTGTTGAACACATTGCCGCCATTCGTGAGGGCCGCCAAACGGATTAATCGCCGCGCTAATCGAAATGCTCGTCTTCGATAATTTTCAGGAAGACTTCGACCACCCTGGGGTCAAAATGCGTGCCGGAGTTTTTGCGAATATAGTCCAAGACCTCGGGCCTTTCGAGCGCGGCGCGGTAGGGGCGGTCGCTTGCCAGGGCATCGAAAACATCGATAACCGCAAAAATGCGGGCTGAAATGGGGATTTGTTCGCCGCGCAAGCCGCGCGGATAGCCGGAACCGTCCCAGCGTTCGTGGTGGCAATAGGGGATTTCAAGGCCATGTTGCAGATAAGGTATTTGTGAAAGCAATTCGTAGGCCCTGACGGGGTGCTTGCGCATGATGTCCCATTCTTCGGGGCTGAGCGGGCCGGGCTTGTGCAGGATGGAATCAGGAACTCCCATCTTGCCGATGTCGTGCAACAATGCCCCGCGCCGGATATGCGCCAGGGCTTCGCCGCGCAGCCCCAGTTCGCGGGCCAGTTTCAGGGTCAGTTCGGTCACGCGGCGGCTGTGACCTTCGGTTTCCTGGTCACGCAATTCGAGGGCCTGCGCCCAACCTTCGATGGTGACGTCGTAAGCGATG
The DNA here is from genome assembly GCA_020060235.1 of Anaerolineales bacterium. Lineage (GTDB taxonomy): Bacteria > Chloroflexota > Anaerolineae > Anaerolineales > Villigracilaceae > UBA8950. The sequence continues at coordinate 18,062 of JAGVAO010000210.1, read as the reverse complement.
GTCAGTTCCATGTTGGAACGTTGCAGGTTTTGGTAGAGTTGGGTGTTTTCGATTGCGATGGCCGTCTGCCCGCCAAGCATTTCAAGGAAAGAGAGCCATTCTGCGTCAGGCTTGAGCGGGCTGCGGTGAAAGACTTCCAAAAGGCCCTTGATTTCGCCCTTGGCAAGCATCGGCGCACAGGCGTAAGTCACAAAACCGTCTTGCAGCAAAAGGCTCTCACGCGAGGAGATTTTCTCGTGCTTGTCCAGGTCGGTAATCAAGAAGGTTTTGCGCTCGAGCACGGCCCTGGCGGATAGGCCCTCACCCATGCGAAAACGCGACTGCCGGATATGTTGGGCGTAAAATCCTGCGCTGGCCTGGTGTTCGAGGTTGAGGGTTGTCGGGTTGAAAGACAAGACACAGGCGGCATCGACCCCCAACTGGTTGCGGGCCTGTTCGATAATGATGTTGAGAATGGTGGAAATATCGCTGCTGGCATTAATCGCATTGTCTATCGAGCGCAGCGCGGAAATATGCCTGAGCCGCACCTGGGTTTGCTCGAACAAACGCGCGTTTTCGATGCTGATGGCCGCCGAGGCCGCAAACGTGGAGAGAAGTTGCAAATCATTCTCGGTAAACGCCGAGGGGCTGGTGCAATTATCGAGTGAGATGACGCCAATCGGCTCGCCCTTGACCATTAAAGGGGCACTGATGGCACTGCGAATTTGCGCCGCTTCAGGAAACCTGGAAAAATATTTTTTATCGGGGTGTTCCATCACATCGCTTATCATCAGGCCTTTTTTCTCGCGAAAAACACCTGCGGCATAGCCAGCCTGGTCTGAAAAAGACGCGTTCAGGAAAGCCGGGTCGAGGTACCCTATCGAGCCGCTGACATGCAGCAAGCCATCCTCCTCCAACTTAAGGAAAATGGTGCCTTTTTCAGTAGCCGGAATGGCCTTTTGGGCTGTCTCCAGGATTGTTTGCAGGAGGTTGGGCAAATCGAGGGTGCCTGAAATGGCCTGGCTGGCCTGCACAACCGCCTGCATCTGGTTGGCGCGTCCTTGTTCGGCAATGAGCAGATTTGCGTTTTCGAAAGCGATGGTCGCCTGGTTTGCCAGGGTTTCCAATAATCGCTGGTCGTGTTCGCTAAAGCCATCCAGTTCATCATTTTCGACCGCAATACACCCTATCGCCTGCCCGGCAGACATCATGGGAACATACAACCCCGAACGGACTTCTTCATTGACATTTACATAATGCGGGTCGGCGCTGACATCCCCACAGCGGATGGTTCTTTGCCGACGCATCGACCAGCCGGTCAGACCGGTATCCATGTCTTGAACCATTTGCTGGCTTTTCCTGCGTTTTTCATCAAAGTCTTCCGGCTGCCCCGGAACACTGTAAGCCAGGATGGAAATGTTTTCCGTTCCCTTCTCGCGCAGCCACACCACCGCATAGCGCCAATCCAGATGAATGTTAAGGATTTGGATGATTTTTTCGGCAATTGCCTGTTGGGTTTTCAGGTAACTTAGGGCCAGCCCGGCTTCATAAAGCGCCTGCAACTCGCGCTCATGGTTTTTGCGCACATTGATATCTTCTGTAATAGCAAGCAGGAAAGGCTCCAGTCCCGGCCCAGATTCGATGTAAGAAAGAGTCAGATTCACCCAGGTTCGCGTGCCGTCTTTGCGGACATAGCGCTTTTCCATCTGGACGCTGCTTGTCTTGCGGTCGATTAAGTCCTGGCGGAGACGGTCATTGGTTTCGATATCTACCGGGTCGGTAATATCCCGAAACGACATCTTCAGCAATTCCTGACGTGAATAACCGGTAATCTGGCAAAATTTTTGATTGATTTCAAGGAAGTTGCCGCTAATATTTGTGCGGGACACGCCAACCGCCGCCTGTTCAAAAATACCCCGGTATTGTTTTTCGCTGTTGCTTAAGGCCTGCTCGATTTTTACTTTCTCGCTGATGTCGCGGCAGGCTATCACAACCCCAACAGGCTGGCCTTTTGTATCCTTGACCATCGAAATCCGCGTATCGACAATAATAAACTGTCCATCCCTGCGTTTTTGGGAAACCACTCCGCCCCAGTAGCCAACAGCATTAAATTGGCGCAGGACACCAGACTCCTCCTGCCCGAGGTAGTCGGTTTCTGCCAGGCTGTTCCAGCGCTGCCCGATGACTTCGTCTACGCTCCACTGGAAAATATCCCGGGCGGCCTGATTCCAACTAACAATATTAAAAGCCATATCGGTGGAAATAATCGCGTCTGAAACATTGTCCAGCAAAGCCGCCTGGTAATGCAGGCTTTCTTCCACTCGTTTGCGCTCGGTAATATCCAGAACAATGCCAGAGTAACCCGGCGCTTGTGACCGGTCGCGGCGTATCCAGGTGCGTTCTTCCACCCAGCGCACCTGCATGTCGGCGGTCAGGATGCGGTACTCGCACAAAACTTGGGAGCCGCCCTTTTTTGTATGGCGGCGAATCACGTCCTGGACATACCGCAAGTCTTCAGGGTGAATAATCTCCGTATACAGCAGTCCATCACGGGTAAATTGCGCGGGACGATAGCCAAATTGACCTATATTTTCGGAAATGAAGTTGACCGGCCGGCCAGGGTCGGCCCCCCACTGCACCGCAATTGCCGGGCCGTTCCTGATGATTTCCTGCAATTGCAGGTGCTGCTGCCAGAGCGAAAAAACTTCATCGCGGGCTTTCTGCTCCCGGCTTGTATCGCTGGCAATCACAAGAAGGGCCTGCCTGCCAGCATAATTGACCAGTCCGGAATACAATTGAACAGGGAAGATGTCGCCGTTTTTCGCGCAATGCCGCCACTCGCCCACCTGCTGTAAAAATAAATCCTTTTTGGCGCTGTCTTTTTCAACCGTCAGCATTTCTCCCGGCGCCTGGATGTCGAGGAGGGTCATTCTCGAAAATTCCTGGCGGGTATAACCATATTTACTGATAGCCGCCCTGTTTACAGCCAGAAAAGCCAGCGATTTGAAATCATGAACCCAAATCGGCAAGGGGTGATTGTCAAACAGCCAGACTTGTTTCGAGAACGATTGGAGCTTTTTACGACGACGATGCAGTTTCATCAAGATTGCTCCTTAACCATATATAACTATTTTACAACACTCTTCTGTCCAGACAACAGACGAGTCAGTAAAAATCAAAACCCTGGACGCCAATCAGATATCCAGGGTTTTGATTATGGTTTCTGGAACAACAGCCCGTTGCGAGACGGGTCTTTGAGCAAGACACCCTCAGCGGTTTGCTCGAAGGGCAGTTGCAGCTCTTCGAGTCGGGCCATAAAATCTTGCCAGGCCTGCGGGTTTGGAAAGATAAAAGAGATATGCTCCAGCCCCAGCGCGTCGGGCGGAGGCGGGGGCGCGCCCTCCCCCTGCCAGGTGTTATAGCCGATGTGGTGGTGATAGCCGCCAGCCGAAACCATGCCCATGCGATAGCGGCGGCCAATGCCCATATCATCGAAACCAAGCAGGTCGTGGTAGTACCGGCGGGTTTCGTCCATGTTTGAGACGTGCAGGTGAAAATGGCCGATGCGGGTTTCGAGCGGCACAGGCGCATCGAACGATTCGGATTCGCCCAGGTGTGAGAAAAGCGCATCCAGGTCGAGCGGTTCGCGCCCGTCGCTGGGAGAGCCGTCGGCGCGGCGGGCAATAAATTCGCCGCCCTCGACAGCGAAGATACCGTCTTCCGGCGATTCGCAGTACAGTTCGATGGTGTTGCCTTCCGGGTCTTCGAGGTAGGTGGTCTTGGTCAGGATGTGGTCGGTGGGCGAGTTGGGCCAGCGCAACGCAAACAGCCGCGCAATCGCCCGCGCAAGTTCGTAGCGGTTTGAGAAAAGGATGGCAAAATGGTAAATCCCGGTTACGCCGCGATAGCGCCGGGCGCCCGGAATTTCGGTCAGCCGCACAAAATCGGGGCCGCCCGCGCCCAGGCCTGCGCTGTTGTCCTTGCGCCAGTGCAGGCGCAAGCCGAGCGCCTGCTGGTAAAAGGTCAGTTGGCTCTCAAGGCTGGCAACCTTGAGGTGCACGTATCCCGGCTTTGTTTCGGGGTGAATACGGTGCGGGGCAATCGCAATCGGTTGGGGTTGGTTCATAAAGGGATTGTATCATTTCAGACGATTTCTGTCCTATTATCAGGCCTGCCTCGTTTATAGATTTGTAAACTGGCTAGCAGAAGAATTGCCGACATCCAAATCAGGTTTTTCATTACACGATTTTTATAAAAGATGTATTGACAAATATCATAATGACGATAAAATCAGTCGTTAATTATGAAGACCAACAAATCACTCTCCCCGCTGGCAGCCTGCGCGTGTATGTGTTCCTGTACATGTATGTGTTTTCCGCGTCTCCAGGGAGATGAGCGGCTGATTGCCGCAACCCGCACCTGAGCACAGGCCAAAAACAGGCCCGCAAATCGGTGATGCACATCCCCAGGAGGCCCCTGACGTGCATTCGCCGGTTTTTTTATTGATTACAAACCGGGAATGACCCCGGTTTTTTTATTTTTTGTAATCGTTCACCCATGGAGAAGAGAAGGAGAAGAGAAAATGGACGCCCCAAAATTAAGCAAAGTCGAACATATTAAAGAAAACAGCCGTTACCTGCGCGGAACCCTGGAAGAGGAACTGCAACAAGGCACCCCGGCTTTCTCTGAAGACAACGCCGTTGTTCTGAAAGCGCACGGCATGTATCAGCAGCACGACCGTGACATTCGCGGCCAAAAAGTGCATTCCATTATGATTCGCTGGCGCATCCCCGCCGGGCAAATCAGCGCCGAGCAATACCTGGTACTCGACGACCTGGCAACCCGCTACGCCAACAACACCATCCGCCTGACCACCCGCGAGACCATCCAATTTCACGGGCTGGTCAAAGGCGAGGTCAAATCCATGTTGCAGGAAATTCACAAGGCCCTGATAACCAGCCAGGGCGCCTGCGGCGACGTGGTGCGCAACGTCACTGCCTGCCCGGCTCCCTTCAAAAGCCGCGCCCACGCCCAGGTGACCGAATATGCCCGCCAGATTTCGGAACACTTCATCTCACGCGGCAAGGCCTACGCCGAAATCTGGCTCGATGGCGAAAAACTCGACCTGTCTGAGCCGGCAGAAGAAATCGAACCGTTCTACGGCAAAACCTACCTGCCGCGCAAGTTCAAAATCGCGCTGGCCTACCCCGGCGATAACTGCCTCGACATTTTCACCAACGACCTGGGGATTGTCGCCATCCTGGAAGGCGAAGCCCTGAAGGGATTCAACATCCTGGTCGGCGGCGGGCTGGGCATGAACCACACCCAGCCGGAGACCTTCCCGCGCCTTTCCGACCCGCTCGGCTTTGTCGAACCCGAGCAACTGCTGCCGGTGGCCGAGCAGGTCATCGCCGTCTACCGCGACAACGGTGACCGCGCCAACCGCAAACACTCGCGCATCAAGTACCTGATTAACGACTGGGGCATCGACCGCTTCCGCAGCGAGGTCGAAGCCCGCCTGGGTTACCAACTGGCCCCCAGCGCCCCGCTGCCGCCCTTCGAGCCGCACCTGCACCTCGGCTGGCATAACCAGGGCGACGGACGCTGGTTCTTCGGCCTGTCCATCGAAAACGGGCGCATCCAGGACACCGAAAGCATGAAACTGAAAACCGCCCTGGCCGAAATCGCGCGCAAATTCCAGCCGCGCTTCGCCATCACCGCCAGCCAGGACCTGCTCATCACCAACCTGCCGCCCGAGGCCCAAATCCCCATCGAAACCATTTTGCATGCCCACGGCGTGCGCCTGCCCCGCGAACTCTCACTGGTGCAGTTACATTCCATCGCCTGCGTGGCCCTGCCGACCTGCAGCCTGGCCATTACCGAAGGCGAACGCGCCCTGCCGGGTCTGGTAGACCAACTGGAAGAAGAACTCAAACGCCTGGGCCTGCAAGACGAACCCATCACCGTGCGCATGACCGGCTGCCCCAACGGCTGCGCCCGCCCCTACGTGGCCGACATCGGCCTGGTGGGACGCTCGCTCAACAAGTACACCATCTTCCTCGGCGGGCGCATCGACGGCACGCGCCTGAACAAATTCTACAAAGACCTTGTGCCGTTCCAGGAAATCATCCCCACCCTGCTGCCGCTGCTGGCCCACTTCAAAGAAACCCGTCAGCCGGATGAGACTTTCGGGGATTTCTGCGTGCGCGTGGGCTTCGACCAACTGCAAGCCTTGCAGCCGCTTTAGGAGCAAGCCGATGAGCGCGACAACCCCAGGGCTTGTTTCCATTATCGGCGCCGGGCCAGGCGACCCGGAACTTATCACCGTCAAAGGGCTGAAACGCCTGCGCCAGGCGGACGTGGTGCTGTACGACCGTCTCGCCGCCCCGGCCCTGCTGGATGAAATTCACCCCCTGGCCGAGGCCATCGACGTGGGCAAAGCCCCATCCCGTCACCGCCTCGCGCAGGAATGCATCAACGTCCTGCTGGTCGAAAAAGCCCGCCAGGGGCTGCGCGTCGCCCGGTTAAAGGGCGGCGACCCCTTCGTCTTCGGGCGCGGCGGCGAAGAATGCCAGGCCCTGTCCGAGGCGGGGATTCCCTTCGAGGTCATTCCCGGCGTCAGCAGCGCAATCGCTGTCCCCGCCTATGCCGGGATTCCCGTCACCCAACGCGGGGTGACGACCGCGTTTACCGTCATCGCCGGGCACACCTGCGGGCCAGAATCAGGCATCGACTGGGCGGCCCTGCCCCGGCTGGGAACGCTCGTCTTCCTGATGGGCGTGGCGCACCTGCCCGAAATCTGCAACCGCCTGCTCGCCAACGGCATGTCAGGTCGCGTATCGGTGGCCGTCATCCAGCAAGGCACAACCACTGAACAGGTCGTCGTCGAAGGCCTGCTCGAAGACATCGCCGCCAAAACCGCGCACATCCAGCCGCCCGCCATCCTTGTGGTTGGCGAGGTGGTGCGAATGCGCCAGGAAATCGCCTGGTTTCAGGAAAAACTGCCCGCCTTCGCAGGCGGATAATGTAACCCAAGGAGAAATTGCCCATGTCTTCCCACTTCTTGACCCAACAAGACCCCTATACCCTTTACGATTTGACCCAGTGGACGGTCAGCGAACTGAAACACATCAACCAGCAACTCGAAGGCAGCAGCCCGCAACTGGTACTGCGCTGGGGATTCGAACACTTCGGCCCCGACATCGTCCAAGCGACCGGTTTTGGCCCGGAAGGCGTCGCGTTGATGCACATGATTGCCGAAATTCGTCCCGAAACCAGGATTTTTTACCTCGATACCGCCCTGCTCTTTCCCGAAACCTATGCCCTGCGCGACGAACTGGTGCGCCGCCTGGGCGTGCGCCTGGAACGCGTTGCGACCGGCCTTTCGCTGGAGGAGCAGACCAAAAAATATGGCGAAGCCCTGTGGCAAAGCGACCCCGATTCGTGCTGCTACCTGCGCAAAGTCACGCCGCAGCGCGAATACCTGGGAGGCTACCGCGCCTGGATTACCGGCATCCGCCGCGACCAGACCATCTTCCGCGCCAACGCCGGGCTGGTCGAGTGGGATACGACCAACAAAATGGTCAAACTCAACCCCCTGGCCGCCTGGACCAGCCAGCAGGTTTGGGACTACATCCACACCCACAACCTGCCCTACAACCCCCTGCACGATAAGGGCTTCCCCAGCATCGGCTGCTGGCCCTGCACCCGGGCGGTCAAACCCGGCGAAGACCCCCGCGCCGGACGCTGGAGTGGGCAGAAAAAAACCGAGTGCGGCATTCACCTGAAACCCGATTATGAAATCTGAACCCGAAACCTACTACCCGGTCTTTTTACAACTCAAAGACCAGCCCTGCGTGGTGATAGGCGGCGGGAAAATCGCCGAGGGCAAGGTCGAGAGTTTGCTCGAATCGCAGGCGCGGGTTACGCTCATCTCGCCCGACCTGACCGACAGGCTGGGCGAACACGTCCGCGCCGGACGGGTAACGTATATCCAGCGCGCCTACCGGCCCGGCGACCTGCGCGGCGCGTTCCTCGCCATTTGCGCCACCAACCAGCCCGAAATCAACCGCCAGGTCTGGGAGGAAGCCAACGCCAACCGCCAACTGGTCAACGTGGTGGACGACACCCCGCATTGCAACTTTATCGCCCCGTCGATTGCGCGCCAGGGCGACCTGACGATTGCCATTTCGACGGCGGGTAAAGCCCCGGCCCTGGCCGTACGCCTGCGGGAGCAGTTCCAGCAGCAGGTTGGGGCGCACCATGCCCGCTTCCTGTCCCTGGCAGGGAAGTTGCGCCAGCCCCTGGCCGAGCGCATTCCCGACTTTGAAACCCGCAAACAACTGTGGTATCAGATTGTCGATTCGGACGTTTTGACCCACATCGAAGCCGGCCGCGAGGAAACCGCCCTACAAATCATCTCTGACATTGTCGGCTTCCACTTCCAACCTGCCGACGTTTAGCCATGCACATCCTGTCGATTGGAATCAACCATACCACCGCCCCCATCCGCCTGCGCGAAAGGCTGGCGCTTGGAGCAGCCGAAACTTGCGCCCCACCAAGCAACCTGCAAGAAGCCGTGCTGCTCTCGACCTGCAACCGGACTGAAATCTATGCCGTTTCTGGTGAGGGGTCGTTTGCCGACCTGCAAACCTTTCTGGCTGCGATAAGCGGCGTACCGCTGGATGAGTTCCGCCGGCATTTACATTGCGCCTGCGACGAGGCAGCCATCGCGCATTTGTTCCGGGTCGCCGCCGGGCTGGAATCGCTGGTGCTGGGAGAAGCGCAGATTTTGGGGCAAGTGACCCGCGCGCTCGAGAAGGCGCGCAGCCAAAACACGGTCGGGCCGCTGCTCTCGCGCCTGTTCCAGGACGCCATCCATGCGGGCAAACGAGTCCGCGCCGAAACAGCCATCAGCCGCAACCCGGCTTCGGTTTCCTCGCTGGCCGCCGCGCTGTGCCAACGCTCGGTACAGGACATCCGTTCGGCGCAGGTTGTCATCCTCGGCGCGGGGGAAACGGCTGAACTGGCGGTCGAAGCCCTGCGCAAACGCGGCGCACAACGGTTGACAGTTATCAACCGCTCCGCAGAACGCGCCCAGGCCCTGGCCGCGCGCTGGAACGCACAGGCAGGCGGATTGGGCGGCCTGCCCGCCGCCCTGGCCGACGCCGATATTTTGATAGCCTCGACAGCCGCGCCGCAAGCCGTGCTGGATGCGGAAATGGTGGCCGCTGCCATGTCCCGGCGGCCTGGACGCCCGCTGGTGTTGATTGATATTGCCGTTCCGCGTAATATTGACCCGCAGGCGGCCCAAATCCCCCATGTGCGTTTGCACGATTTGGATGTCCTGAACGCAAGCCTTGAGAAATCGCTGGCCGGGCGGATTGCCGAAGTCCCGCGCGTCGAGGCCATCCTGGCCGAAGAGATTGCCAAATTTATGGATTACTTCGGCGCGCTGGATGTACTGCCGCTGATTAGCGACATGCGCCGGCAGGCGGAGGCCATCCGCCGCAGCGAACTGGAAAAGACCCTGCGCCGCCTTCCGGGCCTGGGCGAGGCGGAACGCGAACACATCGAAGCCCTGACCCAGGCGCTGGTCAAAAAGCTGCTCGACAAGCCCACCCGTCAGTTGCGCGCCGAGGCCCCAGAGTATGCCGCCACCGCGCGCGCTTTGTTTGGAATTTAGAATGTTGGGAATCGTTTACCCTGGAAGCACCAGCGGCGCATCCTGAAAGGGGTGTTTGACAACCTGCACGGGCCAGCCATAGACCTGCGAAAGCATCTCCGCGGTCAGGATGTCGGCGGGCGCGCCAATGGCTTTCAGTTCGCCATTTTCGAGCAGGGCGATGCGGTCGGCGTAGCGCGCGGCCAGGTTCAGGTCGTGCAGGGCCACCAGCACTGTCAACTCGCACTCGCGGGCCAGTTTATAGACCAGTTCCATCAGGGCCATCTGGTGCTGCAAATCGAGGTGGCTGGTCGGTTCGTCGAGCAGCAGGATGGGGCTGCACTGCGCCAGGGCGCGCGCCAGCAGGACGCGCTGCTGTTCGCCGCCGGAGAGTTCACCCATCAGGCGTCCGGCCAGGGACAGGGCATCAACCTGTTCGAGCGAGTCGCGGGCGATGCGCTCGTCTTCAGCCGAGAGTTGGCCGAGGAAGTTCAGGTAGGGGGTGCGGCCAAACAACACTGTTTCGAGCGCGGTAAACGCCGGGGGCATCTGGACTCCCTGCGGGACAACCGCAATTTGGCGGGCGCGTTCGGCGGGGCCAAATGCGCTGATTAAACGGCCAGACAGGCTTATCGTCCCGCGCGAGACGGGCAGGATTCCGCTCAGGGCGCGAATCAGGGTCGATTTGCCGGAGCCGTTCGGCCCGACCAACGCAAGAATCTCCCCTTTTTCCATCCCCAAACTGATGTTTTTGAGCACGGGCCGCCCGTGATAGGCGACCAGCAGGTTTTCGGCTTTTAACATTACCAGTTACCTCCCATTTTGGCGCGGCGCAAAATCCACAGAAAGAAGGGCGCGCCTGCCAGCGCGGTGACAACGCCGAGCGGAAGTTCCTGCGGGGCGATGACAACCCGCGCCAGCACGTCGGCCAGCAAAAGGGCCGCCCCGCCGCCGAAGATGCTGAGCGGAATGAGACGGCGATAGTCGGCTCCCCACCAGAAGCGCATAACGTGCGGGATGATGAGGCCAACAAAACCGATGATGCCCGCAAAAGCGACCGCCGCCGCGGTGGTGAGGGAGGCGGCCACGATGATGACCAGTTTGGCGCGGCGCGTATCGAGGCCGAGTTGGGCGGCCTGTTCGTCCCCAAATTGGAGCAGGTTGAGGGCGTGTCCGCTCAAAATCAGCGCGGGCAGGCCGATTGCCAGGAAGGGAATCAGGGCCAGGATGGCGTCCCAGCCGCCCTGGCTGACGCCGCCCAACAGCCAACCGAGGGCGCGGCGCAGTTCGCCGCTGGAGCGCAGCATCAGGAAGGAGGTCAGGGCCGTGGCAAAGGAGGACAGCGCCACCCCGGCCAGGATGAGCGTGGTGGTCGGCACGCTGCCGCCAACGCGGGCGAAACTATAAACCAGCAGGACGGTCAACAGCCCCGCCGCAAACGCCGCCAGCGGGACAGCCATCAGCCCGGCCAGGGTGTAGGGCCACTGGACCGACATCGCCAGCACCGCGCCCAGCCCGGCCCCGGAAGCGACACCGATTAAGTACGGGTCGGCCAGCGGATTACGGAACAAACCCTGGTAGGCCGCGCCGCTACCCGAAAGCGCCGCCCCGACCAGCAAAATCAGCGCGGTGCGCGGCAGGCGGATGTTCCACAGGATGGTGTTAAAGGTACCGTTCGCGCCCGAACCCGAAAGCGCCGCCCACAGTTCAGCGGGCGGGATGAATACCGAGCCGATGACAATGCTCAGGAGCAAGGCCAGGGCCAGGGCGAGGAGGGTCAGGAGGTAAGGGCGCATGGGTTGGTTTTTTTGCAGGGGCGCAGCAATGCTGCGCCCCCACGAAATCATTCAAACAATTCCGGGCGCAGGATTTTCGCCAGTTCTTCCAAACCATCGACCAGGCGCGGGCCGGGACGGCTGGCCAGGTTGTCGTCAAACGGGAAAATGTTGCCATTCTGTACAGCAGCGAGGTTCTCCCAGCCGGGCCGCTGGCCGACCGATTCAACCGTCACACCCCACATGGCGTCGCCCAGGATGATGAACATCGGGTCGTCGGCCACAATTTGCTCGATGCTCAACTGGGGGTAAGCGTCCAGTTCCGCGGCGATGTTGTAGCCTCCGGCGCGCTCAATCAGCAGGGTGATGAAGGTGCCTTTCCCGGCAGTCCAGGGCTGGGAGGGGTTGCTGGCGTCAATTTCATAGAACACGCTGAAGCGCGAACTGAGTGGGATGATTTTCTCGTCCACGGCGGCGACGCGCGCCTTGAGCGACTCGACCAACGCGGCGGCTTCGGTCTCACGCCCGGTCAGTTGGGCGACGATGCCCAGATTATCGTACATTTCCTCGAGGCTGGTCGGGTTTGCCAGGTAGAAAACCGTCAGGCCCAGGTCTTCGAGCGATTTGACCAGTTCGGTGGGGTTGATTTCAGCTGCCAGCACCAGGTCGGGCTGCAAGGCAACAATCGCCTCGAGGTTGTACTCGCCCATCGAGCCGCCAATATCGGGCAGCGACAGGGCCTCGGCAGGATAATCCGAGAACATATCGCGGCCCACCGTCTGGCCGCCCGCGCCGATGGCAAACAGGATTTCGGTGTTCGAAGGCGCCAGCGAGACGACCTTCTGGGCCGGCTCAGCGAGAATAACCTGGCGGCCCAGGCCATCGGTGATGGAAATGTTTTCGGTTTCAGGCGTGGGCGGGAAGAGGGAGGAAGCCTCGGTCGCCGGGATTTCAGTCGCCTGGGAGGGCGTCGCAACAGCCGGGGCGCAGGCCGCCAACAAAAGGGTCAATGCCAGTAAGGCAAAAGTCAACTTACGAAACATGGGGTGAATTCTCCTTGGGGGTGATAACAGAAATCAAAATCCCCTGCCGCATCAGCGGTCAGGGGAGGCAGGGAGGGCAAATCCGGGTAAAAATCGCCGTTCCCACCTCCTTTCGCGAGAGAGTGGTACGCAGGACGAACAATGCGGGCGACCTGGCTCGTTCTTTGCAGAACTTACAGTTGCGCGACAGCGCCGGACTCACACCGGCTTCGCCGCATTTGTTCGCTATTCAGTTACGTGGGCCTGATTGTATGCCGTGATAAGGGATACGTCAATAGAGCGGATAAGCATTTATGATTTCTGTGACAGTAGGCCATAGCAGGAACAACACCAGACACATAATTGCAAAAATAACCAGGCTCGGCAATAACACCACCATCAACGCGCGCGCAAGCACCATATTGTGCGCAGCGGCCAGGGCGCGCACATTCAAAACCAGGCTATAAATTCCCAGCAAAGGCGAGAGACAACTGGCAAATGGAATAATCGCAACAACCGTCGAGATGAGCGTCATGGGCGCGAGATAGGCCCCGAGCGCATAAACGGTTCGCGAGAAAGTCCCACTGCCGCCAAAAAGCAGGGCCAGGAAATGCTGAAAGACACCACTAATAAACAGGCCAAGCACACTGGAAATGCAGGTAAAAATTGCCAAAATCCCCGCCAGGATTACCATCACCAGGATGGAATCCATACCCGCAAGAAAATCAATAGTCCCGAATTCCGCTAAAGCGTCACCCATGGTAGATGAGAACGCCAAACCATATAACAGCCCGGTCACCAGGCCAACATAAGCCATCCATTCATAAGCGCGCCCCTGCCCGGCATCTTTGTCTTCAAGCAAGGCGTAGTACGCGCGCATATCCTGATTGGTCAAGGCGGTCATCCAGACCTCGTAAAAGGGAAAAGACGGCCTGGCAATCGGCGCAGCAGGCACAACCGCCTCGGGTGCAAAAACATGTTGCGGCTGGGCAGGCTGGGGAACCTGCTGGCGTTCGATGGCATCCCAATCGATGCCCGCCGAGGCGGAGGCTTCTTCCGGTTCATCGTCCCAGACCATCGGCGGCTCGTCGCTGACCGGGGCAACCGGAGCAGGTTCATCCCAATTGAAGGAGGCTGGCTCATCTGACCCAAAAGCGGGAGTCGGAGGCTGCAAACGGGCCCGCAGCGCCGCCAGCGCCTTTTCGGCCTGCGGGTTGCCTGGGTTGGCCTTCAGGCACAACTCCAGCACCTGCACGCGCTTTTCGGGCGAATCAAGCGTCTCAGCATACCAAAACCAGGCCGAAACGTCCTTCGGGTTGGCGCGCAGCAACGATTCGAGTATCGCGCGCGCCTCCAGTTTTTGGCCCTGCCTGGTGAACAAAATTGCGTCCTGCAAAGTACCCGCCATAAAACCTCCAAAAGACCAGATATGTTTGCTACATTAAATCACGCAACTGCCGCAATTTGAATAGCAAAATCATATTCCAGTACAAAAACCCCGGCAAACCTTTGGGGGCAAAAAACAGGGTAATGGATGTCCTGCCCCCCGGCAGGGCGCGGCGCTCGAACCACAGCCCGCCCGGATGGTTCCCCCGCGCCTTGAGCAGGAGCAGACTCCCCTCAGCCTGTTCGACCGTTTCCCAGCCACTCACACGCGGCAGGTTTAAAGACTCCAACATTTCCTGATGTCGGGAGTTTCCAACGTCTCCCGACGTTGGAGTCCCAATTACTTGATAATCAACCAGAAAGCCCTCGTGCTTCATGCGCACATGCTCGCGCTCAGAATCCAGCCAGACGCGCTCGATGTTGCGAGGGTCAAGGTCGGCCAGGGACTGGCGCACCGCCTCGGCGTAGTCCAACGGCTCGATGTGCGGAAACAGGCGCCGGGCGGTCGGTTCCAGCACCAGGCTGTCGTTCTGGAGTCCTTCCACAAGCGGCAAGGCGTACGAGAACTCGACGGGAGTCAATTTGTCAATCATAAAGGCCATCAAAACCGGCGGCACAAAGGGCAGCAGCAGGGTTTGGCGTTTCAGGCCGCGTATTTGGGCATATTCCTGCATGACTTCGATGTAAGTACGCTGTTTCTCGCAGCCCAACTCGACAATTTCGCCGCGGCATTCGGGCGTCGTCAGCGCGGCCAGCAAGTATTCGATGATGTCGCTGGTGGCAATCGGCTGGGAGCGGTGTTTAAGCCAGTTCGGCCCGACCATCAACGGGAATTGCTCGGCAATGAAGCGAATCATCTCGAACGAAACGCTGCCCGGTCCGGCAATCACCCCGGCGCGGAACTCGGTGACAGGCACGCCCGCCTCGCGCAGGGCCACGCCTGTCTCGATGCGCGAGAGCAGGTGCAGGGCCAGTTTGTCGTGCGGGTCGGCCAGCCCGCCGACATAGATGATATGCTCCACCCCGGCCTTTTTGGCAGCCCGGCCAAAATTCCGCGCCGACTCCAGGTCGATGCGGTCATAGCCATGCCCGGCGGCCATGCTGTGGATGAGATAATACGCCGCGCTGACGCCGTGCATGGCATAGGGCAGGCTTTCGGCGCGGGTCGCGTCCCCGGCTATCACCTCGACCTGCCCGAACCAGGCGCGATTGCGCAGGCGTGCCGGGTTGCGCGCCAGGCAGCGCACCCGATAACCCAATTCGAGCAGGCGCGGAATCAGACGGCTGGCAATATACCCAGTCGCGCCGCCGATGAGGATTAATTTCGAGGGTTGGGTGGGGGATGAATACAAGGGGGTTTTACCTGTCGGATTTTTAGTATTCAGTATTCAGAACTGGTAACTGACCACTGGATACTGGTTACTGTCCACTCGTCACTACTTACTGATTTCTTCCGCTCTTAATACCAGCCTGCGCAACAAGCCGTCGAAAATAAACGCATGGAAAGGCCACATGGCGTACCAGTAAAGGTAACCAAACAATCCGCGCGGGGCGAAGTAGGCGGTCTGGACGAAGAGGTTTTTGCCATTTTCCTGCGGCGTCACCTGGAATTCGAGCCAGGCCTTGCCCGGTACTTTCATCTCGGCCCGCAGGCGCATACATTGGCCGGGCGTGAGCGATTCAACCCGCCAGAAATCGAGCGACTCCCCGGCGCGGATGTCGTCCGGGTGGCGTCGTCCGCGCCGCAGTCCGACCCCGCCGACGGCCTTGTCCACCCAGCCGCGAATGGCCCACGCCCAATCCATATACATCCAGCCGCGCTCGCCGCCGATGCCGGTAAACGAACGGAAGATGGCTTCAACAGACAGGTCGGTCAGCGTCTGTCGTTTTTCGAGGAACATGCCTTCTTCCAGTTTGAACTGGTAAGGGGTCACATCCCCCGCGCTGGTGACGAGGGCGTCGCTCCAGGATGTCTCGACCTCGCCGTTTTCGATTTTGACCAGCGCATAACGGACGGCGGTCTGGAAGTCAAGCGGCGCAATGTGCGGGAAGAGTTTCTTCGCCAGGTCATCGCGCACCAGGCTTTCGATGTGCAGGCCTTCGATGAGCGGCAGCACGGTCTGATAAGAGACCGGCGTGACCATGTGTACCCAATACGCCGAAAGACGCGGGGCATAGACCGGGGTCGGGATAAGCCAGCGTTTGAATCCGCGCTCTTGCGAGTAACCCAGCAGCATATCGGCATAGGTCAATTGGGTCGCACCGCCAATTTCGATGAGTTTGCCAACGCTTTTGGGCGTCTCCAGCGCAGAAACGAGATAACTGAGCACATCGCGAATTGCAATCGGCTGGGCCAGCGAGAAAAACCAACTCGGGCAAATAAAGACCGGTTGCAGTTCGGCCAGGTAACGCACCATTTCAAAGAGCGCGCTGCCCGAACCGACAATCATGCCAGCCCGGAATTCAGTGACGGGTACGCGGCCCTGGCGCAGGATGTAGCCCGTCTCGTGGCGCGAGCGCAGGTAGGGCGAAAGCCTGGCGGTCGGGTCGACCAGTTCGCCAAAGTAGATGATGCGCTCGATGTTGGCCTGGTCGGCGGCGCGGGCGAAGTTGCGGGCGGCGATCATGTCGCGTTCGGCGGTGATTTTCCCGGCCTGGCGTCCGTGAATCAGGTAATAGGCGGTCGAGACGCCCTCCAGCGCGGCAGACAGGCTGGCGGGGTCAAGCGCATCGGCCTGCACCACTTCCACCCTGCCCAACCAGGGGCGGCCCCCCAGTCGAGACGGGTCGCGGGCCAGCACGCGCACATCATATCCGGCTTCAAGCAGGCGCGGAATCAGGCGTCCGCCAATATAACCGGTCGGGCCGGTGACGAGGATTTTTCCGGGTTTAGGTGACATCAGGCAGGAATATATCACGATTGGGTGTAGAATCGCTTGCAACCTGCTCTCAAGTTCCATCACAGGATAAACCATGAAACTGCCACAACTGCCGCGCAACGTCTGGGTTATGACTGCAACATCCTTCCTGACCGACATCTCCTCCGAAATGATAGCCAACCTGATGCCGCTCTTCTTGAGCAATGTGCTTGGGGTCGGGACTGCGCTGATTGGCCTGATAGACGGTATTGCCGAAACAACTGCCAGCCTGATGAAGTTGTACTCCGGCGCGCTGTCAGACAGGTTGGGCAAACGCAAGTGGCTGGCAGTGGCCGGGTACGGCCTTTCGACGGTTGCCAAGCCGTTTCTCTATTTTGCCAGTTCGTGGGGATGGGTGCTCGGTGTGCGCTTCGCCGACCGGATGGGCAAAGGCATCCGCACTGCACCGCGCGACGCCCTGATTGCAGGCAGCATTGACGAAAAACAGCGCGGACTGGCTTTCGGCCTGCATCGCGCCGGGGATACGGCGGGCGCGTTCATCGGGCTGGGAATCGCCGCCCTGGTCATTTACCTGACCCAGCAGGGCGCAACCCTGCTGACCCGCGAGACCTTCCAGGTAGTTGTGTTGGTGTCCTTCATCCCAGCCTTGCTGGCGGTTGTTCTGCTCGCCTGGTTGGCGCGCGACGTTCAAACAGAAAAAAAATCCGCCTTGCCAGCCTTCAGCCTGGCAGGGTTCGATGGACGTTTCAAACTCTTCCTGCTGGCCTCGATTTTGTTCACCCTGGGCAACTCGTCTGACGCCTTTATCATCCTGCGCGGACAGGAGCGCGGCCTGAACCTGCTCCAAATCATGGGCATGCTGATGACCTTCAACGCCGTCTACAGCCTGCTTTCCGGCCCGCTCGGCGCGCTCTCAGACAAAATTGGCCGCCGCAAGTTGATTTTTGGCGGCTGGCTCTTCTACGCCCTGGTCTATCTCGGATTTTCGCTGGCCCAAACCGGCGCGCACGTCTGGGCCTTGTTCGGGCTGTACGGCCTGTTCTACGCCCTGACCGAAGGCGCGGCCAAGGCCTTTGTCGCCGACCTGGTTCCCGACGAAATGCGCGGACGCGCCTACGGCCTATATCACGCTTCCCTGGCCTTGTCTGCTTTCCCGGCTTCGCTCATCGCCGGGCTGCTCTGGCAGGGATGGGGCGCATGGACTGGCTTCGGCCCCGCCGCGCCCTTCCTTTTTGGGTCAGTGATGGCACTGGCCGCAGTTGCCGTATTTACAGTACAATCACAGGGACATGAAATTCAGCATTCATAACCTCGCCAACCTGCACCTTTTATGGGTTTCGCTCGCCTTCCTGGCCGG
>JAGVAO010000216.1 GCA_020060235.1 Anaerolineales bacterium | reverse complement strand
ATTAGCGCATATCAACGCAAAATCGCCCAAAGGATGCGCCCGCTCACCTCCACTGACAACCTTTGCGTGCACACCCCTCCAACTTTTCAGACTGAATTAAGCAAGCGGAAGTATAATCCTGCCCATGCGCTGGCTTGCAAAGTTGCCCGACTTCATTTTTGCCGCAATTCTCATCCTGCTGATTGCCGGTAGTTCCCCCCTCCCCCCTGCCGCCGGTCAGCGGGTACACATGCTCGCCTGGCAGCACGCCTTCGACTATACCAGTTGGACCGTCAACGCCATGTGGGTCAAACTTGGCCAATCGGCCCTGGGCAATCCGCGCTATTTCGACCCGGCCAGCCAGGTTAACACTGTCAGGGAATACCTGCGGCTGGTGGAAGAAATCCAAACCGTCGAAAACGAGATTCGGCGCATCTATGCGGACCCCAACATCAGCGATGCCGGCGCAGCCTCAGAAACCGAGCGCGTGCGGCTCGACGAACTGAAACAACGCTACCAGGCTGTCGCGCCGCTGGCCGAAGCCACGCTCGAAGCGCAGGTCACTGAAATCCTTCACGAACTCGGCCTGACGCTTGGCGGCCAGCCAATTCCCTGGGTGCTGTACCACATCACCCCACTGCCGCAAAACCTGGTTGTTTCTCCGCGCGACAAAATCCAGCAGACCACCACCTACCTGCTTCATCCCGACCTGACCACCGAACAGGCCGAGCGCATCGAAGGCATTGTGGATGCGGATATGAACGTCTCCTCGCTGGTGGTGCCGGTCGGCGGCATAGCCCTCTACCCGACAATGGTTATGCGCACGACAGCCCTGGGCTGGCTGTCAGACATCATTGCCCACGAGTGGATTCATGTTTACCTCGTCTACCAGCCACTGGGCTGGAACTACGAGACCAGCCACGAACTGCGCACCATGAACGAAACCACCGCCTCGATTGCCGGTAACGAAATCGGGCGGATGGTGATGGAGCGCTACTATCCGGAGTTTCTACGCCGCTACGACCCGACCCGCCAGTTGGCCGCCGTTGACCCGGTCATCCTCGGCCCTGATGACTTCCCACCGCCCTTCGATTTTCGCAAAGAAATGTACATCACCCGCCTGCACACCGATGAACTGCTGGCTGATGGAAAAATCGAGCAGGCTGAAACCTACCTCGAAGAGCGCCGCCAGATTTTTTGGGAGCGCGGTTACGCCATCCGCAAACTTAACCAGGCCTATTTCGCGTTTTACGGTTCCTATGCCGATGTCCCCGGCGGCCCGGCAGGGCAAGACCCGGTTGGCCCGGCAGTGCGTGAATTACGCGCCCGCAGCGCCAGCCTGAAAGATTTTCTCGACCAGATTGGCCGCATGAGTTCCTTCGACGAACTGCTGGCGGCGCTGGAAGAGTAAAAAATCCGCCAGAAGGAAATTCCCTTGAAAAAGATTTTTGAACATTTTTTGAACAAACTGGAAACCATCGTTAGTTTTCGGCTGTACGCCCTATTGCTTTTCCTGGCAATGTTCCTGGCTTATGACCTGCTGGTCTCAGGCATGGGGTTTAACTATGACGACTGGGAAGGGATTTTCCTGTACGGACAGGGGTTTTCTGCGAGGGATGTCTGGGAATACTTCCTGATTGACCGCCCCTTTTCAAGCATTGTACACTGGCTCTTTCACCCTGTATTGGGAACATCGGTTGTGGGCTGGCACTTGCTGGTTTTATTCCTGCACTGGGGCGCCATCCTTTTCCTGGTCAAGAGTATTTTGGAAATCTTCCCGGCGAGAATTATGGCGGCTGGCTGGATTGGCTTTCTCCTGGGCGTGTTTCCGGGTATTTCGCGCCATTTTGTTGCCCGCACAAGCGCGCCGCATTACTTCAGCATGTTTCTCTTCGCGCTTTCCCTGTGGCTAATGATTTGCGCGGTCAGGGACAAGAAAATTAATTGGCCTTTGCTGGGCGTATCTGCCCTACTGGGGCTAATCCAAAGCCTGGTCATCGAATACTTTGCGTCGATGGAAATTGCCCGCCTTTTCATTCTTGGCTATTTCTTTTTGACCCAATCTGACATGCCGTGGCGGGAAAGCCTAAAGCGCGCCGTTCTGGTTTGGCTGCCTTACCTGGCGGTTTTTATTGTGTTTGCCTTCTTCAAATTCTCGATTTTGCCCGGCCTGGCCGCAGCGGAAGACTTGAACAGCAAGCATGAAATATCGCTGCTCGCTTCAATCGCCAATGACCCTGTCAATACACTGGTCACGTCCGCCAACCTGATTTTGCAAGACATCATCTACGTTACTTTTTACGTCTGGACGACGCCGCTGCTGCCAAATGAGTTCAACCTGGCATCGAAATCTTATCTTTTTTCATGGGGGCTTGGAGGGCTTATCGCAGCATTTTGCGCCATGGTCATGTTGGCGTGGTCCCGCAAGAGCGAAGGCAACGTTCATAACCTGCAACACCCCTTACTGGTTACAGGCTTAACCATCGTTGTTCTTTTGCTTGGCGGATTACCTGCCTGGCTAATTGGCAGGCAGGGTCTTGCAGGGATTTGGGGGAGTCGGTTTTTCCTGGCGCAGGTACTGGGCGCGGTTCCCCTGGTCGTTTTGGCCTTGCTGTGGATTACAGGAAAACACCGTCAGCATGTCGCAAATATCCTGCTTGCGCTCCTGTTTGCGGCATCTTTTTCCTTGCAGGTTCGCGAAGCAAATCGATACACCTTGTATTGGGATTACCAGCGCGATTATTACTGGCAACTCAAATGGCGCGCACCAGGGTTGGCTGACAAGAGTTTCATTCTCTCGCCTTACACGCCCATGCTTAGAAATGCGGATTACCAAATTGCCTATGCCATCAACCTTGCCTATGCGCCAGGGCACAACATCCCAGAGTCAAAACACTGGTGGTTTGATGGGCCAGACACTTTGCGCGACTACCAAACCGGTGAATACAAAAAAAAGGCCAAAGTGAAAGACGCCATGCGCAACATCACTTTCGAATCAGGAATGGAATTCGCCGTCCCGGTGCTTTATCGCCAATCTCGAGGCTGCCTTCAAGTGGTTGTCGATGATTACTATCTCGGCCAGCCAAACCTACTACACGAAGAAAACCAGATGTTCGGGCTGGGAAACCCCAACCTTGTTTTAAAAGACGGCCCCGCCATGCCCGAAAATATCTTTGGCAAAGAGCCGGAAAGGGGCTGGTGCTATTATTACCAAAAAGCCGAACTGGCACGCCAATTCAATGAGTGGGATGAAATTTTAGCCATATGGGAAACGGTCAGCCAGCAGCACCTGTCAGCGAACTATGTCCCTGAATACCTGCCCTTTATCGAAGCCCTGGCGCGCAACGGAGATTGGCAACAAGCCGCCAAAATCACCATCAATGCCGGCAAAACCACAAAAGAAGCCTGGCCCTTTTTGTGTAATTTCTGGCAAACCATGCTAAAACCTGAGCACCCGCTGGATGAGCGAGATTCTCGATGGGAAGAAGTCAAAACCGAATTGGATTGCCAGTAAGGATAATCGCTTGAAAAGACCGCACCCAAAAAACCTGAGATGGGCTGCCATTCTATTGCTATTTCTCTGCACCGCTTGCGCCGCGCCGCAGGAAGCGCTTCCCGAACCGACCCGCACACCGACCCCCGCCGCGGCAATCCCGGCCGCAACCCCGGTCGAGATTGCGAGCTGCCAGCAGGTGGCCGCGGAACCGACCCCTGAAGCCGGGTCTTCTTCTATATTTCCACAGGCGGGACGCCGCAAGTACGACCATCTGCGCGGGCCGGATTCTGCCGCAGCGACCATCATCGTCTATTCCGATTTCTCCTGCCCGGCCTGCGCCCCCCTGGCGCAGATTCTCGACCAACTGGCCGATGAGCACCCCGAAGATTTGCGCCTGGCCTTCCGACATTTTCCCATCCTGACGGCTTACCCCAACTCAGGGATGGCGGTTCGGGCGGCGGAAGCGGCCCACATGCAGGGAAAATTCTGGGAGATGCACGATGCCCTTTTCGAGAACCAGGCCGGGTGGGCCGAAGAAACCGACCCGGCGGCATTGGCCGCATCCCTCGCCAGCCTGGCGCAGGAGGTCGGGCTGGATTCAGACCAATTTGAGTCCGACCTGGAATTGCCTGAAATCGTCCAAATCCCCGAACAGACCTTTTCCGCCGGGCTGGATGTCAGGCTGCCAGGGTCGCCGCTGATACTCATCAACGGCCAGATATACACCGGCCCAATCAATTACAGCAGTTTGAAGTTTATCGTCCGGCTGATTGCGCTGGGTGAGCGGCAGTTCAAGACCTGCCCCGAAATCGTCATCGACCCGGCGCGGCGTTATTATGCCACCCTGAAAACCGAAAAAGGCGATGTGCTCATTCGCCTGTATGCCGACCTTGCGCCTGTTAGCGTGAATAGTTTTGTCTTCCTGGCCCAAAACGGTTGGTACAAGGATATTACGTTTCACCGCGTCATCCCCGATTTCGTTGCCCAGACCGGCGACCCGTCCGGGACAGGCCTGGGCAACCCAGGCTATTTCATCGCCAACGAGACCGCCGCCGGGCTGAAGTTCGACCGCGCCGGACTGGTGGGAATGGCCAACTCTGGCCCGGACACGAACGGCAGTCAGTTTTTCATCACCTTTGGCCCAACCCCGCACCTCGATGGCGGCTATACGATTTTCGGCGAGGTGGTCAGCGGGTTGGAGGTGTTAACCCAGTTGACGCCCCGCGACCTGCTGCCGGGGCAGGATGCGCCCCCCGGCGACCTGCTGTTCGATGTGATTATCGAAGAGCGATAAGTTGAACATTAGGTAGTCGCCTGAAGGCAGCGAGCCCTGCGCACGTAGTATAATTCCGCGCCGTGTCTTTATTCTGATAATTTTGCATGGAGAACTATGGAAAACACCCCGCAACAACGTACCCTGAAAGATTACCTGCGCCTGGTTTTGAGCGGCGTCTTCATTGGTTCGGCAGATGTCGTCCCCGGCGTTTCGGGCGGCACGATGGCTTTTATTCTTGGCATCTACGATGAATTGATTGATTCCATTCGCGCCGCAGTGCCGTTCCTGAAAAACTTTTTCACGCTGCGCTGGCGCGAGGCGTTCGAGGTCTTCCCCTGGCGCTTCCTGCTGGCAGTCGGCCTAGGGATTGGCGTGGCAATCTTGAGCCTGGCCAATTTCATTCACTGGGCGCTTGAAGAGCATCCATCTTACATTTATGCGCTTTTTTTTGGGTTGATTTTGGCTTCGATTGATGCTGTTCGCCGACGGGTTAAGTCTTGGAACTTCTTGAACCTGGGCATGGCAGCGCTGGCGGCGATTGGCGCTTACTTATTGATTGGCCTTAGCCCAGCCGAAACCCCTGAAGATTTGTGGTTCATCTTCCTGAGCGGAGCCGTTGCAATTTGCGCCATGATTTTGCCAGGCATTTCAGGGGCCTTCATCCTGGTTTTACTGGGAAAATACAAATATGTTATCGGGGCGCTTTTGGCGCTCGACATTCCTGTAATCCTGGTTTTTATGCTCGGTGCAGCAGTTGGAATTATCGCTTTTTCAAATGTTTTGCGTTGGCTTTTGGATCACTACCACGACTTGACTGTAGCCTTGTTGCTCGGGTTTATGCTCGGCGCACTGCGCAAAATTTGGCCTTGGAAGGTGTATGAGCCAATTAGCGAGGCTTTCACCCGCGAGACCAATATCATGCCATCCGGGCTGACCCCGGATGTTTTGGCTGCAATTGGGTTGATGGTTTTGGGCGTTGCCCTGATCTTTTTTGTAGAAGCATATGCTGCCCGTCACGCATCAAAGTCGCCGCAAGCATAGCCTTTTGAGTTAGCGAGTAAAAATGGAAATTTTGTCTGAACTGCTTTCAATATTTTTGCACCTCGACCAGGTATTGGCAGACGTGATTAGCCAATACGGCATACTTACTTATGCCTTTCTTTTTCTGGTAATTTTCTTTGAAACTGGCCTAGTGGTAACTCCCTTTTTGCCGGGAGATTCACTCCTGTTTGCTGCCGGGGCACTTTCTGTGACCACCGATTTGAACCCCCTGTTTTTGTTTGTCTTGCTAGCCCTGGCGGCAGTTCTTGGCGACGCGGTCAACTATTCGATTGGTCATAAGATTGGAGCGCGCGCGTTTGATGGCAGCATCAAAATCTTAAAAAAAGAGTACCTTGATAAAACGCATGCCTTTTATGAAAAACATGGTAACAAGACCATTGTCTTGGCGCGTTTTGTGCCAATTGTGCGCACCTTTGCGCCGTTTGTGGCCGGTGTCGGCAACATGACCTACCTGCAGTTTGCCACCTACAATATCATTGGCGGCGTTGCCTGGGTGGCGCTCTTCACATTTGCCGGGTATTTCTTTGGTGAAATCCCCTTTATTAAAGAAAATTTTGAATTTGTTGTTATTGCCATCATCCTGGTTTCTGTTTTACCCGGCATTTTTGAGTGGTGGAAAACGCGCCGCGAAAGCAGCCATTCGTAATTAAGAAACTCACTGTCTGGGCGCTATAACCTTAAGAAGGAGCACTCACAAAACATGAAAAAAAATCTTATCCTGATCCTTGCCTTGTCTGTCTTCATCTCGGCTTGCGGCGCGCCACAAG
The DNA here is from genome assembly GCA_020060235.1 of Anaerolineales bacterium. Taxonomy (GTDB): domain Bacteria; phylum Chloroflexota; class Anaerolineae; order Anaerolineales; family Villigracilaceae; genus UBA8950. The sequence continues at coordinate 6,366 of JAGVAO010000216.1, read as the reverse complement.
AAAGCCAGCCCGCCGAACAGCCCACCCAACCCGCCAGCCAGAACCCGCCAGCCGCGCGCGAACCGGTCACCATTCGCCTGGCGGTGATGCCCATCATCGACACCCTGCCGATGTTCGTTGCCGAAGCTGAAGGGCTGTATGCCGCCTACGGCCTGAACGTAGAATTCGTCCAGGTTGCCTCTGCCCCGGAGCGTGACCAAATCCTGGCCGCCGGGCAGGCCGACGGCACCCTCAACGAAACCCTGTCGGTCATGTTCTTCAACCGCGAAGAAATCCAGATGCAGGTCGTGCGCTACGGACACATGGCCGCCCCCGGCGCGGGGCACTTTTTCATCATGGCCTCAGGCCAGAGCGGAATCACCACCCCCGCCGAACTGAAAGATGTCGAAATCGGGGTCTCGCAGGCCACCATCATCGAATACGTCACCGACCGCCTGCTCGCGCAAAACGGACTGAGCGCCAGCGACATCAAAACTGTCTCCGTCCCGCGCATCCCCGACCGCATGTCCCTGCTTGCGTCAGGCGAACTCAAAGCCGCCGTCATGCCCGACCCGCTGGCAGCACTGGCCGTCCAGCAAGGCGCGGTCATCGTACTCGACGACACCCAGTACCCGTTTTATGGCGCATCGGTCATCTCCTTTCGCAAGGAGTTCATCGACGCCAACCCCGAGGCCGTGCGCGCCTTCCTGACCGCCATCGAAGAAGCCGTGCGAATGATTAACAGCCAGCCCGAAAAATACAGCGGCCTGCTGGCCGAAAAGCAACTCGTTCCCCCGCCCCTGCTGGGCGAATACGTCATCCCGCCCTTCCCCACTCTGGGCGTCCCATCCGAAGCCGAATGGGCCGATGTGCTGCGCTGGGCAAAAGCCAAGGGCCTGCTCGAAAACGACATCCCCTACACCGAATCGGTCACAGACCAGTTCCTGCCCGCCATCATCATGCAATAAAAATCAGGGCTGAAGGCAATGCCGCCTTCAGCCCTTTTCTTATGATTTCCGTCCAAAACCTTCACTTCCACTACGCCAGGACCAACATTTTCGAAGACTTCACCTGGCAGGCCCAACGCGGCGAAACATGGGCCGTGCTGGGACCTTCGGGTTGCGGCAAAACCACCCTGCTCTACCTGCTGGCCGGGCTGCGGCATCCCCAATCGGGCGAAGTGCGCATCAACGGCGAAACGCTGACCCGTCCACGCCCGCAAACCGGCCTTATTTTGCAGGATTTTGGATTACTGCCCTGGGCGACTGTCCGCCAAAACGCCGAACTCGGGCTGGAAATTCGCACCTTTTACGGGGCCGACGGGATTCACGCCCCCCGCAACCTGCCGGCCGTTAAATCAGCCGATGCCTGGCTGCAACGCCTCGGCCTGGGCGCAGTGGCCGACAAATACCCGGCCCAACTCTCAGGCGGGCAGCGCCAGCGGACGGCAATTGCCCGCACCCTGGCCCTGCAACCCGACCTGCTGCTCATGGATGAGCCTTTTTCCGCGCTCGATACCCCCACCCGCGAAGGCCTACAAAACCTGACCCTCGAACTGTGCACCGAACAAAACCTGACGCTGGTCACCATCACCCATGCCATTGAAGAAGCCGCCATGCTCGGCAGGAAAATCCTGCTCCTGGGCGAACCGCCCAACCACAAACCGGCGATACTCGAAAACCCCGGCGCAGGGAAACCCGGCCACCGCAACAGCGCGGCGTATGTTGAGTTGTGCAAAAAACTGCGCGAGATGATGTAAAAACCTACGGCGTCGGGCTGGGCCAGCGCGTATCGGTCGGCTGCGGGGTGCGGGTCGGGGCCATCGTACTGGTCGGCAGGGGCGTGCGGGAGGGCGTGCGCGTGATGGTCGGCGTGCGCGTCAGGGTAGCGGTCAGGGTCGGGGTGGCTGTGTTCGGCTCCCCTTCCACAATAAAACGCCCCACCACCATCCATTCCATCCCCACAAACATCTGCACTTCATAATTGCCCGGCAGCCAGGCCGCTTCGCCGGGGTCCCATTCTACCAGGCCGTAACCACCGGTGCCGCCCTGCCAGATGGCAGTTTGCGAGTGAACCAGTTCGCCATCCCGGTACCACAATACCGTCCACTGCACGCCGTCGAGCATTTTGTCGTAACTATACACAGCCACAATCCGGCGGATGGGATTGCTGAAGACCGTGCCAGGGTTAACCGCCTCGAAGTTTTGCACCCCGCGCCCAAACGTCAACGGGCTGAAAACAGCGTCGGGGTTGGGCGTCACCTGCGACTCGAAACCGGCCTCGATGGCAGGCGGGATGAACGGCGTCGGCGTAATCGTCGGCGTGTCGGTAATCGAAGGCGTATCGGTGATGGTCGGCGTCAGGGTGATGGTCGGGCTAAGGCTGGGAGTCGGGCTAAGGCTGGGAGTCGGCGAAAGCGTGGTGGTCGGCGACGGCGGGAAGTAAGTGTACGCCACCGGCTCACCCCAGGCAAGCAAAACAAAAGCCAACCCGCCCAGCAAAATCGACAGGCCAATCCTGCGCCAGCCGCTTGCAACCCGCTCCTGGCGCAAGCGGAAATAAAGCAAACGGTAGCCGGTGACAATCGAGCGAATGCCGCTCCACAGCAGGAACAGCGCGGCAAGCGCCGAAAAAGCAATCGCGGTTTGTATTCCAGAGCGAATATCAAGTTCCATCCGCAAAATTATAACCCTTTATAATCGGGGCATGTCTGAAATCATTTTCCTGAAACTGGGCGGCTCGCTCATCACCGACAAAACCCGCCCCTACACACCCCGCCTGGATGTTTTATCACGCCTGGCTGCCGAAATTGCGGACACGCGGCGGACAACCCCCGGCCTGTCTCTCGTTTTGGGGCATGGTTCCGGTTCCTTTGGGCATACCGCCGCCAAAAAGCACGGAACCCGCGAAGGCGTTGCCAGCCCCGAAGGGTGGCAGGGTTTCACCGAAGTCTGGAGGCAGGCCTCGGCCCTCAACCGCTATGTCATGCAGGCCCTGGCCGAAGCCGGGATTCCCGCACTGGCGCTGGCTCCCGTTTCGGCGGTCATTGCCAGGGAGGGCCGCGTCGCGCGCTGGAATCTTGAGCCGCTCCAGCGCGCCTTGGCTGCCGGGCTGCTGCCGGTCGTCTACGGCGATGTCATCTTCGACGAAGTGCGCGGCGGGACGATTCTCTCGACCGAAGACCTGTTCGAGCACCTGGCGGTTGAACTGCAACCCAAGCGCATCTTACTGGCCGGGCTGGAGGATGCCGTTTGGGCCGACTTCCCGGCCAATACGCAGCGCATCGAGCGCATTACCGCCAAATCGTTTGAGTCCCTGCGCGCCAGCGTCGGCGGCTCGCACGGCGCAGACGTAACCGGCGGCATGGAGTCGAAAGTGCGCCAGATGCTCGACCTAGCGCAGCGCGTACCGGGTTTGCAAGCCCATATCTTCTCCGGCGAAATCCCCGGCAACCTGTCCCGCGCCCTGCGGGGAGAGAATTTGGGCACAATTGTCTCTAGGTAATAAGTGTTTGCACGATTCTGAGCTCGCGATTTTGAGTGTGGTGGTTGACTTGCGAAGCGGCATCAAGACCCAGCTATTGTCATTTCGAGCGACAGCGAGAAATCTTAACCCATGCCGAAGATTTCTCACCGCTACACGGTTCGAAATGACACCCGATTAGGAACTTTGTCTGACAAATTGGTGACGTACAGCCATTGTAAAACCCGCCAAGATTCTCCATAATAGTATTGATGTGCCCATCCCCAGAAAAGGAGCAGACATGACCAGAAAATTCACCCCCATCGCGCTCAAACTTCGCCGCCCGGTGCCTTCCGATATTGAAATTGCCCAGGAATCAGACATCAAGCCCATCTCGGTGGTTGCCGAGGAACTCGGCATCCTGCCCGAAGAACTCGAACTGTACGGCCCGTATAAAGCCAAAGTCAAGCTCGAAATCCTCGAACGCCTGAAAGATGTACCGGACGGCAAATACATCGACGTGACCGCCATCACCCCGACCCCGCTCGGCGAGGGCAAGACGACCACCACCGTCGGGTTGAGCCAGGCCCTGGGCGCCCACCTCGGCAAACGGGTCTTTACCGCCATCCGCCAGCCCTCGCAGGGGCCAACCTTCGGCATCAAGGGCGGGGCGGCCGGGGGCGGCTACTCGCAAATCATCCCGATGGAAGATTTCAACCTGCACCTGACCGGCGACATCCACGCCATCACCGCCGCCAACAACCTGCTGGCCGCCGCCATCGATGCGCGCATGCTGCACGAAGCCAGCCAGGATGACGAAAAATTATTCAACGCCCTGTGTCCGGCAGATAAAAAGGGCCAGCGCCACTTTTCACCGTCCATGCTGCGCCGCCTGAAGAAACTCGGCATCGACAAGACCGACCCCGAAAACCTGACCGCCGAAGAACGCGCCCGCTTTGCCCGCCTCGACATCGACGCGGACAGCATCACCTGGCGGCGGGTGGTCGACACCAACGACCGCTTCCTGCGCGAAATCGAAGTCGGGCTGGGGCCGGAGGAAAAAGGCCGCACCCGCCGCACCGGATACGACATCACGGTTGCCAGCGAAATTATGGCAATTTTGGCCCTGACCACCGACCTGCGCGACATGCGCGAACGCCTGGGCGCAATGGTTATCGGCACCAGCCATGCGGGCGAAGCCGTCACCGCCGAAGACCTGGGCGTGGCCGGGGCGTTGACCGTGCTGATGAAGGACGCCATCAAACCCAACCTGATGCAAACCCTGGAAGGGACTCCGGCCCTCGTCCACGCCGGGCCGTTTGCCAACATCGCCCACGGACAGTCGTCCATCATCGCTGATCGGATTGCGCTCAAACTGGCCGATTACGTCATCACCGAGTCGGGTTTTGGCGCCGATATTGGGATGGAGAAGTTCTTCAACATCAAGTGCCGCTACTCCGGGCTGGTGCCGCATGTGGTCGTGCTGGTTGCCACCGTCCGCGCGCTCAAGATGCACGGCGGCGGGCCGAAGGTGGTGGCGGGCAAACCGCTTGCGCCGGAATATATCGAAGAAAATCTCGATCTTTTACGCCAGGGCCTGCCCAACATGGAGCGCCACATCCAGAATGCGCTCAAGTTCGGCGTCAATGTGGTCGTGGCGGTCAACTCATTTGCCAACGACACCCCCGCCGAGGTGGAAATTGTCCGCCAGGCGGCGCTGGCAGCCGGGGCGATGGATGCAGTCGTCTCGACCCACTGGATGGACGGTGGCCCCGGCGCGGTTGCGCTGGCCGAGGCGGTGATAAAAGCCGCAGAACAGCCGAGCAGCTTCAAATTCCTGTACCCGCTCGAACTGTCCATCAAAGAGAAAATCGAAATCATCTGCAAAGAAATCTACGGCGCGGAGGGCGTCGATTATTCCCCCGAAGCCGAAGAGAAGATTGCCACTTACACCCGCCTGGGCTTCGACAAACTGCCGCTGTGCATGGCCAAGACCCACCTGTCGTTCAGCACCGACGCCAGCCTGAAAGGCGCGCCCAGCGGATTCCGCGTACCGGTGCGCGACATCCGCGCCAGCGTGGGGGCGGGCTTCCTCTACCCGCTGCTGGGAGAGATGCGCACCATGCCCGGCCTGCCCACCCGTCCGGTCTTTTATGACGTGGATTTGGATTTGGAAACAGGGAAAGTGGTTGGGTTGTTCTAGAGGGTTGTAAATGAATAAGCCGCCCTGAAAATCGCTTGATTTTCAGGGCGGCTTTTGATTTGTACATTTAGAGACAGTAGGGGCGACCCGCCATGTACAAAAGGTGCCGCGTTCTGCCTGGACGGGTCGCTCCTACATCTTGATTTTATGCAGGCGGCACGAAAAACGGCGCGAAGAAAGGAACCATTGCGAGCGCCAAGAACAAAAACTCGAACACGATTTCGCCAAAAGAATCGCGTTGAATCCACGCCAATACAAACGCTACAATAGAATTAACTGCAAAGGCCCAAAGGATGCCCTGAACAACCTGCGGCTTTTTTTTCAGTAGCAAAATAATGATGCCTACGCCGCTCAAAAAAATCGGCCCGGGAAGGCAAAAAATAGCCCCCATACCAACGCCGGGATTTTGATAAATTTCAGTAAAAATTTCCACTAGCCAAATTACACCTGCCCAATACAACGTAATGAAGACAAACCAGCCTGCAAAACCCAATAGAAAACTGCGGGGGTCTTCTTTTATCCCTGCAAATATACGTTTTAAATTTTCCATCATTTACTCCTCACCTTTCTAATAATCAGAAGTGGTTGTTTCGATAACATGGCGTGTCTCGCCGCTCACCATGACGCTTTCGCCTTTATTCGGCGTAAATTCCACGTACAGGCGCGATGGACTGCCCATATCTTCACCCTGCAAAATCTCGAAACGGTTTTGGCCCTGCCAT
>JAGVAO010000219.1 GCA_020060235.1 Anaerolineales bacterium | reverse complement strand
GAATCGGATACGGTCTGGGAATGCCTGGTTGGCGGCAAGGGGCTGGGGGTCGGCAAACGCCTGGGCCTGGCCGACGGCCTCGAAGCGGAAGTTGTCGAAGCGTTGGAAGGTTCCCGCCGCCGGGTGCGGTTCGATGAGCCGGTCGAGGACCATCTCCCTTTAGACGGGCAAATGCCCCTGCCCCCGTACATCCACACAAAGTTGGACGACCCGGAACGCTACCAGACGGTTTACGCCAAAACCCCCGGCTCTGCCGCCGCGCCGACGGCTGGCCTGCACTTTACCCCGCGCCTGATGGACGAACTGCGCGCAAAGGGCGTCGATTTTGCCGAGGTGACCCTGCACGTCGGGCTGGATACGTTTGCGCCGGTGACGGAGGCCGACCCGCGCGAGCACGTGATTCACACCGAGTGGTGCGAGTTGACGTCCGAAACGGCGGCGAAAATTAATGCGACGAAGGCGGCCGGCGGACGGGTCATCGGCGTGGGGACGACCAGTGTGCGTACGCTGGAGAGCGCTGCAAGTTCGACCGCGGACGGTGGACAGGGGACGGTCAACGGTCTACGGTCTACCGTCGAGCCGTTTTCCGGCCCGACTTCCATCTTCATCCTGCCGGGCTACCGGTACAAAGTTGTCGATGCGATTATCACCAACTTACACCTGCCGAAATCGACCCTGATTATGATGATAAGCGCCTTTGCCGGGCGCGAAACCGTGCTGAATGCCTATGAAACCGCCAAACGCGAGGGCTATCGCTTTTTCTCGTTTGGCGATGCGATGTTTATTTCGTAGGGACGACCCGCCGGGTCGCCCCTACAGTTAACAGGAGATAATCATGCCCGAAAAATTTGTTCTCGGCGTCAATTACTGGCCGCGCCGCAAAGCCATGTACTGGTGGTCGAACTTCGATGCCGCCGAAGTGGACGACGACTTTGCCCTGATTCACGACCTGGGACTGGATGTCGCCCGCATTTTCCTGCTCTGGGATGACTTTCAACCTTCCTTTACAAAGGTTGAGAAGGCTGCCCTCGCCAACCTGACCACCGTCGCCGACCTGGCCCTCAAACACCAACTCGGCCTGGATGTGACATTTTTTACCGGACACATGAGCGGCCCGAACTGGGCACCGCGCTGGTTGGTTGAGGAACGCGAGGGTTTTCCCTCGCCCTATTTCGGTTTTACCCGCCAGGTGGTCAGCGAAGGAAAAATTGTGCCAAATGGCAACTATCGCAATATGTTTACCGACCCGGTTGCGCGCGGCGCAGAACGCATGCTGCTCAAAACGATTGTGCGTGAGTTGCACCGGCACAAAGGCATTTACCTGTGGAACCTGGGCAACGAACCCGACCTGTTTGCCTGGCCTGAAGATGCCGGCCAGGGCCGCGCCTGGGTGCGCGAAATGGAAGACTTGATTCGGGAAATCGATACCGACACCCCGGTGACGATGGGCCTGCACAGCGGCAACCTGGAGCACGACAACGGATTGCGCGTTCACGATGTCTTTGCCGAAACCGACGTGGCCGTCATGCACGCCTACCCGATGTACACTGAGTGGACGCGCGGCCCGCTCGACCCCGACCATGTCCCATTTATGACCGCCCTGACCGCCCACCTAGCCGGTAAACCCGCCCTGATGGAGGAATTCGGCGGGCCGACCAACCTGAAAGGCAAACCCTCCGAAACCTGGAAATGGGTCGCCTACGGCCTCGACCGCAGCCAGTTCATGGCCTCGGAGGATGAATTTGCCGAATACATTCGCCAGGTGTTGCCGAATCTTCACGACATCGGCGCGACCGGGGCCATGATTTGGTGCTTTGCCGATTATGTCGAGGAACTTTGGGATGTGCCCCCCTGCGTGGAATCGCGCCACGAACGCCACTTTGGCCTGGTGCGCCCCGACGGCAGCCTAAAACCCCACGCCGAAGTGCTCAAACGATTTGCCGCCACCAAACCGAAGGTCAAACCCATTCCCGACTATGCCAAATTCCCCGGCCTGACCGGCGAAGACTATTACGAGAAAAAACTGTACGAAGAAATTGGCGCGTTGTACCAGGACTATCTCAAACGAAAGGGGTAGGCCGTCAGCCCTGGCTGATTTTTTGCAGCGCCTCCAGGGCTTTGCCAATCCCGTCTTCAGCCCGAATTTTCTCGCCCAGTTCAGCCGCTTTCCGGCGCATTGCCGGGTTTTCAACGCCTGCGTGGATGGCTTCGCGCAGGCGTTCGGCATTCAAATCCCTGAATCGAATCGGCGCAGGCCCTGCGCCCAAATCCGCGATTCGCTTGCCCCAATAAAACTGGTCGAAGACAAAAGAGACCACGCAGGCCGGAACCCCGGAGCGGAATCCGAAGGCGGTCGTGCCTGAGCCGCCGTGGTGGAGAATCATTGCCATGCGCGGAAACAGCCAGTCGTAAGGGGCATAGTCGATTTTGAACACGCTATCAGGCAGGGACTGGCTGCCCAGTCCGCCCCAACCTTCGTGCAGGATGGCGCGCTGTCCGCTTTGGCGCAGGGCCTCGAGCACGATTGCGGTTGTCCGTTGCGGGTCTTTGACCGGCATGCTCCCGAAGCCGATAAACACGGGTGGGCTTCCGCTTTCAAGAAAGGCCAGTAGGTCGGCGGGGGGCTGCCATTGCCTGTCCTGCGGGAACCAGTAGCCGCTGATGTAGATGTGCTCGTTCCAATCTGCGGGGCGCGGAACCACCTGTTCGCTGAACCCGTTCAGGATTGGGTAGCGGCGCGTCGCCAACTGTCCGAAGTATCCGCCAACCGGCAGGGCGGGCAGGCCGAGAGTTTGCCTGCGCCAACGGTTAATGACCGGGCGGAACATTTGCCAGGCCATTTGTTCGCCAAAAGAATAGGTTGCCTTGTTGTAGCCCGGCAGCCGCAAGCGGGGCGTGCCCATCAGCGGCATGGTGCGGGTGCGGGCCAGCGGGATGACCGCCACCTGTACCATTTTCAGGCCGTATTTTTCAGCCAGGTCAAATCCGTATAACCCGGCTGGCAATTGGTTAAGTATCAGGTCGGTTTCGCCCAGGTGCGGCGCGGACAGGTCGCGGGCGTAGCCTTCCGCCAGCGAGCCGAAGGAACGCATCAGGGCCAGCATATCCGTGCCCCCGTTGGCGACCAGGGCTTGCGCATCGCCTCTTATGGGATGAAACTCAAGCCCGTTATCTCTGGCATAGTGCGAAAAATTTTCAAAAGTGATAAAGCGAACCTGGTGCCCGGCCTGCTTCAGTCCGATGCCGAGGGCGGCATACGGCTGGACATCGCCGCGTGAACCCAGCGCAAGGATGGTGATGTGCATGGCAACTCCTTTTTTTGATTGTATATTACCCGGGCAGGAATTGATACAATACATTTATGGAACTTGCAAACCTTAACGAAGAAATTATCAACTGCCGCCGCTGTCCGCGCCTTGTCGAATGGCGCGAGCAGGTTGCTCACGAGAAGCACAAGAAATAAAGGAGTGACAGATGAAACAAATTGCACTCGGACTGAATGTGTTTGTGCTTTTGGCGTTTGTGCTGGCCTCTTGCAGCCTGCCTGTTCAAACAGCAGATGAAACGAAAATACCAACATCGGTTGCGACCATGACACCGATACCCGCCGCATCAGCAGCCCCTGTTCTTCCGCAAGCCGAACACCGCATAGGGATTCGCCTGGTGAACGGGGCGGGGGAATTTTATGATAAACAAACGGGCGCAACATTTAAGCCGCGAGGAGTGAATTATGCTTTTGTGCCCATCGGTGACGGTTACACAAATTTATTGTTGCGCGTAAACATCTATAGTCCGCAGCGTACACGGGATGATTTTTCCCGCTTGGCGAGCCTGGGTTACAACACTGTTCGCGTCTTTCTTGACCACTGTAACCGCGGTCCTGGCTGTATCGCGAATATAGGTTCCCCTGGTTTGAACCCCGCCTATCTCGACAACATCGCTGATATGACCATTGCCGCGCGGCAAGCCGGGATTTATCTCTTGTTTACATCCAACGATTTGCCCGATGATGGGGGCTATTCCAACGAAGCCAATTTTGGTTCGGGTGGGGATTTTGCAGGTTACCGCAATTCTTATTATTTGCGCCCTCAGGCTGTTTCGGCTACCCGTCGTTATTGGCGCGATATTTTGACCGGACTGGCCGAGCGGAACGCTGCCTTCGACTTTGTGCTGGGCTGGCAACTGCTTAACGAACAGTGGATGTTTCTCGACCAGCCGCCGCTCTCGCTTGCAAGCGGAACTGTCGAAACCACCACCGGCTCTTATGACATGAGCGACCCGGCCCAAAAGAAACAGATGGTTAGTGACGGCCTCGTCTATTACATTGCCCAGGTGAAGGAGGAAATTCTCATTCATGACCCGACAGCGCTGGTTACGATGGGCTTCTTCGCGCCGGAGGTCGCCGCGCCGGGCTGGTATGTTGAAACCGCGTCCCTGCTTCGCCGTTCAGACCTGGATTTCTTCGATTTTCATGCCTATCCCGGTTCTTTGGAATTACGGGACTATGTCGAAGCCTTTGGCATGGAAGGCTATAACGCCAGGCCAATCATTCTCGGGGAATACGGCCCCTTCCGCCACATCTACACCCGGGCCGATTCTGCCGCGCGCGTGAGTACAAACTGGGTCGCAGACTCATGTGAACTTGGGTTCAGCGGCTGGCTTTACTGGGCTTACTACCCAGCACCCGCGACTGCGAATGACCGCACCTGGGGATTGGTGGATGAGAATGATTATCTTCTGGAGCTTTTTGCCCCGGCAAACCAGCCCAACCCCTGTGTGGCAGTTGAAATTCCGAACGACAATCTCGCCTTCGGGAAACCCGCCCGTGCCTCGAGCAGTCTGGCCCAGGAACCTCCAGCCAATGCCCTCGACGACAATTCCGCGACCCATTGGGGCGCCGGGGCATTTCCTGTCCAGTGGATTGAAGTGGATTTGCAAGGTGCTCACCGTATTACCGAAATCCGTTTGCAGGTTGCCCAATATCCAGCCGGGAACACCATCCATCGCGTGCAGGTGCGAACTGCCAGCACAGACGCCTTCGTCACCGTCCATGAATTCACTGGATTTACGCAAGACAACGACTGGCTGGTATTCACCCCCGATATTCCGTTGGAAAAGGTTGTTTTCATTCGCATCCAAACCACCAGCAGCCCCTCGTGGGTGGCATGGAAACAAATCCAGGTATTTGGTGAAAGCCAGTAAGAAAGGGACCCAAATTAAATTATGAGCCTCGGCGAATTAAACAAAGAGTTGATACACTGCCGCCGCTGTCCGCGCCTTGTCGAATGGCGCGAGCAGGTCGCCCGCGAGAAGCGCAAGGCCTACCGCGACCAGGATTACTGGGGCCGGCCCGTGCCGGGGTTTGGCGACCCCGCCGCGCGCGTTTTCGTCGTCGGCCTGGCTCCCGGCGCGCACGGCTCGAACCGTACTGGCCGCCAGTTCACCGGGGATGCCTCCGGCAATTTCCTCTACCCGGCACTTTTTCGCGCGGGATTTGCCAACCAAGCCGATTCTCGCTCCCGCGACGATGGGCTGGTGCTCACCGACCTGTACATGGCCGCTGCCGCGCGCTGCGCCCCGCCTGATAACAAACCCTCGCTTGAAGAACTCGCCAACTGCCAGCCCTACCTCGAGCGTGAACTGGCGCTCCTCCGGCCCAAAGTAATTGTCGCACTGGGTCGGATAGCATTTGAGAGAGTCCTGCGCATATTCTCAATCCGCAACCCCGGCTGGAAGTTCGCCCACGGCGCAACATTTCCTTTGCCCGATTCTGAATTCTGCATTCCGAATTCATCCTTGCTCTGCTCCTACCACCCCAGCCAGCAAAACACGCAAACCGGCAAACTGACCGCCGCAATGTTCGACCAAATTTGGGCTGCTGCCCGCACCTTGTTGGAGACATAGGACGCTTCAGTCCAAAGTCTCCAGATTTTGGACAATATCATGCAATATCTCAAGCGTTTCCTTGTTGTGGTTTCTTCCATTATCCTGCTGGTCGTCCTGGTTGGCCCTTTCCTGGTTCCCATCCCGGCCCTTAAGGGGACACTCTCCGAACGCGACCTGGCCGACCCCGACAGCAAATTTGTCGATGTCAATGGCCTGAGCGTTCATTATAAGGAGATGGGAACGGGTCAAACTGCCTTCATCCTCCTGCACGGATTTGGCGCCTCGGCCTTCTCGTGGCGCGAAGTCATGCAACCGTTCTCCGAACTTGGGCGCGTCGTTGCCTACGACCGCCCCGCCTTCGGCCTGACCTCGCGCCCCATGCCGGGCGAATGGACGGGTGAAAATCCCTACAGCCCCGAAGCGCAGGCCGCCATTGTCATCGGCCTGATGGACGCCCTCGGCATCGAAAAAGCCTACCTCGTCGGCAACTCCGCCGGGGGGACGGTGTCAGTCTACACCGCCCTGACCTACCCGGAGCGCGTCGCCGGACTTATCTTGGTCGATGCCGCCATCTACACCGGCGGCGGGTCGCCCGCCTGGGCGCGCCCGCTGCTTGGCACGCCGCAGATGCGCCGCCTCGGCCCGCTGCTGGCCCGCCAGATTGCCGACAGCGGCGACGATTTCATCCGCACCGCTTATCACGACCCCTCGCTGGTGACGCCTGAAATTTTGACGGGCTACCGAAAACCGCTCAACGCCCACAACTGGGACCGCGCCCTGTGGGAACTGACCGCCGCCAGCCGCCCGCTCGGTCTCGCCGACAGGTTGGACGAACTCGATTTGCCGGTACTCGTGCTGACGGGTGACGACGACCGCATAGTCCCCACCGAAGAATCGATTCGCCTGGGCGGCGAAATCCCCGGCGCAACCCTGGTTGTCATCCCCAATGCAGGGCACCTGCCCCACGAAGAAAAACCGGACGAATTCATGCAGGCCGTGCGCGATTTCCTGAAAGGTATCACCCCATGAAAATATTCACCATAGCCCCCGATTTCGAACTGCCTGATTTCGATGGCCGTTTGGTCAGGTTGTCTGATTTCAACGGTCAGAAAAATCTTGTCCTGGTCTTCCTGCGCGGGTTTATGTGACCCTACTGCCGCGCCCATCTCGAACGCCTGCGGGATGATTATGCGGCCTTTACCGCGCGTGACGCGGAAATCCTGTGCATCGGCCCGGATGGCCCGAACACTTTTCGCCGCTACTGGGGTGTAAACGAGATTCCCTACATTGGCCTGCCCGACCCCAAACACAAGATAGCCAACCTGTACGGGCAGGAATGGAACATCTTCAAACTTGGCCGTGTTCCGGCGCTGATGCTGGTCGATAAAAAAGGCAACATCCGTTACCAGCACTACGGCGATTCGATGCGCGACATCCCCGAAAACGCCCTGATTCTGGCAATGCTGGATAAAATGAACGACAATGTAGGGGCGTAGCACTGCTGCGCCCCTACGAACGCCCTGGAAACTGGAACCCAAAATGCCCCTCGGCCCCATCGCCCTGCTCGGCTCTGGTGAAACCTCCCTTGCGGGAGGCCGCATCTTCGAGAGCCTCGCCAGCCAAATTGACGCCCCCCTGCGCGTCGCCATCCTCGAAACCCCCGCCGGTTTCGAACTCAACGCCTCGCAGGTTGCCGGGCGTGTTGCTGATTACCTTAAAACCCGGCTCAGTAATTACAAACCGGTCATCGACGTCATCCCCGCCCGCAAAAAAGGCACCCCCCTCAGCCCCGACCAGGCCGAAATCCTCGCTCCGCTCCTGCGCGCCAACCTGATTTTTATGGGCCCCGGCTCACCCACCTACGCCATCCGCCAACTGCAAAATACCCTCGCCTGGGAACTCATCCGCGCCCGCCATCGCCTCGGCGCGGCTCTGGTTTTTGCCTCCGCCGCCACCATCGCTGTCGGCGCGTGGGGCGTGCCCGTTTACGAAATCTACAAAGTCGGGCAGGACGTTCACGCCGTCCCCGGCCTTGACCTGTTCGCTTCCTTCGGCCAGCCACTCTCCTTCGTCCCGCACTGGAACAACACCGACGGCGGCGCCGACGTAGACACCTCGCGCTGCTTCCTCGGCATGGAACGCTTCACCGAATGGTGCACCCAACTGCCGGAAAATCACACCACCCTCGGCCTCGACGAGCACACCGGCGTTATCTTCGACTTCGACCGCCGCGAGTGCCGCGTCAGCGGTGTCAGTTCTGTCACCTTGCTGCGCGCCTGCAACCCGCAAATCCATCCCTCCGGCGCAGCATTTTCCTTCGACGAATTGGGAATCGGCGGCCCGCCCCGCGACGACATCCGCCCTGACGCCTGGGAGGCGGCGACCAGCCTGCCCCCGTCCCCCGAACCGCCGCCAGACACCCCCGACCCGGGAGTTGTCTTGCTGGCCGAGCAGCGTGAAGCCGCTCGAAAAGCCAAAGACTGGCCCCGCGCCGACGCCCTGCGTCAACAAATCTTGTCTGCTGGTTGGGTGGTGACAGACACTCCTGAAGGACCAAAACTCAGCCGCGCCTAAATCCCATCCTTGACCATCCCCGTTTTATCGGCTATACTCCCGCTCGCCTTTGACCATTTCACTCCGCACCCCAGCCTCCCAGGTGGAGACTCCGGCGCGGGGCGAAAATTTCAATTTTAAACCTGACCATGTTCGAGACTCTTACCAATCGCTTAAACCAGGTATTCGACAGCTTGCGACGGCGCGGGAAACTCTCCGAAGCCGACGTTGATGCCGCCATGCGCGAAGTGCGCCTGGCCCTGCTCGAAGCCGATGTCCACTACAGCGTGGTCAAAGACTTTGTGGCCCGTGTCCGCGCCCGCGCTGTCGGGGCAGAGGTCTCGAAGGCCCTTAACCCCGGCCAGCAGGTCATCAAAATTGTCCATGAAGAGTTGATTGGCACTCTGGGCGAACCCGCGCCGATTAACTTGAGCGGCCCCAAACCGCGCGTGTTGATGCTGGTCGGTTTGCAAGGTTCGGGTAAAACCACCGCCGCCGGTAAACTTGCCAAACTGTTGCGCGGCAAGGGCGAGCGCGTCCTGCTCGTGGCGGGCGACCCCTATCGCCCGGCGGCTGTCCAGCAGTTGCAGAATCTGGGTGAGCGGGTCGATGTACCCGTGGTGGCCGAAAGCGGCGTCAAACCGCCCGACCTGGCCGCCAAAGCCTTTGACCAGGCCCAAAAGGGCGGCTACACGGTCATGATTATCGACACGGCCGGCCGTTCGCAACTGGACGACGCCCTGATGGATGAGTTGAAGGCCATCACAAAGCGCGTCCCGCCCGTCGAAACCCTGCTGGTGGTCGACTCGATGATAGGCCAGGAAGCCCTGCACGTTGCCGAAGGCTTCCGCGACACGGTATCCATTACCGGGTTGATTCTGACCAAAATGGACGGCGACTCGCGCGGTGGCGCAGCCATCTCCATCCGTAGTGTTACCGGCGTACCGCTCAAATTCCTCGGCACCGGCGAAAAACTGGACGCGCTCGAAGTCTACGACCCTGGCCGTCTCGCTTCCCGCGTCCTCGGCATGGGCGATATGATTGGCCTGATTGAAAAGGCCGAAGCCGCCTTCGACGCCGAAAATGCACAGAAGCAGGCCGACAAGATGATGAAGGGCCAGTTCGACCTGGAAGATTGGCTCGACCAGATGCGCCAGATTCGCAAGATGGGCCCGCTCTCGCAAATTCTCGAAATGCTGCCCGGCCAGTTGGGACAGGCCGCCCGCCAGGTCGACCCGAACGATGTCGAGAAAAATTTCAAGCACATCGAGGCCATCATCAACTCGATGACGCGCGGCGAACGCCGCAATCCCGATATCCTTAACGCCTCGCGCCGTCGCCGAATTGCGGCAGGCTGTGGCAGGGAAGTTCAGGATGTCAACAAGCTCATCAAGCAATACCGTGAAACCCAAAAGTTAATGAAGACCCTGCAAAAATCAGGCATGAAGGGTCTCTCGAACATGTTTGGGTAACCCCAATCGTGAATCCATGCAAATCGGACAGGTTTGCATTGAAAAAAGAACACCAAACAACCGTATAATTCAAGGAGTAAGTTCAAATGGTTCGTATTCGTCTCCGCCGTATCGGCCTCAAGGCCCAGCCTTCCTATCGCATCGTCATCGCCGACAAGGAATCCCCGCGCGATGGCCGCTTCATCGAAATCGTAGGCTTCTACAACCCCCGCACCCAGCCCGCCACGATGAACATCGACGAAGCCAAGGTTTTTGACTGGATGAGCAAAGGCGCCCAGCCGACCGAGTCTGTCGCCCAGATTTTCAGGACCACCGGCACGCTCGACCGCTTTGCCCGCTTCAAGAAGGGCGAAGCGATTGAAACCCTGGTGGCTGAAGCCGAGGCCGCTACTGCCAAGCGCGGCGCCGGGGCCAAGACCTCCGGCAACTAACAGGTTGCAGAAAGGCTTTGCATGAAAGCCCTGACAGAGTATATTGCCCAGTCCCTGGTTGAAAACCCCGACGAGGTCGAAGTGACCCAGTCGCGCCAGGGCAACCGGGTTCGTTTACAGTTGCGCGTCTCGAAGGATGACATGGGGCGCGTAATCGGCAAGAGCGGGCGGGTGGCGAATGCCATTCGCATCCTGTTGCGGGTCGCAGCTGAACGCGACGGCCAGCAGGTGACGCTCGATGTCATGGAACCCTGATGACGGCTAAAAAAGCGCCAGTCGACCCTGGCCAGGCAGGCTCGCCCGCTTCTGGCGAGCCTGTGTATTTGAGTGTCGGCCAATTGCGCCGTCCGCACGGCCTGCGCGGCGAAATGCTGATGGAAGTCCTGACCGATTTCCCCCAGCGCCTGCGGGTGGGGACAAAGTTGTTTGTCGGCGAGAATCATGCCCCGGCCACCCTGGCCTCGGTGCGCGGACACAACGACGGCCTGTTGGTGCGTTTCCGCGGCGTCGAAAACCCCGAACAGGCGGGCAAATATCGCGGCAAGGCTGTTTTTGTCCGCGCTGACGACCGTCCGCCCCTGCCCGAAGGCGAGTTTTATCATCATGAAGTCATCGGGTTGCGCGTAGTCAACGAACAGGATGAAGAATTGGGCATCCTGTCCGAGATTCTCATCACCGGGGCCAACGAAGTCTATATCGTCAAACGCCCCGATGGGCGCGACCTGCTCCTGCCCGCCATTGAAGATGTGATTTTGAAAATCGACCCCGAGGCCGGCCTGGTGCGCGTGCGCCTGCTGCCCGGCCTGGACGAGTAGCGCGGGGGATACCGGCCAGCTATGTCCGACACCAAATTTCGGGTTGCGTTTACGATGGTCAGGGGCATTGGCGCGGTGCGCCTGCAATCCCTGCTCGACTATTTTGGTGACGCTGAAACAGCCTGGAAAGCTCCCGCGCGCGAGTTGGCTGCCGCCGGGTTGAGCGCAAAACTGGCCGAACGGGTGCTTGAAACCCGCGCCAGCCTGGATGTGTCCCTCTATTTCGAGGGCATCGAAGCCCAGGGAATCCGCATCCTGACCTGGGACGACGACGGCTACCCGGCCCATCTCAAGCAAATCGACCAGCCGCCGCCCATCCTGTACCTGAAAGGCGACATCCTTCCCGATGACGCCTGGGCGGTTGCCATTGTCGGCACCCGCGCCGTTACCGCCTATGGCCGCCAGGTGACCGAGGAAATTGCCACCACGCTGGCCCACAACGGAGTCACCATTGTCAGCGGGCTGGCGCGCGGGGTCGATGCGGTTGCCCACAACGCTGCGCTCAAGGCTGGCGGACGCACCCTGGCGGTGCTTGGTTCGGGTGTCGACCGCATCTACCCGCCAGAACATCGCGGCCTGGCTGAAAAGATTGTCCTTCAGGGGGCGGTCATCAGCGACTATGCCCCCGGCACCCCGCCGGAAAGCGCCAATTTCCCGCCGCGCAATCGCATCATCAGCGGGCTTTCGATGGCGGTGGTGGTTATCGAGGCCGCCGAAACCAGCGGCTCACTGATAACCGCCTCCTTTGCCGCTGAACACGGCCGGGATGTCTTCGCCGTGCCCGGCAATATTTTTGCCCCGCAGAGCAAAGGAACCAACCGCCTGATTGCCAACGGCGCCAAACCGATGCTGGCGGTCAAGGATGTCCTCGATGCCCTCGACCTGACCCGCAACCTGGAGCGGCGCGAAATCCGCAAGGTTTTGCCCGCTGACCCGACCGAGGCTGCGCTCTTCCAACTCATCGGCGTGGAACCACTGCACGTTGACGAAATCCGCGCCCAGACCGGGCTGCCGATAGACCAGGTTTCGGCAACCCTGACGATGATGGAACTCAAGGGCATGGTGCGCCAGGTCGG
>JAGVAO010000153.1 GCA_020060235.1 Anaerolineales bacterium | reverse complement strand
CCAGGCCGATTTCGCGGCTGAAGAGAATGGCCCCGACCGAGCCGCCGGGTTTCTTGGGGGTTTTCATGGGCGAACCGACTGTGCCGAAGCGAAAAGAAAGACTCATGGCAATATTTTCTCCAGTAGTGGCGGGCCTAAAATTAATAAACCGACCAGCACGGCTGCCCCCGCCGCAATCAGCACGGCTGCCGCGCCGACGTCCTTGCCCACCTTGGCAAGCGGATGGTGGGCCGGGCTGGCCAGGTCGACCACCGCTTCGATGGCGGTGTTGAGAAACTCCGCCGACCAGACCAGGGCAATCACCAGCACCAGGATGGCCCAGTCGCGCAATGGCAGTCCAAGCCACAGCCCCACGATGACGACCAGGGTAGTGGCCAGAGCATGAATCCAGGCGTTGCGCTGGGTGCGGAGGACATACCACCAGCCGTGAAAGGCGTGACGGAAGGAGGCGATGCGGCTGATGACGAAGTTGAGCATTGTGCCGGATTTAAGATTCGCGGATTTGGATGTCTGCCAGCCCCAACTGCGCCAGGATTTCGGCCTGGGCCTGCCACATGCGCGTTTTTTCTTCGGCCTCGGCGTGGTCGTGCCCCATCAGGTGCAGCACGCCGTGAACGACCAGCAATTGCGCCTCGGCCTCAATGTCGTGACCGGCGGCTTCGGCCTGGCTGGCGGCGCGCGGCACGGAGAGCAGGATGTCGCCCAGGTAACGGGAGCCGGTTTCCGGGTCGGTTTCGTCGGCGGGGAAGGAAAGCACATCGGTGGCCGAATCGATTCCGAGATAATCCCGATTCAGGCTGTGAAGTTGCTCGTCATCGGTCAGCACAATGGTGACGGATGCGTTTTCAGGTGCAGATTGATGACGCAGCGCCGCCTCTGCGGCCCGGATGACGATGTTTTCGAGCGTTTCCGGCGTCAGGTCGAACCCGGTTTCGACAAAAATCATACCGTTTCCTTTTCCTTTTGTTGGGTTTGGACGTCTTGCAGGGCGCGCACCTCGGCGGAGGACGGGTAGGCGATGCGCGGGTGGTAGAGGCCGGTCAGGGTCGAGACGAAGGATTCGGTAATGATGTTCAGGTCTTTGAGCGTAAAGCGGATTTCGGCCAGTTGGCCTTCTTTCTGGCAAAAATCAATCGTCTGCTGCACAATTTTGCGCAGTTCTTCCTCGGTTTTGGGGCGGTTCGAGCGGGCGCGGGCTTCGACGCCATCCGCCAGCATCAACAGGGCGGTTTCGCGTGAGCGTGGGCGCGGCCCCGGGTAACGGAATTTGCTTTCATCCACCAGGCTGGCGTCGTCCCCGGCGGCTTTAATGGCCAGGGTGTACTGGTAGCGGGTCAGCAAGGTTCCGTGATGTTCGAGCATAAAATCCTGAATGCGTTTGGGCAGGCGATATTTGCGCGCCAAAACGACCCCGTCTGTGACGTGCCGGATGATGGTTTCGGCGGCTTCCTGCGGGTCGAGGTCGTCATGCGGATTAAGGTTGTCGGGCATCTGGTTTTCGATGAAAAAGGCCGGGTTCATGGCCTTGCCGACATCATGATACAGGACACCCACGCGCATCAGCAGGGTATCAAGCCCCAGCCTTTCGGCGGCCTGTTCGGCCAGGTTCGAGACTTGCAGGCTGTGCTGGTAGGTTCCGGGCGCGTTGCGCAGCAGGAATTGCAGCAGGGGTGTGTCTGGGCGCGAGATTTCGACCAGGCGTAATGGGGTGGTCAGGCCCAGGAATTCGGCCAGCATGTATTGCAGGATGAGCGCCAGGCTGGAGGAGAGCAGTCCCATCAGCAGGGCGGCCCCGGCTATTTGGACAAATCCCAGCAAATCCAGGTCGGCTTCAGGCAGGCGGTAGGCCACCAGCACGGCGATACCGGTCAGCGCGGCGACAGTTCCGGCGCGGATGAAAGCCCCGAAGCGTTGGGCGCGTCCCAGCGAAAGAATGCTGACCAGCGAGGCAAACATAAAATAGAGTGTCAGGTCGAAACTGTTGGGCAGGTTGTAAGCGGTTAACACGCTCAACCCGAGCGAAAGCATGAGCGCGCCGCCCGGCCCAAACAGGGTGGCAATCAGCAAGCCAAAGCCGGGCAGGGGGAAGAAATAGGGAACCAGGGTGCGGTAAGGGATGACGACGCGCGCAATTAACAGGAAGAGCAGGAACAGGATGGCAATCAGCAACATGCTGCGGCCTTCATTGTAAAAATAAGGCCTGCGGCGGTGGAAATATTGTCCGGTGAAGACCATAAAGACCAGCACCAACGATGCCGATGACAGGTAATCCATCATCGGGTTATGCGGGCGAATCAGGCCAAGCACGCGCAGGGCCTCGATGTTCGCCTCGGTCAACACTGCGCCGCGCTGAACGACCATTTCCCCGGCCACGTAGGCCTGGGTGATAGGCTGCACCGCCTGGCGGGCTGCTTCACGGGCGGCCAGGGTTTGCTCTTCGCTAAAGAAACTGTTGGCAACCACAAACGGGGAGACCAGTTCGACCACCAGCGCGGCCTGCTCTTCGTTGAGCGAAAAACTGACCAGGCCGGGTATACCCTGGCGTGCGCTTTCCAATCCGCGCTCACGAATGGAGTTACGAAAAACGCGCTCAAGCAGCAAGGCGGCTTCGGTTTGCACAGCTGACCAGCGGGCTTCGGGCATGCCCAAAATGCTGTCGATGGCCTGCTGGCTGAGCGGAATATCGGCCAGGGTCGAAAGGCTGGCGCGTTTCTCTTCGGGAGTGGCGTTGGGGTCGTCGCGCACCGACTGGATGAATTGCAAACCGGTGCGCAACAGTTCAACCTGCCGGCGGGCAATGGTCCGGTCTGGGGATGTGAAAATGTCGGTGACGCTGTTTTCGGCCAGTCGGCGAGCCTGTTCGGTGCGAACCTCGCTGATATATTCGGCATTGCGCGGGGCCTGGTAATCCTGGCTGGCTACCTGCCCGGCTTGCAGCGGCGTGGCATCGGTGCGTATGAGAATCGGCACTGCAAGGATGGCGTATGCCGCCAGGCTGGTCAGCACCAGCAAAACCAGCGCAAGGATGTCATGACGGGGGATTTTTTGCCACCAGCGGGCTTCTTGCTCAGGATGGGTCATCAGGTTAGCAACTCACGCACGGCGGCGCTGACCTGGTCGCCAGGGGCGCGGCCTGCCACTTTAGACATCATCGCTTTCATCACTTTACCCATGTCGGCGGGGCCGCTGGCGCCGGTTTCGGCAATTGCCTGGCGGGCCAGTTCGCGTAGTTCATCGGCGCTCATGGCTTTGGGCAGGAAAGTGTTCAGGATATCGATTTCGGCCTGGGCGGCGGCGGCCAGGTCTTCGCGGGAGGCTGTTTTGGCTTCTTCGAGCGCTTCGCGGCGGGTTTTGACTTCCTTTTGCAAAATCGCAATCACGGCTGTTTCGTCGAGTTCGATGCGCTTATCGACTTCGGCCTGTTTGATGGCGGCCAGCACCATGCGCAGGGTGCGCTTGCCGGTCTCGTCGCCGCTTTTCATGGCTTCTTTTACTGCTTCGTTCAGTTTGGTTTTCGTATTCATAATTTTGATTATACCTTTTTGGGGATGAGTTTTGGATTAATGCTGCCCGGCGGGTTGGCCTGTGAAAACGGCTTTTTCGGCGTCTGTCAGCGATTCGGCCAGGAGAAGCCATTCGACCCGTGTCCTTTGGGTGGCTGCCGAGCAGGCGTAGTCGAAATCCGGGCGGGATGGGTCGTCTTTGTGCATGTGGGTGTGTGAATCGGCGGGCAGGAGCGGGGCGACAAGGGGAAGGAAAGGCGGCACGAAGGCCAGAATCTCCAACGGGTAGTATAAACGCGCGGAATGTAAACGCGGGTCGCTTAGACAGGATTCAAGCAACGGGTCGATTTGTTCCGGGGCGGCGTTGGGGTGCAGTTCGCGCCACAGGGCGGTGTAATTGGTGTGGGAGTAGAAATCCTGCACACTATGGGTCAGCCGCCCAAAATCCGCCCGTGCTTGCGCCGCCTGCCCCGCGCGAACGGCCTCGATGGCCTTGCGGCGGCAGGTTTCGATGTAGGCGTAGCCGCTCTCGAAGGAATTGTTGTCAAAGTGGAAGTGGTCGTGGGCGACCTGGTTGATGAGCGAATCCTGGCCGAGGTTGGCTTCGATGAGCTGTTCGAGCGCTGTGGGGCTGAAATGTGGGCCAAGCGCCTCGCGAGTCATCGCAACGTGGTAGGGTTTGTTCATTTGATGCCTTTGAGCAGGTAGGTTTTGACGGCCTGGCTGCGACCTTTGACGGTCAGCGGCTCGATTTGGATGGCTTCGACCTGGCTGCTGACGATGTCGAAGGTGTCTTTTTGGATGAAGATTTGGCCAGGCTGAGCGCTGGCTTGCAGGCGTTGGGCCAGGTTGACGGTGTCGCCGATGGCGGTGTAGTTGAACAGGCTGCTGGTGCCCACATTGCCGACCATGGCATAGCCGGTGGTGATGCCGACCCTGAAAATGCGGTGAAAGCCGGGGTTGGTGTAGCGTTTGTGCGATTCGGCGGTGCGCTCTAGCAGGTTGATGGCTGCGCGGCAGGCGCGCAGGGCGTGGTCGGGCTGTGGGTCGGGGCTGTTCCACAGGGCCATGACGGCGTCGCCCATGAATTTATCGAGGGTGCCTTCCTGTTCGAGGATGGCCTGGGCGGCGATGTCGAGGTAGGTGTTGAGGACGGTGAAGACATCTTCTGGCAGGTTGTCTTCGCTAAAGGAGGTGAATCCTGCCAGGTCGGCAAACAGGACGGTGACCAGGGTGCGTGAACCGTCGAGGTCGAGGCCGGTCGGGTTCGAGAGCAGGCGGTCGCGCACACGCGGGGCGACAACGCGCCCGAAGGTCTGGTGAATTACCGCGCGTTCGCGCTCCAGTTTGCGATTTTCGGTCAGGTCTTCAAAGACGATGGCTGCGCCCTTGGTGGCCAGGTGGGCGTCTTTGAGCGGCGAGGCTGAAACGCGCAGGACGACTTCGCCGCGCGAGGCCAGGTTGGGGGTCAGTTCTTCGCCCTGGGCGGTGCGTCCATGCTGGAGGGCGTTCTGGGCGATTTTTTCGAGGGGCAGGTCGGGCAGGGCGGTTTCGACCGATTTTCCGAGTACCTTTTTGAGCGGGACACCGAGGATGCGCTCTGCGGCTTTGTTGAAGAGGGTGATTTTGTTCTCGACATCGGTGGTCATGATGCCGGTGGCGACAGACGAGAAGATGTCGTCCATCAGGCTTTTCATTTCGAGGGTTTCATCGAGGGTGTGGCGCAGGTTTTGGAACAGGCGCGCATTTTCAAGCGCCAGGGTCGATTGCCCGGCGACAGCGGTCAGGAATTCGAGGTCGTCGCTGGTGTAGGGTTCGCCGGAACGCCGCCTTCCGAGGGCCAGGAAGCCGGTCAGGCGGTCTTCGTAATGCAGCGGCACAAAGACCTGGCAGTCGATACCTGTTTCGCCTTGCAGTTCTGGCGGGGGCGGGCTTTCAGGGGGCAGCCAGAGCGGTTGGTTGCTTTTACCAAGCAGTTGCGGCAATGGTTCATCTGGGCCGAAGGCTTGCTCCAACCTGGCCTGGAAGGCGTAAGGCACATAAGCCTGGCGGTCGTCTTCGAACAGGAAAACGACAAATTTTTCGGGGTTCAGGGCGCGGTCGAGTTCGGTTTGCAGCAGGTTAAGGGTGCGCTGCAGGTCGGGGGTGACAACCAGGCTTTGCGAAAGTTCAGTCAGGATGCGGCGGTAGTCGGCTTTGGAGCGGTAGAAGACCCGGTCGATGCCGCTCTGAATCAGGTTGCGCAGCGGCAGCAGCCCGACAACCAGGATGAGCAGGTAGGCCGCCACGACGAAGGGGTCATTGGCCTGGACAGTTTGCTGGAAGAGATAAGACGCCCCGGTGAGCAGCAGGAAGAAAACCATCAGCGCGGCGCTGGTGGTCAGTACATAGGTCAGGGCGCGGCTAAGCCACAGGTCTACATCCAGCAGGCGGTAGCGCAGGATGGCGTATGTGACCGAAAGCGGCAGCAGGATGAGCGGCGGGAAGAGTAGTTCGGGGCGAAATTCGGGGATGATGTCCTGGAAGCCAATCGGGATGAGATAAAGCACCAGGATGGGCAGGAAAGCCAGGGCCGCCCCAAAGATGATGACGCGGCTTTGCTGGCGCACGATGGGCGAACTATCGCCGAAAACGCGGCCTGTCAGGGTTCCCAGGAAGGACAGGATGCCGAGCGCAATGAAGACATAGCCCCAGCGCCACGAGTCGATGTAGGCGTAAGCGTTGGACGGCAGGAGGATGTCGCGGGTGATGATAATTGCCAGGATGAGACCCGCCAGAAAGGGGATGAGACGCAAAAAAGGCCAGCGGGTGACGAGGGGCATTTCCTGCGGGAACATGAACGTCAGGTAGCCCAGCGAGGCCCCGGCGGCGGGCAGGCTGAGCGCCCAGAGCAGGACAACCCGGTGGGTGGTGTTCATGTCGAGGAAGGTGGCAGTCAACAGCGCGACCGAGGCGACGAAGATGACGAAGGCGCGGGTCGGGCGGAAATCGGGTCGCAGGCGGTAAGCCCAAAATCCGATGGCGAGCGAGGTCAGGCCGACCAGGTAGGGAATGATAAAGAGCGCAAACAGGTCACCAAACTGCGCCTGCGCCGGTTCGATGGTGATGCTAAAGGTCGAATCGTCGGCGCGGCGGTAAAAACTGGCATCGAAGGCGCGTTCCCCGTTTTCGCGCAACAGGGCATACATTTGCTCTGAGTTTTCGACGGGAACCTGGTTGATTGCCAGCAGCCGGTCGGACCATTGCAATCCCTGCGCCTGACCCTGCCAGTCGGAGCCGCTTATCTGGCTGAGGACGTTGTTGGGTTCAATCAGGAATCCGCTAAAGGGGGTGTTGTACCACTCAAACGCCCAAAAAGGCGTCAGGACGAACATCGACAGCGCCAGGAACAGAAATCCCAGCGGAATGAGGTGAGATTTCCAATCTTTTCTCAGAACGGAATACATTTAAACTCCAGTATTAATATTGCGCATGGGGCGACAGCCTGGCCAGTTCCTGACGATATTTTTGTACCAGGGCGCTGTTACCGTATTCCTCGCCGTGTTTGCGCAGTTGTTCCTTTTTGTGGGCCAACTCACCGACCACCTGGTAAAAGCGCGAGGTGGCCCTGAATTTTCCGCTAAAGATGGAGGTCAGCCAGGCGAAAGACAACGCCAGGGTGGAGGAGGCAGTGCGGTACTGCCCGATGTTGAGGTTGCCCAGTTCGACTTCTTCGCGCATGTGCAGGATGATGTTTTTGTGTTCTGCCCAGCCTGCCCACAGGATGAGCACAAACATAAATAATACACCTGTCCAATCAAGGAGCGAGCCGAACAGGCAGGTTAATTCGCCCAGCAGGGGTACGGAAGCCAGGAAGTTATGAACCGAATGGGTGAACATTGCCAGCCCCCAGCCCAGCAGCGGGGCGACGATTTTGACAAATCCGTTGCGGTTGTTGCGCGAAACCGCCAGGCCGATGCCGATGAAGGAGGTGTAAAACGGATGCTGCCAGCCGACCAGGATGACGCGGATGAAAACCAGCACCGCCAGGCCGCCCCAGCCATCGCTCAGGTAGCCGCGCCAGATGTAAATGGCATTCTCGAAGGCGGCAAACCCCAGGGCTGAAATGCCGGCGTAAACGATTCCATCTAGCACAGAGTCGAACTCATGGCGAAAGACCAGGAAAATTA
Source organism: Anaerolineales bacterium (assembly GCA_020060235.1). GTDB lineage: Bacteria > Chloroflexota > Anaerolineae > Anaerolineales > Villigracilaceae > UBA8950. The sequence goes on along the minus strand of JAGVAO010000153.1, from coordinate 4,300 downwards.
TCAGCACGGCCAGCCCTTTGAGCGTTTCTTCGACCAGCGGGGCGCTGATGGTGGCCCCGGTTATCCCGGCCAGTTCTTCAGAGCCGGTAAATTCAAACACGCCGATTGAAAAGAGCGAGTTGAGAATATAAGAACCGCCAGCGGCGACTACGACGCCCCAAAGGAATACCGCGCCCAGCAAAATTTTCGGCTCTTTCTCGAATCGGTCGAGCCAGTAAAGAATCATGGCAAACAGGAAGCAAGGCACAAAACCAAAAAATAGCGCGGTCAGTAAGGCTGCCATCGATGTATCTCCTTGAATTATTTCATATATCAATGCGGGAAGTTGGCGCAGGGGCGTAAAAAAATTATAGCACGCGGATTGTGTTTGCCGCCAGATAATTACGTTTTTGTAGATAGAAAAAGTATAAAAAATCAATCCCGCCGATTTTGGCGAGATTGATTTGGGACTGCCGGGTAAATTACTTTTCCATCTTCGGGTTCCAGACTTCCCAGACCTTGCCGACCAGGTTTGGGCCGGGTTTCAGGGTGGGTTGTCCGGGTTCCCAACCGGCGGGCGTGGCTTCCTTGCCGCCCGATTCGCGCACCAGTTGGTAGGCCTGGATTTGGCGAATGCTCTCGGCAATCCGGCGTCCGACCGGCGGGGTGAGTACTTCCATCGCCTGGATGACGCCATCGGGGTCGATGATGAAGCGTCCGCGCATTTCGATGCCCTGGGTCTCGTCCCATACGCCATAGGCGCGGCCTACGTTTCCGGCCTGGTCTGAGGCCATATGGAAGGGCACGCCGCCTTCGACCATTTTGACCAGTTCGTGGTCGTTCCACATTTTATGAACAAAGTGACTGTCAACGCTAACTGAAATAACCTCAACCCCCAATTTTTGCAACTCGGCATATTTGTCGGCGACCGCCGACACTTCTGTCGCTCAGACAAAGGTGAAATCACCCGGATAGAAACAAACGAAAACCCACTTCCCGGCAAAATCCGAGAGTTTGACGGAGGTAAACCCGCCCTTGTAATAAGCCGGGGCGGTGAAATCGGGGGCTTTTTGCCCAACTCGCGCTGTCATTATTTTCTCCTTTTCGGGCGCAATGGCCTGGTCTGGTTGGCTTTGGGGCGCAGCGCCCTCCACTGAACCGCTTACGCGGGCGCATCCCTGGTGTTGTTCTGCCATAAGAAATCTCCTTTCTGCAATTGGATGCTGTACCAATTATTATACATCTCGTCACTTTTTTTGTCTTATGAAGAGTGTCATGCTTTTTCGATGCTATTACGCAGGTTTGGAGAGTTTTCAGGTGTTCGTGTTGCCCCTATTGTTTATCTAAAAAATAGCCCGGACGTAAAATGTCCGGGCGAGGCTGCTATTCGCCATATCCCACCGCAACGGCGGTGGCGTGCTCCCTGGTGTGGCTGAGACTGATGCTCCAGTGCGCGATGCCTTGCTGGCGGGCTTTTTCAGCGGCGACCCCGTGCAGAATCAGGCCCGGCGCGCCGTTTTCGGCGCGGGTGATTTCGATGTCCAGGAAACTGAATCCGTCGAGGCCGCTGCCGAGGGCTTTGGCAACCGCCTCTTTGGCGGCGAAACGCGCGGCCAGCGATTCTACCCTTCCGCCGCAGGATTGGCGCTCGGAGGCCGTAAAGACGCGGTCGAGGAAGCGTTCGCCGTGCCGGGCGATGGCGTCTTCGATGCGTTCGATTTCAACCAGGTCAATTCCGGTGCAAATTTTCATCGTCTTTTAGCCCGCGGTGACAACGGCCAGCCGCTCAGGATGCAGGTAGCGGCGGATGGCCCGGTGGACTTGTTCGGTGGTGACGGCGCGGATGCGCTCCTCGAAGGTCTGGTAGTGGTCGAGGCCGAGGTCATAACGCTCGATATTGAGCAGGGCATTGGCGACGCCGCCGTTCGATTCGAGCGAGAGCGGCAGGCGGCCAATGAAGTTGTCCTGGCTGTCGCGCAGTTCCTCCTCCGAAACGCCTTGTTCGACGAAGAGCGCGACTTCTTTAAGGATAAGGTCGATAGCCCGCTCAAGGTTGGCCGGGTTGACGCCCGCGCTGATGTCCCATGTACCGGTTTCGAGTCCCGCGCTCAGGCTGGAGTAGGCGTAGTAGGCCAGGCCCGAGCGTTCGCGTACCACGTCGCCGATGCGGCCCATCATGCCGAATTGGCCGAGGACGGAATTTGCCAGCGAAGCGGCAAGGTAGTCGTCCGCTTTGCGGCTTGGGCCGTGGCAGCCAACCACAAGGCTGGTTTGGGATTTCCCTGCAACGGGAACATGCCTGCGGGTGAGGGCGTCCAGCGGTGCCAGGGCCGGGAGCGCAGGATAGGGCGGCTGGTCAGGATTCGCCCAGTCACCGAAGAAACGTTCCACCATCTCCAAAACCTGGGGCGGTTTGATGGCCCCGACCACGACCAGCACCATGCCGCGCGGGCCGTACTGGCGGCGGTGAAAGTCGGCCAGGTCGTCGCGGCGGATGGCCTGGATGGTTTCGGGGTAGCCGTCGTCGGGGCGGCGGAAGGGGTGGTTGGCGTAGATGATTTCGTCGAAGGCCATGTCGGCGCGGTCGCCGGTATCCTGCTCGCGGATGGAGAGGCCGGTCAGCAGTTGGGCGCGCAGGCGTTCGACATATTCGGGCGGGAAGACGGGCGCGCGCAGGGCGTCGGAGAGTAGTTCGAACAGCAGGGGCAGGTCTTCCGAGAGGGCGCGTCCGCTGAAACTGGTGCTGCGCGCCCCGCAGCCGAAGCCGAGGGCGGCACCCAGCGATTCGAGCGCGTCGTTAATCTGGTAGAAGTTGCGTTTGGCGGTGCCGCGCATCAGGGCGGCGGCGGTGAAGTCGGCCAGACCGAGTTTTTCGTCGCTGTCGAACAGGCTGCCGGCTGGCAGGAAGCCTCCCAGCGCAATCGAGGGGCTACTGGGGTTGGCGCGCGCCAGCACGGTGATGCCGTTGCCAGTCTGGGCGCGGAAGATGTCGCCGGGGCCGGGCAGGGAGTGGGCGGCGCGGCTCATCATTCGGCCTCCACGGGGCTGCCGTCGGGACGGTAAATACCGACGACCCGTTTTTCGGGGCTGAAGGTTTCCGCGGCCACGCGGCGCACGTCTTCGGGGGTGACGGCGGCCAGCCGCTCAAGGTAGGTCAGGAACCAGTCGTAGGTGGCGAACATTTCAGAATAGCCCAGCCAGAAGGCCTGGTTGGTGATGTTTTCTGCGCCGAAGGCGAACATGGCGCGGGCCTGTTTGATGGCGCGCGTAATTTCTTCGGGCGAGACGGTCTGCTCCCGCATCCGCGCGATTTCGGCGTCAAGCGCGGCCAGGCATTCCTCCGCGCTGCGCTCTGGGTGGACGGTTAACGTGATGCTGTAAAGAAAGGGGTCGATGGTGGTGACCGAGCCGCCATGCACGCCGACCGCCAGTTCCTTCTCGACCAGGGCGTGGTACAGGCGCGAGGTGCGGTTGGAAATGCCGCCCCCGCCGAACATGTTCAGGTTCGATGGCCCGGCCAGCAGGCTGTCGAGCACAGCCAGGGCGTAAAAATCGGGATGCGCGCCGGGCAGGGCCGGGTAAGCGGCTTGCAGGTAGGTTGTTTCGCCGGGGCCGTTCACGTCGAGCCGGGTTTCGCCGCGCCGGGGTGGTTCGGGGCGGTTCAAGCGCGGCGGCGGCGGCCCGGCAGGGATGGGGGCGTAAAGTTCGCTCAGGCGCGCCAGCATTTCGTCCGTGTCGAAATCACCGGCCAGGGCCAGCACGGCGTTGTTGGGAACGTAATAGGTCTGGTAGTGCTGGCGCAAGTTGCCTGCGCTGATGCTGTGCAGGTCGGCGGTGTCGCCGATGACTTCGTGGTGGTACGGGTGGACTCGGAAGCAGGCTGCCTGCACAGCCTCGCCAAGCAGGAAGAGCGGCTCGTTTTCATGTCCCTCGCGCTCCGAAAGGATGACAGTGCGCTCCGATTCGACCTCCGCTGGGTCGAAGGCGCTATTGACCATGCGGTCGGCCTCCAGGCGCAGGGCCAGGTCGATTTTGGCAGCGGGCATGGTTTCGTAGTAGGTTGTCCAATCCAGGAAGGTGAAGGCGTTCCAGGTGCCGCCTTCGCGGGCGATGGCTTTGTCGAGCACCGAAGCCGGGAATTGCGGCGTGCCTTTGAACTGCATGTGTTCGACCCAGTGCGAAATTCCGGTCTTGCCGCTGGGTTCGTCTTTCGACCCGACTCGATACCAAAGCCAGTGGCTGATGAGCGGGGCGGTATGAATTTCTTTCAATAAAATTTTTAAGCCGTTGTCGAGGAGTACCTGTGTGACTTCGGTCATTT
>JAGVAO010000075.1 GCA_020060235.1 Anaerolineales bacterium | reverse complement strand
CTCAGCTCCACTTTATCGCCTGCGTCTTGCTCTTTCTTCCCTTTGGCTTGACGTTCGCCCTCACTCCCTGCCTTCCTTAAATTCGGGGTGAGTCATGTTACCAGCCGCACTGGGGGCAGGTATTGATTCCGGCGTGCTTGCCAATTTTTTTGTACATGGTGACACTCGTAAATGGCTCGCCTAGAATGCCGTCGTGGATGGCCCAGGAGCGCAGGCGGATGCTGTCGATTGCGCCTGGCTGCCGGAAGGTCGAGCCGTCCAGTAATTTTTGGAAATCCCCGCCATCTGCAAATCCGGACTGGATGCGTTCCATCAGGCGGCGGCCCATCTGGTAAGTGAAGCCGTAGCGCTCGAAAATGACCGCGTTGTGATAATACAACGGCTCGACGAAGTACATATCGTGCCCCAGGCTGGCGATAAACTTTTCGAAAGTTTCGATGGCCGGGGCCAGCAGCCGCAGTCCGCGCCGCACCTGGCCGGGCGATAGGCCATACGTGAGGGCCTGGGTTTCGGCATCGATGTTGCGTTTAAGCGTCCCGAAGCGGGTTGGGCTGCCGTCGGGCATCCGGTCTACGTTGAAGCGCGGCGAATCTGGGTCGTTCAGGATGTAAAGCAGGACGTGAATTTGCCCGTTAACCGTATCGGTCAGGTGGCCGTAGAGAATCGGGTCGGGGAAGTGTTGTTCGTGGAAAAGCGAAAGTTCGACGTCGCTGGAGCCGGGTTCGTACTTGAACTGGAAAAGCGACTTGATGCGGTTCGAATCCAGCCCCGGCAGGTCGAAGCGCTCGAACAATTCGGGCGGAATAACCCGCCCATAGGTTTGCAATTTCTGCTCTTCGGGGAGCAGGTTAATCCCACCAATGGTCGAAGGGGACATGCTGGCCGTCAGCCTTTCTTTAATCCCTGATGCGGGCTTCGCGCTTCATTTCGCGTTCCTGGTCGCGCTCGGCAATCGTATGCCGTTTGTCGTGCAGTTTCTTGCCTTTTGCCAGCGCAATTTCGATTTTTGCGCGGCCTTCTTTCAGGTAAACCTTGGTCGGGACGATGGTGACGCCTTTCTGGCGCACCTCGCTCCACAACTGGCGAATTTCGCGCTTGTGCAGCAGCAGCCTGCGCTTGCGCTTGGGGTCATGGTTGAAGCGGTTGGCCTGTTCGTACGGCGCAATATGGCATTCGACCAGCCAGGCTTCGCGTCCGTTGACTTCGATATACGCCTCGGCCAGGCTGATTTGCCCGGCGCGTATGGATTTGATTTCAGAACCCTGTAATGAAAGCCCGGCCTCGAAGTGCTCGAGCAGGAAGTATTCAAAACTGGCTTTGCGGTTGGTGGCGACGATTTTGATGCTCATGCTTCGATAATACCAGAATTAGCCCCATTTGAGGATGGCTGCCCCGGCGAACCCGCGCAGGATTCCGGTGACCACCAGGGCGAGCGAAATTCCGATGCCGGTTGCCATGACCGGCCCGAGCAGGGAACCGGCCAGGGCGCAGGCGTTCAGCACAATGGTGTACCAGGCCAGGTAGGCGGGCCTGTCCTGTGGCGGACAGGCTTCGAGCAGGTAATTCAACTGCGCCCCGCCAACCATCGCCCACACCAGGCCGCCGAGGATGGAAACGGCGTAATATTCCCACACCTGGGTGGAAAAGGCCAGGAAGATGGGGTACAGGCTCATGCCAATCACGCCCCAGCCGGTAACGGCTTTGTGGCTGGTTTTGCGCACCAGGCGGCTGAGTTGGGTCGAGCCGAGCAGTACGGTCAGGTAAAACAGGGCCGTGCCAATGCCGATGTGTTCGTCGGTCAGGCCAAGTTCGTTGACGAAATAAATCGGGAAGAGCGGGATGGCGAGATACTGCGACAGGTGGAAGGCCAGCAGCACCAGCAGGGTGACGCGGAAAGGAGTCTTCCAGATGTCGAGACGCAGGCTGTTTTTTAGGCTGGGGCGTGGCGCAATTTCGTTTGACGGCTGCCCAGGCTCGGGCGCGGAGCGTTCCGCACCGGATTCGGCCTCGGGCAGCGGGCGAATGAAGTAGAGGTGGACGCTGCTCATCGCCGCGCCCAAAAATCCGATAAAGAAGATAACCTGGTAGTTGAAGGGGAAGGGCAGTTGTTCAAGCATCCAGCCGCTGCCGAGCGAAGCGCCCATGAAGACCACCGAGAGCACGATGTTGCGCTTGGCGGCCACGCTGGCGCGCCACTCGGTTGGGACGGCGCTGGCGAACAGGGCGTTGAATCCGACCCCAAGCGCAGTGAGCGGGATGGCTTGCAGGAAGATGATGCCGGTCAGGCCCCAAATTTGGCCTTGCTCGTTGAAAACCCAGGGCAGGAAGACCCAAAGTAAAAAGCCGAGCCGGTAAACGACAGAGGTCCAGAAGACGGCGTGATGGACGCGACGCTTTGCCAGCCAGAACCCGGCGGGAATGGCCAGCAGCAGGCTGACCAGGGCCGGGATGGCGCCCAGCAAGCCAATCTGGAAACCGCTGGCCCCCAGGCGGGCGGCGTAAACGTTCTGGAAGTTGAGCGAAGAACCGGCCAGGAGCGCGTACCAGCCAATATCCAGGTAAAAATGGATGAAGTTGGCGCGATATTCCGCCGGGACGGCGGGGTTGACGAAGAAGCGGCGGAGTAGTTTCACGAGGACTGATTATAGCAGTTTGGGCGAAAGTGGGGACGGGGAGGATGCGAAATTCTGGAAGCGTGCTATACTTTTAAAATCGGAGGAAGTATGTCGGAAATTGACCTTGCGCCCTTGCAAGAGAGACTTATCCGCCACGCAAAGCATGGCCGTTCGGGGTTGATGCCTGCCTTGCATGATGCCCAATTTTTATACGGTTATATTCCTGCCGAAGCTGCGCGCGAAATCGGCAGGGCGCTCAAAGTGCCGCTGGCCGATGTGCATGGGGTTATCGAGTTTTATACCCTTTTTTACAGCCAGCCGCGCGGCAAGAAAATCAGGCGGATTTGTATAGACGCCGCCTGCACGCTGAAAGGTGGCGCGGACATCCTGGGCCGCCATTGCGCCGAGGCCGGAATCGAGCCGAATCAGACGACCCGCGACGGGCTGCTGACCATCGAGGCCAGTCCATGCCTGGGGGTCTGTGAACACGCTCCGGCGGAGTTGACGGTGGACGGTGGACGGTGGACAGTGAACGAGGCTGAGCGCCCACCGTCTACGGTCTACCGTTTGTCGTCCTACCTGACTGCGAACTGCGGGCGCGGGCGCACCACCAGCCTGTCTGAGTATGGCCCCTACGCCGCGCTCGAAAAAGCGCAAAGCATGACGCCGCAGGATGTCGTCGCGGAGATAAAAGCATCCGGGCTGGTGGGGCGCGGCGGGGCGGCTTTCCCGACCGGGGTCAAATGGGAGGGCGCCGCAAACGCCGAAGCGGATGAGAAATACGTGGTCTGCAATGCTGACGAATCGGAGCCGGGCACCTTCAAAGACCGCGTGCTGCTGTTAGACGACCCGCACAGCACCATCGAGGGGATGTGCATCGCGGCCTATGCAATTGGCGCGAAAAAAGGTTACATTTACCTGCGCGGGGAGTACCCGTACATTTTGCCTGCCCTCGAAAACGCGCTCGAAGAAGCGCGCGCGGCGGGCTACCTGGGCGAGAAATTTGAGATAGAAGTCCGCATGGGCGCAGGCGCATACATTTGCGGCGAGGAAACCGCCCTGTTCGAGAGCATCGAGGGCAAACGCGGCTTCCCGCGTATCAAGCCGCCCTTCCCGACCACGCACGGTTTGTTTGGCAAGCCGACGGTCATCAACAATGTAGAGACGCTCTGCAATGTGCCGCTTATCCTGAACCTGGGCGCGACGGAGTATCGCAAAATCGGCACCGAGAAGTCGCCAGGGCCGAAGTTGTTCTGCGTTTCGGGAGATGTGGCGCGGCCGGGGTTGTATGAAGCGCCGTTTGGGGTGACGTTGAGGGAATTACTCTCGACGGACTTGTCAACGGACTCTGTCGCGGACTCGCGGATAGAAACGGACGATATTCAGGCGATTTTGTTTGGCGGGGCGGCGGGGGCGTTTGCAACAACAGAGCATTTGGACGTAAAACTTACTTTTGAAGACCTGCGCGCCGTCGACCTGCCGCTTGGCTCGGGCGTGGTGATGGTTTTCGATAAGACGCGCGACCTGCGGCAGGTTTTGGCCGGGCTGGGACATTTCTTCGCCCACGAGAGTTGCGGCAAGTGTTATCCCTGCCAGATGGGTACGCAGCGCCAGAAGGAGATTTTGGAGCGGTTGGCGCATGGCCGTTCCTTGCCCGGCGACTTCGAGCGCTTGCAGGATGTCGGCTGGACGATGACCGACTCCTCGTTGTGCGGCCTGGGCCAGACTGCCGCCAGCGCGGTGCTTTCGGCGCTGAAATTGGGATTGGTGAAGGTGTAGAAGATATGCCAAAATTAACCATAGACAACCGCGAGATAATTGCCGAGCAGGGCGCAACCATCCTTGACGCCGCCAGGCAGGCCGGGATAGAAATCCCCGCGATTTGCTGGCACGAGGCGACCACATCCAATGGCCTGTGCCGCATGTGCGTGGTGGATGTCGAGGGCATGCGCCTGCCCCAGCCGGGGTGCATTCTCCAGGCGGCGGAGGGGATGAAGGTGCAGACGCGCTCCGAAAGGGTGCTGCGGGCGCGCAAAACCATCCTTGAAATGCTGGCCTCCAGCGTGGACTTGTCCGATTCCCCCGAAATCCTGCAAATGATGGACGAGTACGGCGCGTCGCCCGAACGCTTCCCCGAAGCCGAGCGCCGCGACGTGGACGTGATGGACGACAATCCGATGTACATCCGCGACTACGCCAAGTGCGTGTTGTGCTGGCGCTGCGTGCAGGTCTGCGCGGATGATGCCCAGTACACCTTTGCCATCAACTTTAGCGGGCGCGGCTACGAGACCCAGATTGGCACGTTCTTCGACCAGCCCATCCCGGCCACGACCTGTGTGTTGTGCGGGCAATGTGT
>JAGVAO010000202.1 GCA_020060235.1 Anaerolineales bacterium | reverse complement strand
ATCACCACCAGTTTGTCGCGCGGAATCTCGACGGTGATATTTTTCAGGTTATGCTGTCGCGCGCCAACTACACGGATAATATTGGAAGACATAGCACCTCGCTATACCTTTTCAGAATAGTAGGGAAGAAAAAGGCAAGCAGTAATTATAGCACAAATGTTTTACCAAGCCGGGGCAAAATTTGGTGGTTCTCTGATATTTGCCGTAAAGGAGTCGAAAGTCTCCTGACTTTCGTGCAAAATCGGGAGATTTTGCAACCCACAGCGCCCGCCAAAAGCAAAGGCAATGACAGGTATAATTGCGTCATTATGTCCATCTTTGCTGGCAAACGAATTATCCTCGGAATTACCGGCTCGATAGCGGCCTACAAGGGCGCTGACCTGGCATCCAAACTGGCCCAGGCCGGGGCGCAGGTCGAGACGGTTTTCAGCCCCGGCGCTGAAAAGTTTATCGCCCCGCTGACCTTCCAATCGGTGACGGGGCGCAAAGCCTTCACCGACGCCGAACTGTGGGGCGGCGAGGCGCATGTTTTGCACGTTGGCCTGGGGCACGCCGCCGATATGCTGATTATCGCTCCCTGCACGGCCAATACCCTTGCCAAAATGGCTCACGGTCAGGCCGACAACCTGCTGACCGTCACCGCGCTGGCGGCGGAATGCCCGATTTTGATTGCCCCGGCCATGGATGGCGGCATGTTTGCCCACCCGGCCACCCAGGAGAATGTGCGCATTTTGACCGGGCGCGGCGTGACCTTTGTCGGTCCCGCGCCGGGACATTTGGCCTCCGGCCTGGTCGGTGTCGGGCGCATGTCTGAGCCGCTCGAAATTTTGGGCGTGGCGCGGGCCGTGCTGGGCCGCAAACTGGGACGTTTGCGCGGCAGGCGGCTGGTCATTACGGCTGGCGGTTCGCAGGAACCCATTGACCCGGTGCGGGTGATAACCAATCGCTCGAGCGGCAGGCAGGGCTATGCCCTGGCGCAAGTCGCGCTCGATATGGGCGCGCATGTGACCCTCATCAGCCACCCGACGGCGCTGACGCCGCCGGTGGGGGCCGAGGTCGTCCGTGTTGACACCGTCCAGCAGATGCTGGAGGCGGTTAGCGGGGCGATAAAAGACGCCGATGGGCTGGTGATGGCGGCAGCGGTGGCGGACTTCCGGGTGAAGACGGTCGCCGGAGACAAGATAAAGAAACGGGACGGCATTCCGCAGATAGAACTCGAGGCCGCGCCGGACGTCCTGGCAGCGGTAGCCAACCAAAGGTCGGGTTTGCCGCGCCTGAAAGTTGTGGTAGGATTCGCCGCAGAAAGCCGCGACCTGCTCGAAAACGCAAAATCCAAATTAATCTCCAAAAAACTGGATTTTATTGCCGCCAATGATATTTCGGCAGGAGACGCCGGTTTTGCGGTGGAAACCAATCGTATTACCCTGTTATATCCTGACGGACGCAGTGAATCCCTGCCGCTGATGGACAAGGGCGCGGCGGCGCAGCACATCCTGAACCGTGTGGCTGAAATTTTGGAGTAGTCTTCATGCGTATTTTGGTACTCTCTGACCTGCACGCCAACGTTACCGCCCTCGAAGCGGTGCTGGCCGATGCGGGTGACGTGGATGAGACCTGGTGCCTGGGCGATGTAGTGGGTTATGGCCCCGACCCCAACGAAATGGTCGAAATGATACGCGCCATCCCGAACCTGACCTGCCTGCTGGGCAACCATGATGTGGCCGTTCTGGGGCAGATGGACGAGGCCGTTTTCAACACGGAGGCGCGCCGCTCGTTGTTGTGGCAGAAGAAGCAGCTTTCGGACGGCAACAAGGGCTATCTCGACAGCCTGCCGCAGAAAGCCCTGATTCGTGGGGATGTGACCCTGGCGCATGGCAGCCCGCGTGACCCGGTTTGGGAATACATTTTGAATACGCTGGTGGCGCGCCTGAACTTCCAGAGTTTTGAAACCTCGTTTTGTTTCGTCGGTCATTCGCACATCCAGTGCATGTTCAGGCTGGATATGAACAAAGACCGCGTTTCGCTCGAAGTGCCGAAAGTGGGCGAAGTGCTCAAGTTGACCCCACGCGCCATTCTCAACCCTGGTTCGGTCGGGCAGCCGCGCGACCGCGACCCGCGCGCCGCGTATGCCATTTTCGACCCCGAAGCCATGACCTGGGAGCCGCGCCGCGCGGCCTACGATTTTACAGCGGTACAGAAGAGAATCAGGGCGGCAGGATTGCCCGAAAAACACGCCGCCCGCCTTGGCGAAGGTTGGTAGTAGAACAGGCCAGACCCTAAAGGTTTTTCAAAACCTTTAGGGTCTTTTTAACGGAACAAACCCGGCGAGAAAAGCGTCTGTGGAGGAGAAATCACCCCCACACTTTCTCCAAAGGAGGAGAGCTATGAATAAAGTCTTGTTTGGATTACTTGTTTTGTCCCTGCTTCTGGCGGGTTGCGGCGCTGCCGCAAGCCCGAGCCTTTCAGGCGCGGGCGGTTATGACATGGAAGCCTATGCGCCTGCCGCTCCGGCTGAACCTGCCGCGCCCTACGAGGAAAAGGTCGCCTACGACAGCGCGGTTAATACCGTCCCGGCCCAGAAGCGGATGGTCATCGAAAACGCCGACCTGAGCATTGTGGTGGTAGACCCGCAGTCGAAGATGCAAGCCATCGCGACCATGGCCGAGCGTATGGGCGGGTTTGTGGTGTCGTCCCAAATCCAGGAAATTAATATTTCGGGCGGCGGTAAAGCTCCTGAAGGCAGCATGACCATCCGCGTGCCATCTGAGCACCTGAACGCGGCCCTGGCCGAAATCAAGGAAGAAATCGTCGAACTCAGGTCAGAATCACGCTCCGGGCAGGATGTGACCCAGGAATATACTGACCTGTCTTCGCGCCTGACCAACCTTGAAAACACCGAACGCCAGTTGACTGCCATCATGGAAGAAGCCGACGATACCGAGGACGTTTTGCAGGTCTTCAATCAGTTGACCCAAATTCGTGAGCAGATTGAACTCATCAAGGGCCAGATGAAATATTACGAGCAATCGGCCGCGCTTTCAGCCATCAGTATCCGCCTGATTGCCGAGAAAACCCTGCAACCAATTGAAATTGGCGGCTGGAAGCCCGAAGGCGTGGTGCGCGACGCGGTGCAGGCGCTGGTCGATTTCCTGCAAGGCTTTTTCGAGTTCATCGTCTGGCTGGTGATTGTCTTCTTGCCGGCGGCCATCCTGATTTTGGGAAGCCTCGGCCTGGCAATCTTTGTCCTGTGGCGCTTCGTGCGCTGGCTGTGGCGGCTGCTCTTCAGGGGCAAGGCCAAAACTGCCGCGCCGCCTGCCGCGCCTAAAGTGGAAGAAAAAACCGAATAGAGAACCCGCAATAAAATCATTTACTCCCCTCCAAAACGCCGTTGGAGGGGATGTTTTTTATGTAAAATTGATTGTGTTAATCTTCACAAATTCTAGCGTTGGTAATATAATCATTTGAGATAATTATCACAAATAATATCCGATTAATAAAGGATGACAGCCATGACCGAGAAACTCCCCCATATTGTCATTGTCGGCGCCGGGTTCGGCGGCTTGCACGCAACCCAGCGCCTGGCGGGCAAACCCGTCCGCGTGACGTTGATAGACAAACGCAACTACCACCTCTTCCAGCCGCTGCTTTACCAGGTCGCAACCGCGGGCATCTCGCCGCACGAAATTGCCTACCCGGTGCGGGCCATCTTCCAGCGCCAACGCAACTTTTCTTTCCTCATGTCGCGCGTGCTGGGCGTCGATTTCGAGCGCAAAAAAGTCCTGACCGAAGAAGGCCAGGTAGATTATGACCACCTCATCCTTGCGGCGGGCGCGTCGGTAAATTTCTTCGGGAATGCTTCGCTGGAAAAAAACGCCTTGCCGCTTAAGGACGTCAGCGACGCTGTGACGGTTCGCAACCACATTTTGCGGATGTTCGAACGCGCCACCCTTGAGCCTGACCCTGAAAAACGACAGGCTTTACTGACCTTTGTGGTGGTTGGCGGCGGCCCGACCGGGGTCGAAAGCGCCGGGGCGCTCTCCGAACTGATGCGCCTGGTGCTGCGCCGCGACTATCACACCAACATCAACGTCGAACAGGTGCGCGTCATCCTGCTCGAAGCGGTGGACAACATCCTGGCGGGTTTCCCGGCCTCCTTGCAGGATTCGGCCCGGCGCTCGTTGCAGCGCAAAAAGGTCGAGGTGCGCCTGAACGCCAAAGTGGACAATTACGACGGCCAGACCCTGACCCTCGCGGGCGGGGAAGTTATCCCGGCTGGCACGGTTCTTTGGTCGGCGGGGGTGCAGGCCGCCAGCCTGATGGGACGCCTGGGCCTTGAACGCGCCCATGCGGGGAGAGTCAAGGTCCTGCCCACCCTGCAAATCCCCGGCCACTCGGATGTCTATGCTATCGGCGACGCCGCCTACCTCGAAGAAGACGGCAAGGCACTGCCGATGGTTGCGCCGGTGGCGACCCAGCAGGGCAAACACGCCGCCGACAACACCCTGGCCCAAATTGCCGGGCGGCCCCAAAAACCCTTCCACTACAACAACCTGGGCATGATGGCGACCATCGGGCGTAACGCGGCGGTAGCCAGCACATTTGGGATGAAGTTTCGCGGCTTCCTGGCCTGGGCGGTCTGGCTGGTGGTGCACCTGATTGGGCTGATTGGTTTCCGCAACCGCCTGATTGTATTGATTAACTGGACCTGGGATTACTTCTTCTACGACCGGGCGGTGCGCCTGATTTCGCGCGAGTAGCGGCCTAAAACCCGGCCCACAGGTAATCGTCCTCGCTGTGGCCGAGGGACGAATCCAGGCGTTGAATTTGGGCGCGGTATTCGGCCTGGGCGCTGGCGATGTCGGTTTCGGCAAAAGAGACCTGCCCGGCCCCAAACGGGATTTGCGCCAGAATGGGCTGGTCGGCGGCGATGACGGAGGCGACCTTGGGGTAGCCGCCGGTGGTCGGGCAGTCGGCCTGCATGACGATTGGCTGTCCGTCGGGCGGAACCTGGATGCAGCCGCGCGCCATGCCTTCGGAGAGCATTTCCGCCTCGTCGGCGTGCTGGAGCGGCGAACTGCCCAGGCGGTAGCCGACCCGGTCTGAGCTGGTCGAGATTGGGTAGCGCCCGGCGTAAAACTGTTCGAGCGATTGCGGGGTAAATCGGGATTGCTGCGGCCCGGGCAGCGTCCGCAGGCTGCGGCGGCGGTAAGCGCCATAGTCGGGGATTGCGTCGGGATGGATTTTGCGCCCGGCCAGCCCGTAGGGGAAGTTGACGGAGCCGCCGACAGCCAGGATTTGGCCGTTTTGCAGGCGGGCAGGCGCGGGTGGGGGGTGAATCGCGCCGTGAATCGCCAGGACAGCCCAATTGCCGCCCTCCACTTTCTCGAGCCAGATTCGCTGCCCGGCGCGGACGTAAACCGACATCCATAGCGGCAGGGGGCGCGAGTCGACCAACAGGGCGAAACCCGCCCCGCAGGCGGCGATGATGCAGTCAGTGTGGGCCAGCAAATGAGCTGAAGTGATGCCGATTTCGAGCGCGGCGGCATCGGGCGGGTTGCCGGTCAGCAGGTTGGCGGCGCGGTGGGCGTGGGCGTCCATTGGCCCGCCGCGCGGAACGCCGAAGGCTTGCCAGCCACTTTGACCGGCATCCTGCACCGAGGTAAACAGGGCGGGTTCGAGGATTTCGAGCATGGGGGATTGCATTTGACCAGACGACAGCATGAATTGATTACCCATACTTTTTAGTCCAGACAACCGGCGTTTTGCGAAACCGAAAATCGCAGCGCGGATGGCCCCCGGCGATGGTCTGTTCGCGGTGTAGGGTCACACCCCACACGCCCGCCATGCGATGGTCGAGGCTGCAAGCCGCCCAGGCTGTCAGTTCCGGGACTCCCTGTTTGCCAAAATATTCTGCCAGGGGGCAAACGGTGACATCGAAGGCTATTTCATCGGCTGCGGGGAACTTTTCGCGCTGGAAAGGGGCGGTGAAGAGCAGGCGAAACATCAGGTCGAGAATCCACCTGGCGCGGGGAAGCGGGTCGGCGCTTCGCAGGCGCGAAAGTTTGTAGGAGGCCGTCGTCAGGGGGGCAAAGGCCAGCCAGTTGACCTCGGCCACAATCTGTTGGGCCTGCGCTTCCGGTACGCTGCACTCGCGCGCTGCGCGATACAGGGCACAGTCCCATTCCATGTAGCGCAAGACCAGGTTGAGTCCAAATGAATAGCGCGGACGCTGTCGGGCAAGGACAGGCTGCAGCTTCAGGGTTTCCTCCCAGATGCGCTGGGCTTTGCGCGCCGAAAAATAACGCGCCAGCACCTGGCTGGCGCAGTGCTTAAAGGCAATGTGGGGAAAGGGGAAGAGTAAAGGGGAGGGCAGGCTCATTTTTAAGGATAAATTGCCGACTTTCATCTTGAGCGATTTTATTTTTCCCGAACCGCATACAAAAAGCGCGCGTAACCGATTTCGGAGGCGTTCTTGGTCAGCTCGATGTTCAGCCAGGCAATTACGTCTCCGAAGGGGCGCTCTTTGAACGGCCAGCGGGTGCGTTCCTGTGAGCGCAAGTCCGCTTCGGTCAGCGGCTCCAGGGCCGCTCGCCACCCGGCCTGCAAGCCGATAATCTGCTCACGGGCGGATTCCGCGCTGCCGGGCCAGGTCACCGCTGCGCGGGTCAGGGTTCCGCTGCCGAAATTGTGGTCAAGGGCCATCCTCCACCAGAATCCGATATGCCAGGTCAGCCAGGCAATGCTCGGCGGGCCGAGGTCGTAGCCTTCGCTTTCCGGCCAGTCGGCGCGCCAGGCGCCGTCAGCGGACTGCCAGACGTGCAGGCCTTTGTCGGCGGGCCGCCACAGGCATTCCGCATCGGTAAGGCCATCGAGGTGATATTCGGTTAATTTCCAGGCAGTTTCGAACTGGCGGGTTAGGGTTGTCAGGGTCTCGTTGTTCATAAAAGCATTATACAGATTTTCGCGCTAAACTTGACAAAATCGGGAGGCGGGCTATAATCAGGTCAACGACACTAAGTGTATTTTATACACAAAAGGAGCAAATTTGGACAACCTGCACCCCGACATCCACGAAGCCATCCGGCGCGCGCTGGCAGAAGACATCGGCGGCGGTGACGCCACCAGCGATAGCATCCTCCCGGCCAATGCGCGCATGAGCGGCCAAATCATCGCCAAGCAGGATGGCGTCATTGCCGGGCTGGATGTGGCCGAAGCGGTTTGCCGCGCGGTGGACGCCGGGATAGCGTTCCGCGCCCTGGCCGGGGAAGGAGAACGGGTCGAAGACCGTCAAATCGTCGCCGCGCTGGACGGCCCGGCCCGCAGCCTGTTGACCGCTGAACGGACCGCGCTCAACTTCCTGGGGCGCATGAGCGGAATCGCCACCCTGACCCGTCAGTTCGTCGAAGCCGTCGCCGGCACGCGGGCCGTCATCCTTGACACGCGCAAGACCGCGCCCGGCCTGCGCATGGCCGACAAACTGGCTGTCCTGCGCGGCGGCGGACAGAATCATCGCATCGGCCTGTACGATATGATTCTCATCAAGGACAACCACATCGATTTTGCCGGTTCCATCACCGAAGCCGTGACCCGCGCCCGCGCCGCCAATAGCGGCCTGGAAATCGAAGTCGAAGCCCGCAGCCTCGACCACGTCCGCGAGGCCCTGGCGCTGGGGGTGGGGCGCATCCTGCTCGACAACATGAGCCTCGAAACGATGCGCGAAGCCGTCCACATCACCGCCGGGCGGGCCAAACTGGAGGCCAGCGGCAACGTCAGCCTTGAAACCGTGCGTGCGATTGCCGAAACCGGCGTCGACTATATCTCCAGCGGCGCGCTGACCCACTCGGCAAAGGTATTTGACGTGTCGTTGGATTTTGTGCAAACATCCCGGTGACCTGATGGAAAAACAAAAATTCTCCTTTTTCCTTTCTTTCGATTTCATCTGGCTGTCGTTTGCCTTGATGACCGTCCTCCTGCTCGCCTTTTTCCTGCCGGTGCTGCCCAACGATTACTGGTGGTATATGCGAATCGGGCAGGAGGTCTTGGCTACGGGACAGGTTCCGGCTGTTGACATCATCAGTGCCAGCGGGCAGCCGGTGATGTATCACTCGTGGCTGTCTGCTGTGCTTTTCTCGCTTCTTTATAATGCCGGCGGGCTTGGGCTGACAATTTTTGCGCGCGGGTTGGTCATTGCGCTGGCGTATCTTGTCCTGTGGGTGCTGGTTCGCCAGGCGGGTGTTGGCTCAAAACTGGCGTGGTTGCTGATGTTCATCACCGTCCTGGTCTCCAGCAATAACTGGGTGGTGCGCCCCCAGATGTTCACCTATTTTCTCTTTGCTTTGAGCCTGTGGATACTCTACAAATGGCAAAATGGGGACAATCGCTTTCTGTGGGTTTTGCCTTTCATCAGTTTGTTGTGGGTCAACCTGCATGGTTCTTTTGTCCTGCTTTTTCCATTGGTTGGCGCGGCAGTCGTCTTTGGTGCGGGCCAGCGCAGGCCGTTGTTGATGGTTCTTGGCCTTGCTTCCCTGGCTGTTTTACTCAACCCGCGCGGTGTTGGGGTTTTCGAATATATTATTTTCTCGATTACCAGCGAGTCGAACCAGTTGAGCATGGAATGGGGGCCGCCGGTCAATGACAATTGGCAGACGAACATTTTCTTTATCTGGCTGCTGGCATTTATTCCCCTGGTGGCTTTCTCGCCCAGGAAGTTGAATCGACTCGAATGGGTCTGGTTTTTGGGATTTGGCCTTCTCGCGCTTTTTGGCCTGCGGTATGTCATCTGGTTTGTTTTCCTGCTGGTTGTTATCAGCGCCACCCTGTTATCCGGCTGGATGAAGGCTTCAGGAGATGCTCAACGATTGACCCCGATAAACCTTGTCC
Source organism: Anaerolineales bacterium (assembly GCA_020060235.1). Lineage (GTDB taxonomy): Bacteria > Chloroflexota > Anaerolineae > Anaerolineales > Villigracilaceae > UBA8950. The sequence goes on along the minus strand of JAGVAO010000202.1, from coordinate 6,542 downwards.
TGGGGCTGGTGCTGCTCGCAATGCCGCTATTACTTTTGCCTGGCCCGCGCGAGCGCTTGATGGAATCGCCCCCTCCGGTGACCGTCAATACCCCGATTGCGGCGGTTGCGTGGCTGGAGAAGCATCCTGAAATTCCATCGCCGCTATGGAATCAGTATGCTTATGGTAGTTACCTGGCTTATGCCCTGCCTGACCGCCCGGTTTGGATTCATACGATGTTCGAGGCCTATTCCCCCGAACACTGGGAGCGCTACCTGGCTGTCAGCGCGGCCCGTTATGATTGGCAAACCCTTTTAGACGAGGACGGCGTCAATAGCATGTTGCTATCCATTGAGGGCCAGGAAAGCCTGTTGTCTGCGCTGCATCAATCGCCAATATGGTGCGAAGTATATAAAGATGATGATGCCGCGATATTTATTCGTATTGGCCCCGGCGAACCATGCCCCGGCCTGGATGCCTGAACAAACCCTATAAATTAAAGGAGTCAAACATGAACCCCGAAGCGCAAGCACTTTATGAAGAAATGAAAGCCAGCCTGGGCAAACTGGTGCCCGATGTCGAGCTGTATTACAAATCTGAAATTGCGGTCGAAATCAACCAACTTAAAAAAGAGCGCAACGCTGTCATTCTTGGCCACAATTACATGGAGCCGGTGCTCTTCCATTCAATCCCTGATTTCAAGGGCGATTCGCTCGACCTGAGCCGCAAAGCCGCGACCACCGACAAAGACGTGATTGTTTTTTGCGGTGTCAAATTCATGGCCGAGACGGCCAAAATCCTGAATCCGTCCAAAACGGTGCTGCTGCCCGCCGAAAAGGCCGGATGTTCGCTGGCTGAGTCGATTACTGCCGAGGACGTGCGCGCCCTGCGGCGCAAATATCCCGGCGTGCCGGTGGTCACTTACGTCAATACCTATGCTGATGTAAAAGCCGAGAGCGACATTTGCTGCACATCCGGCAATGCGATTGCGGTGGCCGAATCGCTCAAAAGCGATACGATTATCTTCCTGCCCGACCAGTATCTTGCCAGCAATGTCGCCAAAGAGACCGGCAAGCACATCATCTTTCCGTCCATCGGCGGGGCTGTTCCGACAGATACCTTGTTGGATGTGCAGATGATTGGCTGGCACGGCAAATGCGAAGTCCACGAAAAATTTACGGTCGAAGACATCCGCGCGGTGCGTCAGCAATTCCCCGAGGTCGTTGTGGTGACCCACCCCGAGTGTTCGCCCGAAGTGGTGGCCGAATCAGACTTCTCCGGTTCGACCAACGCGATGATTAATTACGTCCGAGATAGCAAGGCGCCGCACTACCTGGTGCTGACCGAGTGCTCGATGGGCGACAACATTGCCGCTGCCAACCCCGAAAAAGACCTGCTGCGCCTGTGCATGGTGCGCTGCCCGCACATGAACATGATTACGATGGAAAACGTGCGCGATTCACTGCGCAACAATTGGCAGGTTATCGAAGTCCCCGAAGAAATCCGCGTCCGCGCCTTCCAAGCGGTGGATAGGATGATAAAGATTGGATGATTCTGAGCAGTAACCAGTGACCAGTATTCAGTAACCAGTGAATGCTGAAAACTGGATGCTGGACACTGGATACTGATAACTGACCATGAAAACCACCGACATCCTCATCATTGGCTCTGGCATTGCCGGGGCGGCGGCTGCGCTCAAACTGTCGAAAGACCCGGCGCGGCGCATCATTCTCATCACCCGTGAACCCGACCCCGCGGAATCGAACTCGCGCTGGGCGCAGGGCGGAATTATCCATCGCGGGCCAGACGACAGCGCGGAACTGCTCGTCGAAGACATTGTCCAGGCCGGGGCCGGGGCCTCGCTGCCCGAAGCGGCGCGCATCCTGGCCGAGGAGGGGCCTGGCCGGTTGGAAAACCTGCTTTTATCGGAAGCAGGCATCGGGTTCGACCGCGAGACGGGCGGCGAACTGGCCTTCGGACAGGAAGCGGCCCATTCCCGCCGCCGCATCCTGCATGTCGGCGACGGCACAGGCCGCAGCATCATGGATGGCCTGGTGGCCGACATCGCCCGCCAGCCGAACATCGAACTGCTGACCAACGCCACCGCCGTCGACCTGATTACGTACCCACATCACTCCCGCGACCCGCTCGACACCTACCAGCCGGTCACCTGTTACGGTGCGTATGTCTTCGACCGCAATGGGCGGGCCATCCACCGCACCCTGGCGCGGGCGACCATTTTGGCGACCGGCGGACTGGGACGCATTTACCGCAATACGACCAACCCAACTGGCGCGCGCGGCGACGGACTGGCGATGGCGCATCGCGCCGGGGCGAACATCATCAACGCCGAATATATTCAGTTTCACCCGACGGCGCTGGCCGTGCCGGGGGCCGAGGGATTTCTCATCAGCGAAGCGGTGCGCGGCGAGGGCGGAACCCTGCTCACGCCGACCGGCCAGCCATTCATGCACAAATATGACCCGCGCTGGAAAGACCTGGCCCCGCGCGATGTGGTCGCCCGCGCCATTCATAACGAGATGGAATCGCAGGGCTACTCGCACGTTTTGCTGGATATCGGCTCGCACATGGAGGCCGACAAACTGCGGACTCGTTTCCCGAACATTTACGCCGAATGTTTGCGGGTCGGAATCGACATCACCCGCGAGCCGATTCCCGTTGTACCGGCGGCGCACTATTCCTGTGGCGGGGTAGCCGTTAACACCTGGGGCGAGACGACCATCCGCAACCTTTATGCGGTCGGCGAGGTGGCCTGTACCGGCCTGCACGGCGCAAACCGCCTGGCGAGCACCTCGCTGCTGGAGGGGCTGGTCTACGGCGAGCGCGCCGCCGAGCACATCATGGGTTGGGTCGATGGAGCCTTCCTGCCCCGCCCGGACGATATTCCGCCCTGGGACGAATCGAACCTGACCCATGAATCGGACCCGGCCCTGATTCAGGGCGACATGCAGACCATTCAGAGTGTCATGTGGCATTACGTCGGCTTGATTCGCTCCGGCGACCGAATTTCGCGCGCCATCCGCGAACTGCGTCACCTGCAAAACGAAATCGAGACCTTTTACCGCAAAACCAAGTTGAGCGACGGCCTGATTGGCCTGCGCAACGCGGTCGAAGCGGCCTTGATTATCGCCAAGGCCGCCCGCCACAACCGCCAGAGTCGCGGCTGTCACTACCGCACCGACTCGGTCAACGGCGGCGACAGGTTGTTGTAACAGAAGGTAAGATTCCCCGGAAATTCTGGCTTTCCCCTTTTTGGCGGGATGACGGGGTAGGGGCGACCCGTCAGAGCATAACCTGATACGGTTTCGCAAAGAATTCTGGCATAAAATGATGATTTTTAGCGCTGGGCGGGTCGCCCCTGCGGGTTTTCCGGTTAAAACCGTGGAACCGAAATTCTTTAAGCGCCAAGTAGCCGAGGTTTAAGAGAAAGACGCCAAGAGTTCTTTAAAAAAGACCCTGGCGTCTTGTTTTTTTACCTGGCTGCTTGGCGATGAGATTTTTTAAAACGGTCTGAACTTTGTCTCCCGGTCGAAGACATCCTCGTTTTCGGCCTTCTTGAGGAAGTTCACCACCCAATAGGTGACCGGGGTCATTAGGGCCTCGATGCCGACTTTCAGGATGTAATTGGTCACCACCAGCGTGGCGAACAATTCCCACGGAAAAACGCCCAGGGCGGTAGCGACCAGCACAAAAGCGGTCGTATCGACCAACTGTCCGACCAGGGTGCTGCCGATGGTGCGCGCCCACAGGTGGCGGCCCTCCGTCCAGACTTTCATGCGGGCCAGCACGACCGCGTTCGAAAATTCCCCCGTCCAGTAACCGGCCAGCGAGCCGAGCACAATCCCGCCGCTCGACATGCCGCCCAGGATGGCGAGATAAGCCGCATCCCCGGCGTATTCCTGCCAGGTGGCTTCGCCGGGCAATACGCTCACCAGCCAGAAAACCGCTGCCGAGAGCGCCAGGGCAAAGAAACCCATCCAGATGACGCGCCGCGAGCGTTTGAATCCGTAGACTTCGGTCAGGATGTCGCCGAAGATGTAACTGAGTGGGAAGAGCAGCGTCCCGGCATCGAAGGCCAGCGGAAAGCCAAGCAGGCTCACCCGAAGGTCAACAATTTTTGCCGAAGAAGCCACGTTACTGACCAGTAGCACGGTAATGAAGAAGGCCATCACGATATCGTAATACTTGTAAGATTTTTCCATCAGTTCCGTTTCTCTCCTAAATGGCATTAATGCCTTTTGATAACAATGGTTGTGAAGTCATCCTGGTGGGGAATGGGAGCGCTGTACTGTTCGACCGCGTTCCACAGTTGGGCGCACAGGTTTTTGGCGTTTTTGTGGCGATGGGCGAGCAGCTCTTGCAGGATGTGTTCTGTGCCAAATTCTTTTCCACGCGTGTCGCAGGCTTCGCTTAGCCCATCGCTGTAAAGCAGAGCCAGTCCGCCTTGTGGAATGATGATTTCCTGTTGGTCGAGTACAAAGTTTTCAAGAACACCAAGGGCCTGGCCTTCCTGCAGGTTGATGAGGCGCTTCCGGCCGAGCGAATCGAGTACGATTGGCTGCGGATGTCCGGCGCGGGTGCATTCCAGTACGCCGGTGCGCAAATCGAGTACACAATAGAGCAGGGTGACAAACATCCCCAGTGCGTTCATCTTGAGCAGATCGCGGTTGACGTTAACAAGCACCTGGCGTGCGTCAGCGGTGCGGGCGGCTTCGGCGCGCAAAAGGCTGAAGGTAAGCGCCATGAACAAGGCAGCCGGCAGGCCTTTGTCCGAGACATCCCCAACAACGAGCGCCAACCGCTGTTTTTTAAGCGGGATGAAGTCAAAAAAGTCTCCGCCTACGGCGCGAGCCGGGATGATTGATGCGGCGATATCATATCCTTTGTGACGCGGAAATTCAGAGGGTAGAATGCTTTGCTGAGTCTGCCTGGCGATTTCCATTTCATCTTCGAGCAGTTTGAGCAGGCGCTGGGTTTCGCTGAACAAGCGCGCATTTTCAAGTGACTGGCTCATGCTGTTGGTCAGCGTATTCAGAAGCTCAATATCGCTTTTGCTGAAGGCGTTTTCTTTATCCAGGTTTTGCAAGCTGACGATACCGCGCACCTGGTCGCCGACCAGCATGGGAACGCCCAGCCAGGTCTTGGGCAGTTCGGTGCCGGGCACGACGCTCATTTTTCCTGCTTCAACCACCCGTATGATCTCAGTCAGATTGATCATAAACGGTTTGCCCGTGCGGGCAATTTCGCTACGTGAACTATCGATTGCGCGCCAGCCAGGGACTTGCAGGTGCTGGCCGCGTTCAATGGCGTAATGATGAAAGATCTTTTCGGTATGGGGGTCATATTGCGAGATCATGACCACCTGGGCGTTGAACGTATCCCTTAGTTTGTCACCCACAAGGTCATAGATGGCCTGCATTTCCAGGTTGGCTGAAAGACCGGCTTGCACACTGTTAATCAGTTCCAACTCGGCGGTACGCTGCTCGAAGGCGCGGGCGTACAACTGCGCAGCGGTCTGCCATTTACCCTGCGCCTCGGCCTTGAGCGCCTGGGCGTGGAAATCTTGCGGGCGGAGAGTACCTTTTTCGCCTTGCTGGGCTTGTCGGGTCATATTGACCGTCCTGTTGAGAAGCGAACGCAATTCATAAAAAATCCGCGAAAGCTTAGTCTCTGCGGTGCGTGTGTTAATCTATTTTACTGCGAGATGTGTGGTGTTTTTTGCATCAATCTTGAACTGTTCTGTGGAAAATCTTGATCTAAACCAGCAGTTCAGCCGGGTGAAACCGCTATAAGTACTTCTCGTGTTTCGATGATCTCTGCTTGCAGCTTGCCCGCCGAAAGTTCCTGCAATTCGTGCTGGAAGCCACCCAGTGAATCGATTGGGAAGCGCAGGCTCAAGGTGATGTCGGCGGCAAATTCCTCGTCCAAAATTTCCCCGTTATGGCGTGGCGCAATCAGGCGGATTCGCTCCAGCAGGTTGTAGGGGATGGCCAGCAGGACGGTATGCACTTGCACGCGCCGGGCGCGCCGGGCGGCGTTGACCGCCAGTTGGGCCGCTTCGGTGTAAGCCCGAACCAGCCCGCCGGTGCCTAGCAGCGTCCCGCCAAAATAGCGGGTCACGACCAGGGCCGCATCTCCCAGCCCCGAACCGCGCAGGACCGTCAGGGCCGGGCGTCCGGCTGTGCCTTGCGGTTCGCCGTCGTCGGAGCAATATTCGCTGAAACTGTTCCCGCCGCCGATGATGTAAGCCGGGACGTGGTGGCTGGCATCGGGAAACTCGTCCCGAATGCGCTTGATGAAGGCCCTGGCTTCCTCGTTGGAAAAAACCGGGGCAAGCGCGGCGATGAATTGTGATTTCAACACTTCCAACTCGGCGCGGGTTTCGGCGGCTGGAATGTCATAAACAGGGTTGGGCATGGGCTGAATTGTACAACTTTTCGCGCCAATTCGTAAAATTCGATGCCGAAAAAGACAGGTATAATCCAAATATGACAGAATGGGTCGGAAAAACGTTTTCAAAAGTCCGCATCGACCGCCTGGTT
>JAGVAO010000119.1 GCA_020060235.1 Anaerolineales bacterium | reverse complement strand
CCGCCTCCCCCTCCCCCGCCGCCGACTTTGACCGCGCCTTCCATGAACATGCCCTCGTCATAAGCCGGGAAAACCTGGATTTGGGTCAGGTCGCCGATGCCGTACAACTGCTCGTTGGCGTTGCGCTGCAAACCGATTGCCAGTGAGACGAGAATCACAACCGCCGCCGTGCCGATAACCACGCCGATGGCGGTTAACGCCACCCGCGCTTTGCGGCGGTTGAGATTGCCGAAGATGAGTCGTATCAGGTCAAAGAATTTCATGCGGACAGCATCTTTCAGCCCTGCGGCATCACCGGCCTGGGCATGGGTTCTTCTTCCGGGTACATGGGGCCGGGCTGCTCGACCGGTTTTCCGCTGTCGAGGCCGAACAGGCCGAGGATGAATCGCCAGGCTTTTTGCCAGAAGGTTTCTTCCGGTTCGAGGGGCGGGTAGTCGCCTCCCTCGCCTTCGGGGAAGTTCGGGTCGAAGGGCGGCATTTCCATTTCCATCACATCCAGCGTCAGGGTCTTGACGATGGTGCGGGGCTGGTTGAAATCGTCGGTGTAGTCGATGTTGATGGTCAGTTCCAGCGGCCCGGGTGAGTCCGGGTAAACCATTGCATCCAGCGTGAAGTATCCGCCAGCCTCCAGCGAACCGACCAGGGATTGGGCATTTTCCATCATCCCGTTATTGCTCGAGACTTTCATTGTGCCGAGTACGTTCATTTTCTTGCCGAGGTTGACCACCTGCAAGGGCAGGAAGTTGGGCTGGCCGGCGTACAGCGGCCCGATGGGCTGGTAAAAACTGACGTCCACGTTGGGTAGGTTGTAGACCAGCAGGGTGATGACCTGTTCGTCGTTGATGGTGTTGCCCTGCTCGTCGAGGTAAGCGAAGGTGATTTTCATCGGGTACGCGCCGGGGTTGGTCGAAACGTTGACGATGAGTTTCTGGCTGGCTATCAGACCTGCGCCGGGGGCAAAATCGCCCAGCGACTGGATGTTGGAGGTCCCGACCGGGGCGAAGTTGGTGAACTCGCCGCTGCCACCCGAAACGCCGCCGGGCTGGGGCGTGCCGTTGGGACTGGAACCCGCCGAGCCGCCGCCGACAATCATGGTGACGCCGCGCGCACTGGAATTGCCCACGTTTTGCACGCTCAATTCCAATGTGAACAGGCTGCCCGGTTGCAGGATTTCGACATCGGTCTGGTAGGTGTTGATGACCAGCTGCGAGCGTTTCAGGCCGGTGGGAGTCGGGGTGGCTGCGGCAACATAACTGGTTGCCACCACCGGGACTCTCAGGGTGAATTTTTCGGTATAGTTTGTGCCTTTTTCGTCGTAATACGAGACGTTGACATCGACCAGCACGCTGTCCTTGCTCGCCAGCGAGGTGACAGCGGTCATTTGCTGGCTGGCGTCCGCGCTGCCGCCCGCTTCGATTCCGCCGATGACGCTGACGCCGCCGCTCTTGACCGGGGCCAGGTCGGCGGAGGTGAAGTTGGCCTGCACGTTCAGGGCCTTGAGTTGCCCGGCGTTTTCGAGACGCACGACCAGGTTAAAGGCCTGCCCGTAGCGGATTTCGCCAACGTTGGTGCGGTAGGAACGCACCTGCAACTGCGGACGCCCAAAAGTGACCGGCGGCGCAGTTGGCACAGACTGGACAGTAAAGGGCGAGTAGGTTTCAATTTCAGGAGATGGGTCATTTGGTTTGTTTATGACTTGCAGTGAATAAACATTTGCTGCTGTTCCGGCGGGAACGGTCACGACCAGCGATGTTGTGCTCCAGGATTTGATGGGGAGGTTGATTGAACCGGGCATTAGCATAACGGCCACATTGTTTACTTCAAAATCGCTGCCGCTGATAGTCACATCGACATCACTGGCATTGCTTACTGTTGCCGGGCTAACGCCGGTAATTGATGGCGCAAGCGCCGCAGCCGGGCTGGTCTGAATGCCGGAAAGAATAACAGCCAATAAAAGGGCAAAAGAAAGAAATTTTTGTTTGATAGACATGGGAAGCCTCGTATTATTCCAAAATCGCGCTGCGGTAATCCGCCTCGCTGACAATTTTTCCATCCAGGATAAAGATTCGGTGGCTGGCAAAGTGCGCCATGCGCTGGTCGTGAGTCACCACCAGCACCGTGCGCCCGGCCTTGTGCAAATCGGAAAGCACCTGTAGCACACTGCCGCCGCTGGTCGTGTCCAGGTTGCCGGTCGGCTCGTCAGCCAGGATGAGCGCCGGTTCGTTGACCAGCGAGCGCGCAATCGCCACGCGCTGCTGCTGCCCGCCTGATAGTTCGTTGGGCCTGTGATGGCTGCGGTCGCCCAGACCCACCTGTTCGAGCAGTTCGAGCGAACGCTGCTGGCGCTGGCGGGCGGGCGTCCCCGCAAACTGCATCGGGAAGGCCACGTTCTCTTGCGCGCTCATGCTCTGCACCAGGTTAAACGACTGGAAGATGAACCCGACCGTCTTGCGCCGGAACAGGGCCAACTGGTTCTCGTCCATCGCGTCGAGCCGCTGACCGCTGACCTCGATTTCGCCTTCGCTGGGCCTGTCCAGCCCGCCGAGCAGGTAGAGCAGGGTGCTCTTGCCAGAACCCGACGGCCCCATCACCACCGTAAACGACCCGGCGGGAATCTCAAGGTCAATTCCATCGAGCGCGCGCACGGTTGTGCCGCCCATCTGGAAGTGCTTTTTCAGGTTGCGAATGCGGATAAAGGGGGACGTATTCATGGCCTAGAAAAACGGACGCGAAATCAGCATTCCGCCCAGGTTTTGGCCCAGCATCCCCAGCCCGGCCTGGGCCAGCAGGATGAGAACCAGGACGCCAACCACCCCGAGGGCTGCCTTGCCGTTCGAGAGGTTGTCTTTTACGCTGAAGCCGATGACCGCCAGGACGGCATACCAGACGAAGAACAAATCGACCAGTCCGAGCAGTTGCGCGGCAAAAAGCATCCCACCTTCGCCGCCGCCGACAAATCCTGACAGGCCGGGGCTGGCGATGGCCCGCCCGGCGGCGAACATGAAGATTGCGCGCAAAATATCGCGCAAGGCAAGCGGCAGGCTGGCCCAGGCCACGACGCCCAGCGCGGTGGACATCGTCCCGCGCCCGCCGAGCAGGGTCGAAGCCAGGTGCATCAACCCGCTGACCAACAGCCAGCCGAGCCATAACCCGGTCAGCGCGCCAACCAGCGGAATAATGTAAACAAAAACCGGCCCCTGGGTGGCCTGCTGGGCCTGCATGTAGTTGTTCTGCATTTCGGGAGTCCACCACTGCCAATCGGGCGGCAGGGGCATTTCGCCCATGGCCGCGGCCCGGGCGCGGAAATAGCCCGCCACAGCCGTTTGGGCGGCCAGGGTCAGGCTTAAGACCAGCATCGGCAGTCCCCAGCCGTTCGCCTGGCTGGAGAAAAACCGGCGCGGATGCAGGAACAGCGCGACGATGTTTTTAAAAGGGGATGTTTTTTCAGGTTGTGAAGTTTGAATAGTTTCGCTCATGATTGTGCCTCGTTGAACAAACGCGAAAGATTCTATCACGCATTGTTTTTAGACGAGGAGGATGCAGTTTTGGTTCCCCAAAAAAGAAAGCGCGGGGAGCGAACCCGCGCCATTACCTAAAACAAACTCTTGCTTACTTTGTGATTTTCCTCTGGCGGCGGATAGGCCTGCATGAACGTATCCGCTTCGCCTAGCAGGCGGAAAACCGTCCCGATGACGCCGCGGCGCATTTGGCTGCCGCCCTGCGAGGCGTGGCAGGCGCTGGCGAGGGTCTTTTTCTCCGAAACTGGCGTGTAGTCAATCTTGACGTGAGTGGGGAAATCTACATTCGCCAGCGATTCAAGGTCGATGTCGCCGTTGCGCCCCCATTTCTTCGGGTCTTTGCCGAACAACTTAATCAGCGTGACGGCAAATTTCAGGAAACCGCGCGGAATGGTGTGGAAGTAGAGTTTGGCCGGTTGAAACGGCGACCCGGCCTCGGGGTGGAAGGCTGCATCCGCCGCTTTTTCGAAGGCCAGCACCGTCGCCTGGTGGATGTGGATGTGGTCGGGGTGGCGGTATCCGCCAATCGGGTCGAAGGTCAGCACGACATCCGGCTTGAGTTCGCGGATGTAGCGGACGACCTTGCCCGCTACTTCGTCGATGGGGGCGTTGATTTGGGCCTGGGGGTGCTGGTTGGCTTCCATGCCGGGCATCCCGGAATCATGATAGTCGAGAAAAAAGACATCCCGCAGGCCGAGGTGCCCGGCGGCGCAGCGCAGTTCGTTTTCGCGTAGTTTGGCAATCGACTCGTAGCCCGCCAGGTGGTGCTCGTCCACCGTCCCGGCTTCGCCGCGCGTGGCGCAAACCAGGTAAACGTTGTGTCCCTGGCCGGCATAGAGGGCCAGCGTGCCGCCCATGCCAAACGATTCGTCGTCGGGGTGGGCCAGGGCGGCCAGGATGGTTTTTTTGTCGGTCATGTGCGCTCCAGGACGCCGGAAATTGTGGCGTAAATGAGATAGGTTGGGTCTATTATAATCAGCCTATCTTAATTTCTTGTCAGAAAAGGAGAATTGATGAAATTCGAAACCCTCGCCATCCATGCCGGACAGGAACCCGACCCGCAGACCGGGGCGGTGATGACCCCCATCTACCAGACTTCGACCTACAAGCAGGACGGGGTTGGCAGGCCGCGCAATGGCTATGAGTATTCACGCACCCAGAACCCGACCCGCGCTGCCTTGCAGGATTGCCTGGCCGCGCTTGAAGGCGGCGGATTTGGCCTGGCCTTTGCTTCGGGGCTGGCGGCGACCCACACGATTTTGCAATTGCTTTCGAGCGGCGACCATGTGCTGGCTGGCAACGATGTCTATGGCGGCACGTTTCGTCAGTTCGAAAAAGTCCACCGCCGCTTTGGGCTGGATTTCACTTATGTCGATACCACCGACCCGGAAAATGTCGCCGAGGCGCTGACGCCTACGACCCGCATCGTCTGGCTGGAGACGCCGACCAACCCGCTGCTCTCGGTGACGGATATCCGCGCGGTGGCGGAAATCGTCCACGCGCACCCGTCCCGGCCGCTGCTCGCGGTCGATAACACTTTTGCGACGCCGTATTTGCAGCAGCCGCTCGAATTGGGCGCCGACCTGGCGGTGTATTCGATGACCAAATACCTGGGCGGCCACTCGGACGTGGTTGGCGGGGCGGCGGTTGTCCGCGACCCGGCCCTGGCCGAGCGGCTGGCTTTCCTGCAAAACGCTTCGGGGGCTGTGCCGGGGCCGATGGACTGTTTCCTTGTCTTGCGCGGTATCAAGACCCTGCCGGTGCGCATGGACAGGCACGCCGAATCTGCCTTGCGTATAGCCAGTATATTGGAGGCGCATCCACGAGTCGAGCGGGTTCTTTACCCTTTCCTCGAGTCGCATTCGCAATTTGGGGTGGCGCGGGCGCAGATGCGCAACGGCGGCGGGATGATTTCATTTACGCTGAAAGGCGGGCGCGAGGCGGCCGTGCGCGTTGCCGAGGCAACCAAGATTTTCACGCTGGCCGAATCGCTGGGCGGGGTCGAGTCGCTCATCGAAGTTCCGGCGGCGATGACACACCTTTCGACGCAGGGTTCGCAGCTCGAAGTCCCGGCCAACCTGGTGCGCCTGTCGGTCGGCATCGAGCATGTCGATGATTTGATTGCCGATTTGGAGGAGGCGCTGGGTTAAACAGGCAGGTGACAGTCATCTTTAAGATGACTGTCACCTGCTTTCTTTAGAATCGGCTACTCACCTATAAATTGCGGATAGACTGCGCGGTAGCCAATCGCTTCTGCCAGGCGGCCCAGGGTGGCGGCGATAAAATCCTGGGCGCTGGCCGGCAGGCTGGCGTCATAGCCGCCGTGCCGGGCCAGGGTGCGCAGGGTGGCTGCCAGTTGGAGCGGGTCTTTGGGGAGGCCGCTGGCGGCAATTTTTCCCTGCCCTGCCAGCCCGGCGATGGTGGCGAAGGTGCCCAGCACTTCCTGAACCGCTGCCGGGCTGCGCTGCCCGAAGCGGTTGGACTGCCGATAAACCATTTCTTCGCCGTCCGCGCACCAGGGGTGGACGTGCCTTTGGCGCGGCTGGACAACAAACGTTTCGCCGGCCCCGGCGGTTTTTTGAACGCCGTCCAGTTTGTAAAAGGCTGTGCCTGAGCGTATTTCAAAGGTCTCGACCCAGTCGAGGTGGTAGTGCTCGGCGATGTCGGATTTTTGGCCCGGAGCGCAGCGCACCTCGAGCAGCCAGCCCATACCGTCAGTCTCGGCGTCGGTTTCGAGGATGGTGGTCTGCGATTTGGTAATCGGGTTGTGGATGGTAAAACCGGCGGTTATCATGGCGCAATCTCCAGGCTGGAAAGGATAGGGTAGGGAAATTGTATCAAACTTATCCGATTAGGCGGTCAACCTGGACAGGATACCGTTTGAGGCAGACACGGGAACCTGCTTAAGAACAGGCTGACCCAAGAGGTCAGCCTGTTTATTGTCTTGTTTTAATCTCGGCCATTTTTAATACCTTCAAAGCCCGCAGCGTAACCCAGGGGCTGGGCTTTTTCTTTTCCCCGAAATCGACCCAGGTTTTGCCAGCATAATCGTATTCGAGCGGCCAGCGGCCATCTGAATCCTGTTTGTCGAGGATGAGTTGGAGGGTATCCGCCAGGCGCGGGTCTTGACCATAGCCCAGGGCGGTCAGCGATTCGGCGACTTGCAGCAGGTCGGTGACGTAAAAGACCGGGAAACCGAACTTCCACCAGTTGCCGCTGGGTTTGGGCGCGTAGGGTGATGGCCACCCGGCGGTTGTCAGGTCGGCGCTGAACAGGAAATCGACTCCCTGCTGGGTGGCGCGTTCCACCTGCGGAGTGCGCCATTGGGCCGGACAGCGCGCCAGGGCCAGCATGACCTTGGCCGCGCCCCAGGCGCAGGGTTGTTTGTCGTTAGCGCCGCAGGCAAACAGTGGGCCGCATTTCCCGGCGTAGTAGCGCACCGGGGCATTTTTTTCATTCTGCGACGCAATCCCCTCGCCGGTGACGGTGCGCGCCATCCAGTCAAAAGCGGCTTCGAGACGCGGGTCAGCGCAGCCCAGTTCGGTCAACGCCCAACACAGATTGCCTTGCAAACAATCCGCCGTGCCAGAGGGCGCTCCGCTGGCGGTTATCTGTCCACTGTGGGTGAGGCCGCGTTCCAGGTAGTAGCCAACCGCCTGCGCGATGCGGGTGTCTATCTCCAGCGACGCGCCCAACTGCGCCAGCAATACCAGTGACCAGACGGTGGAGAAATATTTGGGCAGGTAGCCGGGGCCAGGTTCGGCCCAGTAACCATCCGGCTGCATTTCGGCTAAAACGGCTGCAATCGGCCCCTGGGCGTGGGCCGCTGCGTGCGCTGCGTGCAGTTCAGGAGAATCTGGGGGCAAGTCGCACAGGTCGCGCAGGGCCAGGTAGCGCACACCAGGGTTATCCGATTCGAGCAGCCAGGTCAGAGAATTGCCTTTGAGGTGGGTTTGCCAGGACATATCGGCTTCTTCCTATAATTTGCAAGCCTTTTGGACATCCCGCAAATGGAAAATAATATGGTTGTTCACAATCTCGAGATGCTCTTCCACAGTATACTCCCGCGAACCTTTCCTGTACGGGATAATCGTCAATGCCGGGTTGAGACTGTTCGCCCGGATGGTGGCGTGGGCGGCCTCGAAGCGCGCCAGCACTTCGGCCAGGGACAGGTGAGCCATTTCGTCCACGCCGCGCTGGTTCAGGTCGCGCAAACGGCCTTTGAGCGGGGACGGCTTGCGGCCATGCGCCAAATCGTCCACGTTGCGAGCAAAACTCTCATGCCAGAAGGTCAGGTGGGCAAGCACGTCTTTGGCCGACCAGAATTCGTAGACCATCGCCTTCGACTCAGGCAGGGATTGGTAGGTGGAAAGTAGTTGAGCAACAGTTTTGTTAAGGCCTTCGAGCAGGATTTGTCGGGTTTCCATAAGCAATTCCCAAAATCGGGAGATTTTGGACTCCGCTATCTTTTCAGCGCCTTTTTTGCGTCTTTCAACGCCCAAACATAGTGCGCGGCGGTGTTGGCGTTCAGGTAAGCCATCAGGGTGTTCCGGTTCATCCATTTGTATAGGCCGGGTGCGGTTAGGTCGGCTTCGGGCAGGGATTCGATGAACTCAATCGTCCTGTGATGTGATTCGCGGAACATCGCCAGGGCTTGTTCAGGAGACAGGCTGCGATATTTTTCATAGATGGCCTGGTTTAGCTCTGGGAGTTGATTCCATTTGTAGCCGGGGGCCGGCACTTTGGGCGTGTCACCGCGCACTCCGGCCTCGTACCAGTCAAGGAACATCTGCTGCCACTCGTGCAGATGGGCGAGGATGTCTTTGACGGCCCACGCGCCGGGAGCGGATGAAAACGCCATTTGTTCGGGCGTCAACGGGGCGAGGAACTTTTCAAGGTCGGTGTATTCTTTCTGGATGGATTCAAGTAGTTGGGTTTTGTTGAGCGGGCGGGACATGATTCTCCAATGCAAAATGCAGAATGATGAATGCAGAACATCGAATGTCGAATTATCAAATATCGCTTTCCTTCACCACCGGATGCCGCAAAATCGTCTTCAGCTTGGCCGGGTTGGAACGCATCGGGTCGCCGAGGTAGATTTCGTGGTGGTGGCCGCGCTTTTGCAGGCCCTCGGCCTGGAGGTAGGCGTCCATTTTTTCAACGGTGGCAGGCTCGGCGGCGTAGGGGCCGATGTGGAGCATCTGAACGGCGAGTCCTTCGTGAAACGGTTCCAGCCGCAGCCGGGAGAAGGCTTCGATATCCCCCTTCTTTTTGCGCAGTTTGACGAGGGCTTCGGCAAAAATTTCGGGCGTGATGAAATCCGGCTGCATAATCTGGACGGTATAGAACCAGTTGTCTTTGATGTTGATGTCGAAGCGGCCATCCTCGACCCACCACAGGCCTTCGAGGGCCATGACGGGGTAATCGACCGGGTTTTTGGCGCGCTGTTTGAGCATGAATTTGAGCGTGTACGACGCGCCGTACAGGGCTTGCAGATTCTCGGTGAAAAGCGGCGAGTCGCTGGGGCCGTGACCGGGTTCGATGGCCCCGCCGATGCGCAGGAAGCTCAATGTGGGGACATCGACAAGTTGTGGGGCTTTGGCCGAGGCGGTGAACAGGGGTTTATGGATTTTTTTGAGTTCGAGGGTTTGCATGGCATTTTCCTTTATGGGGTCATTTCAACTTCTTCCATGATTAATTTTGCCAGGGCCGCCGGTGCTGAGAGCATTGCCATGTGCCCGGTTTCCAGTTCGCGCACAACGGGTTGGGCCAGTCGCGCCAGCATCGAATTTTGCTGCGCGGGCGATACGCTCTGGTCTTTCAGCAGTTTGATGTAGGTTGCATTCGGAAGCGGCGAAAATTTGCCGACTGGCGTTAAGTAAAGACCCGCCATTTCTGGGGTGAAGCGCGCAATCATTTCCTCGCTGTCTTGCGGGTTGAGGTCGTTGCATAGTTCGGCGCGAATCATTTCCGGGGAGGGTTTCAGGCCTTGCGGGTTGAATTTGAACAAAATGCTCAGGATGAACCGATTGACGAATCCGAGCGCATCCACAAACGAGCCGCCCGATGGCGGGATGACAGCGGACAGGAATACCAACCGCTTGACTCGCTTTCCCAGCCGCGCCACAAGACCGGGCGCAAGCACGCCTGCCAGCGAGTGCATCACCAGGACGACCGAATCGATACCCTGTTGGTCGATTTCGGCGGCCAAGGCCTCGGCGCATCCCTCGGGCGTGACCCCGGCCCTTCGACCAGGAACCTCGAGCGCAATAGTTGGAACGGATAACTCGTTTATGACGCGTTCCCAAACCCATGCGCCTGTTCCAGCGCCGTGCAAAAATACAACCGTCGTTTTGTTTGACATTTCTTCTCCTTGTTTTTTATGGATAAAATTTTGCGGTAGCCTGCGCCCAATCTTTGACCATTTGCCGCACTTCGGGCGGTTCGAGAACTGTCACCGCCGGGCCATAAGACAGGGCGTGGCTGGCAGCGGAATAAACATCTGGCGCGCTGAAGGCGACCACCACCGACCCATCCGACTGCTCCTCCAGCGTCTCCCAGTATCCCCGGCTGTACTGGGCCAGGTGGGCAAAATCTGCTGTAAAGCGCATTTGCACCTTGAATTGGGGCGCATCCTGCCATTCGCGCGCCAGGTAGGCGCGAACATCGAAATCAACCGCAGGGGCAAAGGTTTCACCGGTCAGGGTCAACTCTGCAGCACGGTCGACCCGGAAAGTGCGTAACTCCTGCCGCTTGTGACAAAACCCGATGACGTACCACCATCCGGTGCGATGAGCCAGCGCATACGGGTCGAGTTCGCGCGTTTCGCCATGCGGACT
>JAGVAO010000161.1 GCA_020060235.1 Anaerolineales bacterium | reverse complement strand
TATCAGGGATTGTGCGCAGGCCAGCAGGCTGCCGTTGGGCAGGGGGCGCACAAGGATGTTGGCTGCCCCGGCTTCAAGGCTTCTTGCAGAGGCGGTTTCGGCGCTATCGGCATCCGTGATAATGACTACAGGTATATTGCCCAGCACGGGGTCTTCTTTGATTTGGCGGCAGACCTCCGGCCCGTCTATTTGGGGCAGGTTGAAATCCACAAAGGCCGCTTGAGGGTGGTGAAGTTTAGCCTTTTGCAGGGCTTGTTCCCCATCACCTGCCTCGACAATCTTGTATCCTCCGGGCAGTAAGGCTTTGCGAATTTCAAGCCGGGATTTTTTATTGTGGTCTGCAACCAGGATTTTAATCATATCGATTCAGGTTTATAAAAAGGGATTGTTCCGCAAGAATTAATCCCTGGGGATTTTCGAGAGCAATTGGGAAAGCTCATGGCAAGCCTCCCGGTGCTGTTGTGGCATGGATTCGATTTCAGGGCGGAGATGGTCTATTCGCCCGCTTTGCCCGGCCTGCTCCAATTGTTCACAAAGGGCGGCCAATTTTTCGGCGCCCATCGTAGCACTGTTCGACTTTAGGATGTGGGCGGCGCGGGTAAATTCTTCAAGGTTCTGTTTGTGGAAGTTGGCGCAAAGGGTGTCTACCAAGGCCGGGGAATTTGCCAGGTAGGTTTCAATCATGTCAATGACAAAAGCCCTTCCCATTCTTTTTAGATAGGGTTGAAGAGCATTTGGATTGATACTGTTCATGGTTTTCTCCCGGTTTTCTGATGAATATGCAGCCGGAACATTTTCCTTGAATTACAGTGAATAGTATCGCATAAGTGGCAGGCTTTAAACATAACAATTCTGTAGAATATTGTCATAAAAAACACCTTTAATATCCAAAAGCCCAGGCATCCTGTGGAAATAAAATAAAAAACCGGCCTGTGAAGGGCCGGGTCAGGTTGCAGGGGCGAAATTTAGGGTGTTGGGATGCTGCCAGCGGCTGTTTTTCGCAGCCCGGCCTCTTCCACAATGCGCGGGACGATTTCCTCCCAGCCGACGGCCATCAGGTGCAGGCCATTGACGCCGGGTTTGTTTTTTATCTTCTCGATGAGTTCCAGCGCAATTCGGACGCCCTCCTCGGCGGGGTTCCCGGCTTCTTCGGCTTTTTCCATGCGCTCGAGCAGGGGCTGTGGGATGACCACCCCCGGCACCTCGGCGTGCATGAATCGCGCCATTTTGAACGATTTGAGCGGGGTGATGCCAATCAGGATGTAAACCCTACCCAGGACGCCGCGTTTGTCGAGCTCTCCCAGCCAGTCGTCCAGCCGTTCGGCGTCGAAGACCAGGTTGGTTTGGAAGAACTGCGCCCCGGCGTTGACCTTTTTGTGCTCACGCAGGGCCTGGAATTTCGGCGCGGAAGCGAAGGGCGCGGCGGCGGCCCCCAGGAAGAACTGCGGACGGGTCTTCATCTCGCGCCCGTCGAGGTAATGGCCTTCGTCGCGCATTCGCCGCAAAATCCAGAGCATCTGGACGGCATCGAGGTCGAAAACGTCCATGCGGCCGCGCGGCTGGCCGGAGAGACGCATACTGTCCCCCGAAAGGCACAGGATGTTGCGCACTCCCAGGGCGTTTGCGCCGAGTACCTCGCCCTGCAGGCCGACCCTGGTGCGGTCGCGGGCGGCAATCTGCATCACTGGCTCAACGCCATGCTGGACGGCCAGCGCCGAACAAGCCCAGGAGGACATGCGCGGTGTGGCGCTGGGGCTGTCGGTGAAGTTGACGGCGGCGGCGTACTCGCGCACCGTTTCGATGTTTTTGCACATCTTGTCGGTTTTGGTTGTCATCGGTGGGGCGACTTCGGCGGTGATGACGAACTCCCCGGCCCGCAGGCGGCGCTCCAGTTCTGAAACCGGCTCATCGTAAGCGGGGGCGTGATATTGGTCGTCGCCCTGCCACCACTCGGGTTGGCGCACCGGTTTGAAGACGCTTTCCCAGGTTTCGCGGCGGGTTTCGGCTTTTGCCAGCCCGCCAGCGACTTTTTTCAAGCCGACCTTTCGGGCCTGCCTGAGCACATCGCCCCAGGTTTCGGTGCCGGTTTTCTCCCAGTCGAGCGGCGGAAGCACTTCGAGCAGGCGTTCTTCGCGCCCCATTTTGAACGAACGCTCGTAGATTTTGTACCACATGCACGGGCGGGTTTCGTCCACATAGCAGCGTTCGGGGGTCGAGCCGCCGCAAGGCCCGTTGCGCAGCCCTTTGGGGCACTCCATCGGGCAGATAAAAGCCGTCTCTTGCAACAGGCAATTGCCGCACATGCGGCAGCCGAACAGCGGACCTTTGACGGCCAGTTCGACGGCGGCCAGCGCCTGGTGCGCCAGTGACTCGTGTTTGAAAGGCAGGAAAGCGGGCTGCCAGCGTCGTCCGGGAGTGAAAATAGGCATGGGATGAGTCCTTCTGTCAGGGTTGTGCGTGCATAAAGCGTTGTTTGATAGTAAGAGTATAATGAAAGCAGGCTGGCCTTGTTAGGCACAAAGGTCACCAACTTAACGGAAAAAAAGCATGAGAAAACTAACGAGCCTCTTTTTACTGGTCGCCTGGGGGCTGTTCACCTTTAGCAGCGTGCGGGCCGAATCACCCGCCTCGATAACGGAATCCGGGCAGGGGGTGGTCACGGATGCGTACTCGCTCATTGCCGAGGTCAATGCGTTTCGCACATCCAGCGGCCAACCTGCCTTTGTCGTCGATTCCATCCTGATGGGCATTGCCCAGCAACATGCCGAGTTTATGTCGGTCAACGGCGTTTCGCACACCGGCTATGGCGGCACGCGCCCCTTCCAGCGCGCCCTGAACGCCGGTTACCCGCTGGCGGGCGACTTGAGCCTGGGCGGTTTTATTTCTGAGAACATTACCGCCGGGAACAACAAATCGGTGCAGGAAGCCGTCTATGGCTGGAGCAATTCCGCGCCGCACACCAACACCATGGTTTCACCCAACCTGACCGAAATCGGCGCGGGCGTTGCGCTGGTGGGCGATTATGTTTACTATGTCATCGTTGCCGCCCGACCGACCGGCAGCCGCCAGCCGCAGGTCGTCAGCACGCTGGCGCCCGGGCAGGTTGCCCCGACCCTGGTGGTCTATGCCCCGCCGCTGGCCTCGACCGCCATCCCCAACACGCCCGAACCTGATGGCAGCATTTACCACACCGTCCAGCCGGGCGAAACGCTCTGGTTGATTGCCATCACCTACAATGTGCGCGTGGCGGATATTCGCCAGTTGAACGGGATGAGCGAAACCGAGGCGATTTACCCGAACGAAAGGCTCATCATCGTTAAAGGAACGGGACTCGCCGCCACCCCTGAGCCTGCCTCGCCCGGCGACGAGGCGGAATCCACCCCACAGGTCTCCGCTACGCCCACGCTTCGGCCTTTGACTGTTTCAGGAGCATCGCAGACCCCGACCCTGACTGCCTCGCCGCAGACGGCCCCCGAGCCGTTTGAAGCCTCCCCCCGCAGCGACGGGCCGCTGGTGTTGGGGGCTATCCTGCTGGCGGCGTTGGTGCTGACCCTGGTTCTGGCCCGCCCCGGACGCTCGTAATGCCGGTTTTGTGATGTTTATTTGCAAAAAAGGTGATGATTGCCTGTATTCAATAGCCCCCAACTTTCCTATAATGTGTGCAAACCAAGGCGTTATGGAGAAGGGACCGGGACCATGAAAGCATTCATCTTGATAAATATCCGCACGGGCGAAATCGCCGATGTCGTTCGACACCTTGAAAAACTGCCGCAGGTCAGGGATGTCAATATGACCTTCGGACCGTACGATGCGGTGGCGATTGTCCATGCCGACAACCTTGACCACCTGGGCAAACTGCTTGCCAACGAAATACAGCCGATACCGGGCATCGAGGAGACGTTAACCTGCCTGGCGGTTGACCTGTAGCATCGAATTTGCAGTTCCTTGCAGGGTCGGGGTCTTCCTGGCCCTGTTTCTGTTTAATGGCTGGCTTCATTTGCAGTTTCGTTAAATCCACCTATGGACTCCAAATTGCAAAAAAACTGTCGGGTATAATTCGGCCAGGAGGAAGAAACCCATGCCAATTGAAGAAGGAACACCCGCCCCGCAGTTCAACCTTCCCGACGAAACCGGAACGGTTCGCAGCCTTTCCGACTTTGCCGGGAAGACCCTTGTGCTTTATTTTTATCCAAAAGACGATACGCCCGGCTGTACCACCGAAGCCTGCAACTTCCGCGACGATTATTCGGCCTACGAACAGGCCGGGGTAACAATTTTGGGCGTCAGCCCCGATTCTCCCAAATCGCACGCCAAATTCAAGGAAAAGTTCAACCTGCCCTTCTCGCTGCTGGCCGATGAAGATAACGCCCTTTGCGAACAGTACGGCGTCTGGGGCCAGAAGAAGTTCATGGGCCGCGAATACATGGGCGTGCTGCGCACCACTTTTGTCATCGGGCCTGATGGTGTTATTAAAAAGGTTTTCGAGAACGTCAAGCCTGCCGACCACAGCGTGGAAGTGCTGGCTGCCGTTCAGGCATAAACATGGATTCAGAACTGCTGCGGGCGCGTTATGCCACCTTTGCGGCGTTGGCCCTGGTATTCAGCATTTACCTGGTTGTCGCGCTGCCCTGGCATGCCGTCTTTTCGCTGTCGGTTGCGCTTATTACCGCCGCCTTGTTGACGGCGGTTTTGGAGTTCTGGCTGCGGCTTTCGCTGCGCCGGGCCGGGGCGCGCCGTGAGGCTTATTCGTCGCAGCAGGTTCAAACCCTGCTCGACTTCCAGCGCAAGGTGCTGGCCGCCCTGTCGGAGCGCGAGGTGATAGAAGCCAGCCTCGAAACTGGCAGCGGGCTGGTTGAGGCCGCTGGCGCGTCCTTCCTGCCTTACGACGAGTACGGGCAATCGCTGCCGGTGGTCATGGTTGGCAAGGTTCCGGTCAGCGCGCTGGAAAACTGGTCTGAGCGTCTCTCCACTCCTCCAGTCCGGCAGGCGTGCAAGGCCTGCACTGTCATGCACGGCGAGCGCGGCTGCCTGCTGATACCGGTCGAATCGCGCGGGCCGTCGGCAGTGCAGTGCTTCCCCATTCGCAGCGCCGGGCGCGAGGTGGGAATTGCCAACTACTTTTTTGAACAGCCCGGTGAGTTGTCGGTCGAACAGTCCCGCCTGATGGCCTCGCTGCTCGATTTTGCCGGGCAGGCCGTGCAAACCCTGCGCCTGCGCGACCAGGAAATGGCCGCCCTGCGCTACCTGCAAACCGCCACCGGGCCGAAGTCTGACCTTTCGGCATTGTTCAACGATTTGCTTGAAAACGTTCAGCAAGCGCTGGATACCGATTTTGCCCTGATTTACATCCCCGGCGGGACACAGGACGGAATCGCCGCCAGCCCGCTGCTGTTGGCGCAGACCCGGCGCGATTCAAACCCCGCAGTGGAAACTCCCGACCAGGCTTTTCTCGACGGAATCTGGCGCGGGGTGCAGGCTACCGGGCAGAGCATTTCGCTCGAAAACGTCATCATTAATCGGCGTGAGATGTGGAAGGTCTTCCTGGCCGTCCCGCTGCTGGCGCAGGATTCGACCCCGGCGGGAATCCTCGTCCTGGGGGCCAACAACATCCAGACCTTTGCCGAGCGCCAGCGCGCCCTGCTCGAAACCATTGCCGCCCAGGCGGCCCTTTTACTGCAAAATGCGCGCCTGATGGTGCAGTTGGAATACCAGGCCGTGCTTGATGAGCGCACCCGCCTGGCGCGTGAGATTCACGATGGTCTGGCGCAAACGCTGGCTTTCTTGAAAATCCAGGCGGCCCAGATGCAAAACTACCTTTCGCGCGGCGAAACCGAACGGCTGACCAGCACCTTGCAG
This sequence comes from Anaerolineales bacterium, assembly GCA_020060235.1. Classification (GTDB taxonomy): domain Bacteria; phylum Chloroflexota; class Anaerolineae; order Anaerolineales; family Villigracilaceae; genus UBA8950. The sequence continues at coordinate 2,744 of JAGVAO010000161.1, read as the reverse complement.
GCCAGTTACCGCACCCTGTCGGACGCCTACCTCGACGCCCGCCAGGCGATTGACAACCTGCGCCGGGTTCCCTCCTCCAGCCTGCGCGACTGGCTCGGGGACGTAGTGGCAGACTTTCGTGAGTCCGCCGGGATTGAGGCCGAACTGGCCGATTTCGCCATTTCCGGCGATTTCCCCCCGCCGGTGCAGGCCCAACTCATCCGCATTGTCCAGGAGGCTTTGAGCAACGTCCGCAAACACGCCCGCGCCAGCCATGTGGCCCTGCGGGTGCGCGAGCACGACGCTTTTATCCTGTTGGAGGTGCGCGACGATGGCATTGGTTTTTCGCCCGATACGCTCGATTCGGCCTCCCGCTACGGGCTGCGGGGGATGCGTGAGCGCTCCGAAATGATAGGGGCGGATTTCCAGGTTTCGAGTCAGCCGGGGCAGGGAACGCTCGTTTCACTGCGCCTGCCGGCCAGTTTAAAGGAGGAAATATGAGCAGCGGGCAGCGAATCAGCATCATGGTGGTGGACGACCACGCCCTTTTCAGGCGCGGTTTGATAAGCCTGTTGGATGAAATGCCCGAATTTGTGGTTGTCGGTGAGGCGGCCAACGGGCAGGAGGCGGTCGAGAACATCCAGCGGGTTGCGCCCGATTTGTTGCTTCTGGATATCAATATGCCGGTCATGGATGGTATCCAGGCGCTTTCGGCGATTCGGAAGAAGTTACCCGAGCAGAAAGTTTTGATGCTGACCATTTCGCAAAACGACGACGACCTGATTGACGCAATCGTTTCGGGTGCGAACGGTTATTTGTTGAAGAACGCCGAGCCAGACGTGCTCAGGGCGACCATCCAGCAGGTGGTGGCCGGGAATGCGGTGCTTGCGCCCGAAATTACCAATAAAGTGTTGCAGGCGGTTCGGCGCGCCAAAACCGACCGGGGACGCGGGCTGCTGAGTGACCGTGAAATCGATGTGCTGAAGTGCCTGGCGCGCGGGCAGACGACCTCGCAGATTGCGGCGACGCTGTTTATTTCCGAGAACACGGTCAAGACACACATCCGCCATATTTTGGAAAAGATGGAAGTCAACAACCGGGCCGAGGCGGTGGCGCGCGCTTCGCAAATGGATTTGATTTAGCGCAGGTTTGCCTACTCATGGCGGGTGATTTCAAAATCACCCGCTTTTTCTTTTGAAATCCCCCATTCTTGCAGGCTGTATGGATGACAATCTGGATAACTTTTGGTAAATTTGCATAGTCTCTTATGTTTTCTTAATCTACTGCCATGCCCAATTCGAACCAACCCCTGCGCCGCGTTTTGATTGTTTCTGCGAATCCCCTCTTCCGTGAGGGGCTTCGCAAGATTTATGCTGAGCGCTGGGAGGCGAAGGCCTTCATCGCCGGGATGGCAACCACGATGGCAGAAGCCCTCGAAGCCCTGCACCATCACCAGCCTGACCTGATGATTGTCGATTACGACGACAAGACCATCAACCGGGCCGAGTTTTTGGAGCATTTTGTTTCCGATGAAAACCCCATGCAGGTTATGCTGGTCTCGCTCGGACAATCGGGCGAGGTTTTGATTTATGACCGAAAGCGCCTGACCCCGGCCCAGGCCGAGACCTGGGACCCCTGGCCCGGCGAATCTTGAGATACCACTCATCTTTATGAGGAGATTAACCCTATGCGGAATGCACGCCATATCGTAACCATTACTGCCTTAATTTTGCTGTCGACTTACCTGATGTATGCCGGCCTGACCTCGATTGGCCTGATGCCCACTGCGGCCAGCATCCAGGCCGGGCCAATTGACTGGCTCTTCGATATTCATGTGATTGCAATGTCGTTCCTGTTCTCGCTGATTACCGTCATCCTGCTCTACTCGCTGGTGGTGTTTCGGCGCAAGCCAGGCGAGACCGGTGACGGGGCGCACATCGAAGGCAATACCGGGCTGGAAATCTTCTGGACAATTGTGCCGCTCATCGTTGTGATTGCCTTTGGCATCATCGGCGCCGACAACCTGCGCAATGTGCGCGCCGCCGACCCGAACGCGCTCGAAGTGCGCGTGATTGGACGTCAGTGGGATTGGCGGTTCGAATACCCGGAAGGGTTTTCCTCCACCACGCTTTACCTGCCTGTGCATAAGCAGGTTTTGCTAAAATTGGAGAGCAGCGATGTGCTGCACTCGTTCTGGGTGCCGGAGTTCCGCGTCAAGCAGGATATGATTCCGGGGCGCGTGACCGAACTGCGCATCACCCCCACCCTGGAGGGCGAGTACCCGATTAAGTGCGCTGAAATTTGTGGCACTAGGCATGCTTATATGGTTTCGCCGGTTGTGGTGGTTTCACAGGTTGCCTACGACGCCTGGGTGACCGAACAGGTTGCGCTTTACGAAGCCGAATTATTGGCCTCGGAAGGCCAGCCGGACGCCCGCCGTGGCGAGCAACTGTATACCCAATACTGCTTGGCGTGTCACTCACTCACTGGTACTGTTGGTCAGGGCCCGACCTGGAAGGGGCTGTTTGGGCGCGAAAATCGCCCGCTGGCTGACGGTTCGGTGGTGGCCCTGGTGGATGAAGAATACCTGTATGAATCGATTACGGCCCCGAACGCGAAAATTGCCCAGGGATTCAACGCCAATGCCATGCCCAGTTTCAGTTACCTGCGCGACTCCCAGGTTTACGACCTGATAGAATTCATCAAAACCCTCGAGTAATTGTGGAGGAGAATCCATTCATGAAAAATTTCCTTTCGCTTGGGTT
>JAGVAO010000201.1 GCA_020060235.1 Anaerolineales bacterium | reverse complement strand
CGCCATTCCTGCCAGTCGGAGCCAGAGCGGCTGATAGCGTAAGCCAGCCAGCGGCCATCATCGCTGGCGGAATGGGCATTCAGGGCGGCGGTGCCGTCGCCGCTCAGGCCGTTGGGGTCGAGCAGGACGCGCCCGGCGGCGGTTGGGGTTTCGGCCACGTAGAGCACATCCTGGTTTTGCAGGCCGGTGTTGCGGAACTGAAAGTAGAGGTTACCGCGCTGGAAGGGCGCGGAGGCTTTGGCGTAATCCCACAGGCTGGTCAGCCGCTGGGTGAGCCGCTCACGGGCCGGGATTTGCTCGAGGAACCCGTAGGTCAGTTTGTTTTGGGCCTTGACCCAGGCCAGGGTTTCCGGCGAATCGACATCTTCGAGCCAGCGATACGGGTCGGGGACGAGGGTGCCGTGAAAATCATCGGTTTGGGGGACGGTGGGGGTGTGGGGGTAAGTGGGTTTGGGCATGGGATTATTTCTTCAACGTGGATGCAATCGCGATGTGGAAATCGTCGCCGCGGTCGGTGACTTTGAATTCGACAATCATCCGGTCAACATTGGGGGACAGTTTTTTCTTGCGCTTCATCAGGTCTTTGATGATTTCGGTAAAGTCTTCCCGGCTTTGCTGGTCGGGCATGGTCTTGCGCATGTCTGTCAGCATCTCTTCGCGCTTCTCGGCAGGCAGGATGGAGGCGTTCCAGGCGGTGCAGGCGACCATGACCAGTTTGTTGAAAGCCTGGTAATCCGGGGCGGTGTCGCGGTAAGGGGCAATGATGTTGCTGATGGCATCCGAGATGCTCAACTCGCCTTCGGGGTTAATCATGGTTTTGGTGAAGCCGGTTTTGGCCTTCACCTGCCGCACTATTTTTTGCAGGATGGATGAGCCGCCCTTGTCCTGGCTGGCTTGTGCCTGGGGCGCAATTTCGCCTGGGGTGGTTTTCTTTTTGTTTTTGGTACGCGCCATGTTTTTACTCACTTTGTTTTGTAGATTTTGCCGCCCGCGTGTAGGGGCGACCCGCCCGGCGCTGGACTTTCGTCACGTCAGGCAAAGCTGTCCCGTCTGGGTGGATGCTGGATGGCCTTGACGGGTCGCCCCTGCCCATGCCATTCACAACTCACCCTTAAACGCCCTGTCCAACACGGACGGAATCAACGCGGACAACTCCCGCGCGGACTCGGCCTGCGCCGCCCGCAGAGCGGACACCTGCCGCTGCAACCCATCCAGGTACGCCACCAGCCGCCGCTGTTCTTCCAGCGGAGGAACGGGGATTTCAGTTTCCCGAACCACTTTCTGGCTAATATTTGGTTGCGCACCGCCAAAGCTAGATTTCAGGAAATCAGGACGTTTAGAACGTAAAAACCACCAGAGATAATCTCGGCTAATTTCACTTTTGGGGAACAATGCGCAAACGGCTTGGTTCGTTGCTGCATCAATTTCAAGTACACCAGTTTTACCTACAGTAGCGCCATAAAGAGCAATAACAAGCGTACCTTTGGGGAAAATTTTTGCGCTAGATGATGCTATTGCTTCTTCGCTAATATGTTCTTCTGCACGGTCTATAAAACCATCTTCTAATTCACCCGATTTAATCCAGGGAATACTTCCATCAAAGAAATCTGCTCGTGTCCGGCTCGGAGTTCCTCCACTTGTTGTGTTGCACACTTCACCAATCGGGCTCCTTGGAAAAGGTAATTTGCTAAATACCGAGTTAAGCGCAGAGTAGAGTAAAGAATCGGTTGCCGAATCCGCCTCCCTGCGCAGGGACTGGGCTTCCGCGACCCGCGCCGCCAGCGCCTCGATGCGCGCCACGATGCGGCTTTGCTCCGTCAGCGGCGGCAGGGGAATTTTGTAATCATAAATTGTGTACGATCGAATAGCAGAATAATTGGTTGAACCTTGTGCTTTTACCAATGCCTGCAAATTGTTTGTACGAACATACCATTCCAGGTATGAAGGAAGACAAAGATTCTGGTCTATTTCATAAACGAAATAATGGCTGCTGACAATTGCGCCATCTAATTCTTCTGGTGTAACGCCAAAACTGCCATCTTTGGCATCAATTTCAGCAACCACAAATTCGTTAGTTCTAATAATTTGTTGCTTCTTTGTTTTTATTTCGGCACCAGAAACTTTGTCGCGCAGAATGGTTCCTTTTCCATACCATTGAACTTTGGCGCGTTTATAGGTTTCCATATCATCAATGGTTATGAATTCTTTTCGCTCATGAAGAAAATCGCCCATGCGGACGAAAGGATAATTCGCCATTTATCTACCTTCCGCCAGCATCCGTTTGATTTCATCCATCAGCCCCAAAATCTGCTTCTCTTTGGCGGCAATGCTCTCCGCCAGTTCGGCGGGCGGCAGGTGCTCCAGGTCAGCGGCGCGGCTGGGGTTTTTCACATCCAGGTTGACGCTCAGCAGGTTGCCGTTGGCGTCGTACTGCATCAGGTCAGCCGCCTTCACTTTCCAGGCGCGCTCACTCTCGGCGCGCGCATCCCACCATTCCACCAGCGGCGCAAACTCCTCGAAGGTCATCGGGCGCGTCTTGGTGTAATTCTTGACCCCTTCGGGCAGGGTATGTTCGTAAAACCAGATGTCGCTGGTCGAGTAGCCGCCGGGTCTCGATACTGGCTGCGCCAACTCGACCGACGGCGGCGTATCGAGACCAGGCCGGTCAAAAAACAGCAAATTGGTCGGGATGCTCGTATACGGCGCAAACACCCCGTTCGGCAGGCGCACAATCGTATGCAGGTTGAAATTGCGCAGCAACTGCTCCTTGATGCGCGCCGAAACCCCATCGCCAAACAGCGTCCCGTTCGGCACCACCACCCCGCAGCGCCCGCCCGGCTTGAGCGACCGCATGATGAACTGCATAAATAACAGCGCCGTCTCGCTGGCGCGGGTGGATTCGGGGAAATTTAACTGGATGCCCGCTTCCTCCTCGCCCCCAAACGGCGGATTCGTGACGATGACATCGAAGCGGTCTTTCTCCCCGATTTCGTTGAGCGGCTTGCGAAGGGCATTATCCCGGCTGATATTGGGAGTCTCGACCCCGTGCAGGAGCAGGTTCATCGTCCCAAGCAGGAAGGGCAGCGGCTTCTTCTCGACCCCGAACAGGCTCCCGTTTTGCAGCGTTCGCTCATCCTCGGCAGTCTGCGCCTGCGGTTTCAGGAAATCATACGCCTCGACCAGGAACCCGCCCGTGCCGCAGGCCGGGTCCAGGATTCTCTCGCCCAACTTCGGCTTGACTCGGTCCACAATCAGCTTGACCACCGGCCTGGGCGTATAAAACTCGCCGCT
>JAGVAO010000160.1 GCA_020060235.1 Anaerolineales bacterium | reverse complement strand
CAATATCAACAAAACACTTTACCAGACATCGGAGCAGATGAGGTTAGCGCTGTTTTGAGGAAAATGGTTGAACGCATGCGAACGCCTGAGAGGCGTCGCAAGGTTTTTCATGCTTTGCTGGAATTTATCAGCGTTGATCGGATTGATAACCGACTACTTATAGGAATAGCAATCAAAATTCCTGCAAAAAGTCCCCCGGAAAACCAAGATAATAGTGTGCCTACATATATGAGCCACCAAGGGGGGCATGTATATAGGCACACTTTTGAAGTGGAGACAAGGAAGATTCGCCTGAAATGAGTGGCTGCTTTACCGCTGCTGAAAATTAGAAAATTGACCCGTTCCGAGAGAAGGGCTTGATTTACATGCGGAACAGGCGCTACTTACTCTGCAAGCAGCACAGAATGTTCCAGGGCAGAAACAGGTTTTGCGTAGTTCATCCGTGCTGCCAGGAAGAGCAGGATACCGCCAAGAATTAGGCATCCCGTGCCAATCAGTGTCATGGATAGGTTGAACGCGTTCGCAAAATTGACGCCGCTCCAGGTGTGGGTGGCGGCCATTGTATATTGAATGGTGAAAGTCATCAGGCCGACCAGGATGGCCGCTGCCCCGCCGGCCATGTGCTCGTTTTTGCCCGCGCCCTTGTCAAAATTGACTCCCTGCCAGATGGCGGGGATGCGGAAGAGCAGGAAAATAACGAGAGTGAATGCGGTGACGTAGACGACCATGTCCACCGGCATGGATTTGCCGCGCAAGGCGCGCGAGGTGATGATGTGAATTACGCCTATGACAACCCCCGCAACCAGGACAATCAGCGCATCGTGGTAGGCTTTGGGCGAACCCTTGATGAGCATGACCATCGAGCGAATCCCGGCGATGCCGATGGCAACCCCGGAAACGACATAGAAAATATACAACCACTGCGCCTGTGCCAGCGCGCCCATTGTATCGGCCCAATCGGGATTGAGCGGGTCGAAGGCGGCGCAGCCTGTCCCAACGCCACCCAGGATGGTGAATCCGGCGGTAAGAGCCAGCAGGACAATCCCAACGAAACGCAGGATTTTGGCAAGAACAGAATTGTGGGACATTTTTTCTCCTTTTGGGCTAACTTTACGTCAAATCGAGAGTAAGACCATTGCCAAAAGCATGTACACCGAAGCGTACTTGAACAGACCGAAATTGAGTTTGGGCGAAGGCCGCAGGACGGTCAGGAAGGCCAGAATCATCAGCCCGCTGGAGAGAAAAGCCAGCAGGTGAACGTAGCCCCATTCCACCCGGATGAGTACGGCGGCAAGGGCGATACACAGCGCGGCAACCACGCTTGAAAAGGCAATCACCTTGTGGGTTGTGTGGAAGCCATAGGTGGATGGGAATGTTGGGATGCCGGCGGCCTGGTAATCGTCGAAGTAGCGCATCGAAAAGGTCAGGATGTGGGTCGGAATCCAGAACAGGACGGCCAGGGTGAGCAGGATGCCGATGTCATCAATCTGCGCTCCTGCGCCCAGGTTTTGCAAGCCAAACACACGCCCGGCCAGGATGGGCATACCGCCCGCAATGCCGCCCCAGACGATGCTCCAGCAGGTGCGCCGTTTGAGCCAGATGGTGTAGATGACCACGTCAAAAAAAAGCCCGGCAAAAACCACCAGCCCATAAAGCGGATTCAGCCAGAGTGCCCAGACAACGCCAACCGTCGAGAAAGCCAACCCCAGCCCCAGGGCTTCACGCGGGGAGACACGCCCCGAAGCAATTGGGCGGTGGTGGGTGCGATTCATCACCCGGTCGATGTCGCGGTCGTACCACATATTCAGGATGGTGCTGCCGCTGATGGCGAAAAACAGGCTGCTAACCAGCCCTGCAAGGGTTTCCCAACTCAAAATCGGACAGCGCGCGCTCATATACCCGGCCACGCCTGTCACCAGCAGCAAGCCGGTTTGCAGGGATTTAATTAGCGGTAAATAGAGCGAGATTTTTAACTTAATCGCATTCATCGTTTCTTCCATTTGTTGACACCTGACACCCAGCAATTCTTAATATGAAACCAAATGAGCCGGATTTGAACATGTAGCGCGGGCTTTGCACAGCACAATGTAGCCTGCGATTCGCCGCCTTCAGGCGGCGCTACACAGCCAGATTGAGAATTGCTGCCCGACACCCGACACCTATTCCCTCACGCAGCGGAATCCGACACCGGGGCTGTAATAGACGGGGGTGGCGTTGTTGGTTACCCAGGCGCGCAGGTTCATCTCGTAAGTGTCTTTCGAGCCGCCATACATATAACGGTTGTGCTGGCCGGGGTAAACATCGCCGACCCATTCCCAAACGTTGCCCGCCAGGTCGTAAATACCGTAGGGGCTGGCGTTGTTGTGGGTTGCGTATCCGTCGTAGGTTTTGCCGTTGTAGAAACCGACTGGCGAAGTGCGCGAGCCAAAACTGGACATCTCCTCGAAGGGGTCGCGGCTGGCGTAGTAGTTGGCGTGTTCGCGGGTGATTTCCTCGCCCCAGGGGAAGGGGCGCCCGTCTGTGCCGCGCGCGGCTTTTTCCCATTCCAGCGCAGTCGGCAGCCGCCAGCCGTAGGTATCGCAATAGGCTTTGGCCCCGAACCACGTCACCATTGTCATTGGGTGATTTTCATAGCCGGGGGTGGGGATGAATTTTTCGCCGTCCCAGGACAGCCGCACCGAGGGGTCATCCAGTTGGATGTGCAGCCAATCTCCGGCGGCAATTTCTTTTTCATGTTTGACTTCGCGGAAGACATCGCCGGGATAAAAGCCGAGGATGGCTTCCCCCTCGCGGGTCACACGCTGACCGGTCACGGCTTCCGTCAAATAAGCCGAGTACTGTCTGACGGTGACGTTGGTGACCATCATTTCGTAGTCGTACTCGATGAAAGTCGGGACCGCCGTCCGCCCGGAGAGAAATTCGCCAGCGGGGACAAGCGCCCAGGAATCAGGATCGATGCCTGTTTCGTAGACCGGAATCGGGGCGTTCAAATCGACAGCGGCGCAGCCGGCCAGTAAAACGGTCAGCAGGCTGAGGGTCAGGGCGATTCGGACGGTCATCATTTCACCTCCTGATTCAGTTCGTGTTCCTGTTCTTCGCGCCAGCGACCGCGTTCTTTGAACAAATCCACCAGCCGCCAAATCAACAGCATGGCAAGGATGACCAGAATCATGCCCAGCCCGATGTCGGTCAGTATCATCAGCAGGTTGACCAGCGGCTGTTGCTCGGCTTCGCTGACGAACAAACTTTTTAGTTCGAAAACGGTCACGGCGGCAAAGGCAATGTTGGAGAGGACGATAATGCTCCAGCCGTACCACTGGCGAATTTTGCCTTTCAGCCCGACCATGTCGCCATAATAGAGCAGGATGATGGTGGCGATGATGGCGCTCAAGATGTGCCAGTGACCGGTGAGCGTGATGCGCTCCTCGCGCCAGGGCATGACGCGCATGATTGTCCTTAATTTGATGGCCATGAAGATGCCCACCCCGCTGACGACAAAGTTCATGTAGACCATCTGCCAGAGCGGGCCAAAGCGCAAGGGGTCATGCAGCAAGGCGGCGAATTATTGACCGATGGTTGGTTTTTCGATGCCCGCTGTTCCTTCGTGGATAAATTTGCGCCAGCCGAAAATGACCAGCATGAGCGCGGCCAGCATGACCAGCACTGACCCGACATAAATAATGGTGTGCGCCCAGGCAACCACCACCACCGACCACGCGCCGACGGAGATGACAATTGTGCCGAGTATCATCAAGGGCATGGCGATTTTGTGCAGGATGCCTTTGAAATCGAGCCAGCGCCCAACGATGAGGGTGATGGCAATTGCAATCAGGGTCAGCATGATGTGCAGATGGCCGATGATGGATTTCATGAACAGGGTTTTATCGGGCGAGCGGATGATGTCTTCGGCCAGGAAGGCTTCGAAGCCGTTGCCAAAATATGCGCCAGGGATGGCCCCGAAAAGCGCCGAGCCGAGCGTTGCCATGGCCATTGTAAAGAAGGCGGCGCGCTCCAGGTCGAGTCCGCCGGGGGTGTGGGCGTAGTCCTTGTCGGTGATGCGCGGCGCGCTCCACGGCCAGAGCGCAATCGCCAGCAAGACCCCGGCAAAGAAAATCAGGGTTTGCCCGGCGATAAATAAGCCATGAAACGCCCAGTTTTGCCCGAAATAGGCAAAGGCCAGACCGAAAATCATCGAGAGCAGGTAGCCGACCGTCATCAAGGCATTGGTGGCGGTTTTGTAGATGGGTTTGAGGGCCAGCAGGCCGTTAATCATATAGACTTCGATGGCAACCACCGCCATTGCAATGGCATGATACAGGATGATGATGCGCCCCTCGCGCTCGGCCTGCACCAGCTGCATGCCCAGGGCCTTGATCACCACTTCACGCACGCCCATTTCGGCCACTGGGCCGGAGAGCATTCCCCACACGGCTGTCACCATGCCAATCATGGCTACGGCGACAAGAATCAGCCCTTTGGTCGAGTTGAACAGGTAGTTGAAACGAGTTTGTATGAACTGCATAACGCGCTCCTTGATAGGGTATCTCTTTGTTCAAGTTATCACAAACGCTAGGGAAAGTCTTTGACTTTTATCAAGTTGACGGTGGCTCTTTAAGAATTTCCGCGATAAGGTACTCTTCACGGCAAATCCTGTGAACCAATTAAAAAATAAACCGGGCATTTGACCAATGCCCGGTTCGTTAGCAGCGTTCAGGATTCCTATTCCAGGACGAGCGACTCTATCTGCGCGGTTTCCCCCAGCAGTTTGGCATTGAGTATGCGAATTTCGGTGCGGGTGGAGAAGATGATTTCGCGTCGCGCCAGTTCCCCCAGTGCGCGGCTGACGGCTTCGGGAACACTGGCAATCCGGGCGGCCATCTGGCTGATGGAATGTTCGCGCCGCTGGATGTTGCGCTGTCCGTTTTCACTCAGTTCCAGTAGTAATTTCGCCACCCGCGCCAGCACAGGCCGGAATGATAAATCGGCGTAATGGGCAATCAACTGCCGGTTGCGGGCGGCCAGCACCTTCAGCAGTCCGAGCGATATTTCAGGATGCCGCATCAGCAGGCGCTGGAATGGCTCATAGCCTATCCGCCACACCAGACAATCTTGTGCCGCCCGGGCGCAAACCGGGTTTTCGCCGCCGTCCAACACGGTTACTTCATTGAACATTGTCACTGGATGCACAACTTTGATGATGTTTTCCTGTCCCTGCGGGCCAATTTTGCACAGGTGCACCAGGCCGCTTATCAGGACGTGCATTCCCGCGCCGCTGCCGCCTTCCAGGAAGATGATATCCCCTTCCCGAATTTTCTGTACCTGCCCGGCGGCGACGATGTTGACGACTTCATGTATCGGCAAATGCTGAAAGTGTTTCACCGAGCGCAGTCGTTCGGCTAAATCGTGAAGTTTGTCCATGCTGCTATTATATGATGGTTCTCAACCACCGCTGAAAATTAGAAAATCGACCCGCCCCAGATGAAATCGGAGAAGCCCGGCGTCGGATACTTGCCCACCAGCCAGGATTCGCCCAGGCCGTGTTTGGCAGCGATGCGCTTGAGTTTCTGGACGTCTGATTGAATGGGGTGATACTTGACCTCCAGGCCAGCAGAGCGCTCCTCGCGCGTCAGGATGAAATCAACCTCATACTCGCTGCCCTTTGCCAGGTAATTCAACCTGCCATAAGGCCGCAACTGGTTGCAAACCGCATTCTCAAAAGCAGCTCCCTCGCTGATGGTGGCCAGTACGCTGGCAATGCCGTTGTCGCAGAAGTACAGTTTCTTTGCCAGTGCTGTGGGCTTGTCGCCTCCGGCAAAGGCCGGCAGGCGGCGAATGACGTAGGTCATCTCCAGGAAGTCCAGGTACTGGTTCACCGTTGGGCGGGAGAGGCCGGTGGCCGATGCGAGTTTGCTGACGTCCAGTCTGTTCCCAATCCGCAGGGCCAGCAGACGCAGGAGTTGCTGTAATTCGCCGATTTTCTGGAAATCGGCCAGGGCGCGTACGTCGATGTTAATGTAGGACGAGAAAATATCGCTCAAGATGTCGCGCCGCGCCTGCGGACGGGCCTCCAGGACGACATCCGGAAGACCGCCGAAGGTTACATATTCTTCGTACAACCCCTTGAGGCGTTCGTACTCATGCGGGTCAAAGCGCATCTCAGCCAGGTTCTCGCGCAGGCGGAACGGCACCCCGCGAAAGCCGAGAAACTCGCCAAAGCTGAGTGGGAACATCTCGAAGACGACCTTGCGCCCGGCCAACGACTCGCTGAAATAGTTTTTCAGGTAAAAGGAACTTGACCCACTCAACAAGAACTTGATGTTGTAATTGTCGCGCAAATACTTGACCACGCTCGGCAGGTTGGGGATGTACTGGATTTCATCCAGGGCCACCGTCATTGGCTGAGTGCTGTCCAGCCCGCGGTTGCGCAGGTAATCCAGCACCAGGTCGTAATTGCTCTCTTCAAAGACGGCGCGCTGGTCGAGCCGCTCCAGGTCGAGGTAGATTTTGTTATTTGAATCGACCTGCTCCAACAGCCAGCGCAGGGATGTCGTTTTGCCGGTGCGGCGCATACCGGTAATCACGATGGCGCGTTGGTCAGCCAGGGCGTCTTTCAGGGCCGGGAAGATGGTTCGGGGGAAGGTGTTCATGCTTTTATTTTACAAAAATATACAATAATTGTAAAGCGAGAATTTCAATAATGACTGAACAAACATAGCCCATGAATGCACATTACATTTTTGCCATCAAAATAAAAGGCAGGCAACGCTCGTATTGAGCGTTACCTGCTATCTGAAATCTTGGCTGTGTTTATTCGTTACTTGCAAGAACACTCGGTTCTGCGGATACAAGGTACATATTTCGTTCCTCCATCCAGGCTTGGACGATGGTGTACGCAAGTAGGTTGTTTTTCAGGATTACCCTCGTTAAAAATTTCAGGAGTGAGACCGTCTTAACTGTTTGCAGTATAGCAAGCGCGCGTATTGGAAAGCCTATCCGCGCTAAAAACCGAGCTGGCGCAGCGTTATATGTGAGCAGGGTCTCTACTGTTTCGCCGACTTCCATGAGCCTGGCAAACTTATGTTTCATCAGCCGATTTTTGAATAATATTCGGGCCGTTGCAGAATTTTTTGTTGGCATTTTGTGCCTCCTTTCGGGAGCAAATGAGAAGATGATGAAAGTTTTGCAGGAGCAATGCTGGCAATTCGTGCTATCTCGTTGTAGGTTTACTCATTTG
>JAGVAO010000177.1 GCA_020060235.1 Anaerolineales bacterium | reverse complement strand
TCCACATCTACGCCTCCGACTCCAACACCGACCGAGACCACGGCCCCGGTGAACAGAGTTCATACCGTACGTTGGGGCGAGTCGTTGTACTGTATCGGGCGCGCTTACAAGGTCTATCCATTTTCCATTGCGAGTACTAACGGTATCTGGTGGCCTTACATCATCTTCCCCGGCCAGAAGCTGACCATCCCCAACGTTGCGTGGTCGAACATCCCCTCCGGCCCAGTGTGCAAGGCGCAGTTTGACGCATCCGCCCCCGCGGCGACCCCGACAATTCAGCCGGGCGTGACTGTCACGCCCACGGCCACCGCGACGCCTGTCCCGACATCCAAGCCTGTTTCATGCCGCTACTATCATATCGTGCGTGCTGGCGAAACCCTTTACCGGATTGGCGTCAACTATGGGGTCTCGTATGTCGAAATTGCGATAGCCAATGGGATTGCCAACCCGCGCCTGATTTACACCGGCCAGAAGTTGTGTATTCCGTAGGGTTGCACGAGATGAGATTTCTGCACTTTTTGCTTGCGCTCAGTATCCTGTTGTTGCCCGCCTGCGCAACCGAAACGACTACGAACGACGGCACTGTTTTGAATCTGCTTGCCAGTTCGAATTCGGTCAAGGTTGGTGAGACCTTCATACTGATATTACAAGTTGAGGGTGTCAGCGGCCTGACGGCCTTTGAGACGCACCTGTCTTTCGACCCGGCCCTGCTCGAGGTGGTTTCCATCCAGCCTGGCGGTTTCTTGCAGCCCGATTTCCTCGTCCAGGAAACCTTCGACAACGCTGCCGGGACGATTGATTACGCCGCTGCCCAGATGGACAGACCGCCCGCCCAGGGCAGCGGGGCGCTGCTCCAGGTCACGTTGCGTGCCAGGGCCAGCGGAACGGCGCTTATCCGCTTTCGAGAAACCCCTGCCGCGCCCGATGGGGTCATCCTGGCCGACGCCGATGGGTACGCCATCCAGGCTGCGTTGGGTGATGTCAAAATCAATATTTCGCCATAAATTCTTCACTGCAATAAAAAAACAGGATGCCACCTGGTAAGGGCATCCTGTTTTGATTTGTATTACTTGAAAGCCTACTCTTCCTTCTTGGCTTCCATTTCCTTCTTGTGCGCGTCGATGATGGGCTGGGCCAGGTGGGTCGGGACGACATCGTAGTGGTCGAATTCCATCGTGAAGTAGCCGCGTCCGCCGGTCAGCGAGCGTAGTTCTGTGGTGTACTTGAGCATTTCGGCCAGCGGCACGTGCGCGTTGACAATCGTCTGGCCGCGCTCCGATTCGGTGCCTTGCACCCGTCCGCGGCGGGAGTTCATGTCGCCCATTACATCGCCCATGTTGGCGTCCGGCACAGTCACGCGGACGGTCATAATCGGCTCGAACAAAACCGGCCCGGCTTCGTGCACAGCCAGTTTGAAGGCCTCGCGCCCGGCGGTTTCGAAGGCAATCGGCTTCGAGTCGACCGGGTGTTCCTTGCCGTCGTAGACGATGACCTTGACGTTGCTCATCGGGTAACCGGCGTAAACGCCCTGGTCCAGCGCGGCGCGGATGCCTTTTTCAATCGGCGGCAGATAAGACTTGGATAGGTTCATGCCGACCAGCTCGTCGGTGAACTCGAAGTCGCTTTCGGGCAGGGGTTCGATGCGCAGGTGAACTTCGCCAAACTGGCCCGAGCCGCCGCTTTGTTTCTTGTGGCGATACTGGGCGCTGGCCTTGCGGGTGATGCCTTCGCGGTACGGGACTTTCGGCTCCTCGGTCAGGATTCCGACCTGGAATTTAGCCTGGGCGCGGTGCACGGCGGCATCGATGTGCTGGTCGCCCATGCCCTGCAGGATGGTCTGGCGGGTCGAAGTTTCGTTGTACCACGAAAGGGTCATGTCTTCTTCGCACAGGCGGGTCAGCACGCTCGAAATCTTGGCGGCGTCGGCCTGGGTCTTGGGGGCGACCGCCACGCGGTAGAGGGCCGCCGGGTACTGCGGGGCGGGGACGGTCAGCGGGCGGTTCTTCTCGCACAGCGAGTCGCCGGTGACGGTCACGCTCAGCTTGGAGACTACGGCAATATCGCCCGCGTGGACGGTCTTGACGGCGATTTGTTCCTTGCCGCGCTGCAGGTGCAGCCCGGCCATACGCTCGTCGGCGCTTCGGGTCTGGTTCCACAGGTGGACGTCGGCGGCCATGCTGCCAGAGATGATTTTGAAATAGGTCAGTTTGCCGACAAACGGGTCGGCGGTGGTTTTCCAGACGTAGACGGCGGTCGGCCCGGCGTTGGTGGCGCTCAGTTCTTCCTCGCCGCCCTTGCCCTGAACCTTGACAGCCGGGCGTTGGGCCGGGTTGGGCATCAGGTCGACGATGGCATTCAGCAGCGGGCCGACGCCTTTTTCATGCCCGGCGGCAGAGACAAAGACCGGAATGAACACGCCGGACTGGACAACGCCGCGCAAGCCTTGAAGCAGCTCGTCCTGCGTCAAATCGCCGCTGTCGAAGAATTTTTCCATCAGGGTGTCGTCGCCTTCGGCGGCAGCCTCGACCAGGGTCATGCGGGCTTCGTCGGCGGCGTCCTTGTATTCAGCCGGGATGTCCTGGGCGGTCTTACCATCCCCACTGTAGGCTTTCATCGAAATCAGGTCGATGACGCCTTTGAAATCCAGTTTTTCGCCCCAGGGAAGTTGGGCCTTGACCAGGCGCGCATCGTTGGCCTGGGCAAACGTCTCGACCGCCTGGTAAGACTTGGCGAAGTCGGCGTTTTCGCGGTCCATTTTGTTGATGACTACAAAGCGCGGAAGTTTGAACTGGTCGCAGTAGCGCCAGGCAATTTCGGTGCCGACTTCGACCCCGGCGACCGAATCGACCAGCACAATTGCGCTGTCGGCCACGCTCAGGGCTGAAATCATTTCACCCACGAAATCGGTAAAGCCGGGCGCGTCGAGCAGGTTGATTTTATGGTCGCGGTGTTCCACCGGCAGCACGCTTGTGTAAAGCGAAATCTTGCGCCTGATTTCTTCCTCGTCATAATCTGAAACCGAAGTACCGTCTTCCACTTTCCCCAGGCGGGTGGTTGCGCCGGAGAAATGCAAAAAAGCCTCCGCCATCATTGTCTTACCGGCGCCGCCGTGGGCGACCAGTGCAATGTTGCGAAGGAACTCGGTGGTATACTCTTTCATGGAGGCTATACCTTTCTAAATAGATTTTGATGACTTTTGACCTGGCGAAGCCGGGTCATCATTGTAATATAAATACTGGGTATGCGAACAAGCCCGTGAATTTTAAGAGAAGTCGGTCTAATTGTCAAAGTGTTATTCGTCACATCATCTGTCATATAACCATTAGGAGTAATACGATGTTCGACGGTATGCAATACTATTCTGCTGTCTGGGTTGTCCTGATTTTATTCATCCTGGTCGGCTTCGTGCTTTTTCGCAACAAGCCGCGCCTGCCCGAAGTGCTGGCCCTGGGGGCGATTGTGGTCGGCATCCTTGCGCTTTACCTTTACCTGCGCCCGGTTCAAACCGAACTGATGGGCGAAGCCGCCGAAGTGCAGGCCATGATAGGTCAGGGGACACCCGTGCTGCTCGAATTCCAATCGCCGTATTGCGTTGTCTGTATTGCCCTCAAGCCGACCATCGACGCCCTCGAAGAGGAGTTCGCCGGGCGGCTCATTATCCTGCGTATCAATGCCCAGGAAGAAGCCGGGATGCAGTTGGCCCCGGTTTACGGCTTTCAGTACACCCCGACTTTTGTTTACTTCGACGCCAACGGCAATGAGCGCTGGCGCATTATTGGCTCTTTTGACGAGGCCCAACTGCGTGCAGAATTACCCGCCCAATAATGATGAGTTTCCTGCAACGATTTTTGTATAACCTGTGGTACGCAATCCGCCGCCCGCCCTGGGACAGCGGCATCACCCCGCCCGAACTGTGGCAGTTCATCCGCGACAACCCGCCGGGGCGCGCCATCGACCTGGGCTGCGGAACCGGCACCAATGCCATCACTCTGGCCCAAAATGGCTGGCATGTCACCGGCGTCGATTTTGCCAAACTTGCCATCGAACGCGCCCGCGAGAAAGCTCGCCAGCAAAACGCGCAGGTTACTTTTTTGATGGATGACGTTACCCGCCTGCCCGAAGCGATTGGGCCTTTCGACCTGGTGCTCGACATCGGCTGTTTTCACGGGCTGCCCGCCACCCTGCGGCCTGTGTACTTAAAAACGATAAGCCGCATCCTCGTCCCCGGCGGAACCTGGCTGTTGTATGCCAGGCACAAAAAAGACTCCTCGGCAGCCCTGGGCATTGCGGAGCAAGACCTGGCCCGCTTTGAAGAACTGTTCGACCTGCGCAAGCGCCAGGACGGTCTCGACCCGACCGGGCGCCGCTCCGCATGGTTCTGGCTCTCCCCGCGCTCCTAATCTCCCTGAAAGCAAACATGCGTATTCTCTTCCTGTTCCTGGACGGCGTCGGTCTCGGCGCTGACGATGTGGAAATCAACCCCTTTGCCGCCGCGCAAATGCCCGCCCTGACATCCCTGCTGGGCGGCGGCAGGCTGCTTGCGTCGGGCGCGCCCTTCCTCGGCCCCAAAGCTGACCTGCTCCGGCTGGATGCCGGGCTGGGAGTCCCCGGCCTGCCGCAGTCGGCCACCGGGCAGGCGGTACTGCTGACGGGTGAAAATGTCCCGGCTCACCTGGGCTATCATTACGGGCCAAAGCCCAATCCCGAAGTTGCCCGCTTTCTCGAAGATGGCGGACTGTTCGGACGGGTCAGCCGCGCCGGAAAACGGGCTGCCCTGCTCAATGCCTATCCGCCGGCATATTTCGCCGGTATATCTTCAGGCAAACGCCTGTATTCGGCCATTCCACTGGCGGTTGCCAGGGCCAGCCTGCCCTTTTTTACGCAGGAAGACCTGTTGGCCGGGCGGGCCATTTCTGCCGATTTCACCGCCGCTGGCTGGCGCGAGCGTCTGCGTTTGCCGGGCACGCCGCTGTTGACTCCGTCCCAGGCTGGCCAGCGACTGGCTGACCTGGCGCGCAGCTTCGATTTCTCGTTCTTCGAGTACTGGATGAGCGACTACGCAGGACACCAGCAGGATATGCCCGCCGCGTTGGCGCTGCTCGAACAATTCGACAGTGTGCTGGCCGGGCTGCTCGAAGCCTGGGATATGGACAACGACCTGTTCCTGTTGACCTCCGACCACGGCAACCTGGAAGACCTTTCGACCCGCCGCCACACCCCCAACCCGGTGCCGCTGCTGCTGGTTGGCCCGCCTGCGGCCCGGCGCGCCTTTGCCGGGGTCTCGAGCCTGGCCGGTGTGGCTGGCAAAATCTCCCAACTTTTGGAAGTTAATTAGACAAAATCCCCCTGAAATGGTAGGATTATCTTATTC
>JAGVAO010000046.1 GCA_020060235.1 Anaerolineales bacterium | reverse complement strand
GTTCGAATAACGAGTATCGAGGTTCGACTATCGAAGCACCGCGTCCGTCCAATCCTGAATCCACTGCTCGCGCTTGTCGGCGGGGTCGAGGCGGGCGGGATTGGGGGCGGTTTGGGCGTACTGGAGGAAGGCTTCGGGCAGTTCGGCGGCGGGGTTGACCGGATAGACAAACATGTTGAGCGGCATGTCGGCCTGGAATTGGGGGCTGAGCATGAAGTCGATGAATTTTTCGGCCAGGGCGCGATTTTGGGTGCCTTTCAGGATGCCGACAAATTCGACCTGGCGATAGCAGCCGTCGAGGATGGAGGCGGTTGGGGCGTCGGTGAGGGGTTCGCTGGCATAGATGACTTCGGCGGCGGGGCTGGAGGCGTAAGAGACAACCATCGGCTGTGGGCCTTTGCCAGAGGAGGCGCTGAAGTTGGTGTAATAGGCGGTACTCCAGCCATCGACGACCACGACGCCGTTTTCTCGCAGTGCGCGCCAGTAGTCAAGGTAGCCGTCTTCGCCGTAGCGTTCGATGGTAGCAAGCAGGAAGGCCAGGCCGGGCGAGGAGGTGGCCGGATTCTGGACGACAAGCAGGCCGTTGTATTCGGGCTGGGTCAGGTCGTCGAGGCTTTGCGGGACGGGCAGGTTGTTTTCGGCGAACCAGGCTTTGTCGTAGTTGATGCACACGTCACCATAATCGACGGGCAGGGCGCGGTTTTGCGGGTCGAACTGGAATTCAGCCGGGATTTCGGCCAGCAGGGGTGAGTTGTACGCCTCGAAGATGTCGGCATCGAGGGCGCGGGAGAGGAAGGTGTTGTCTACGCCGTAGAACAAGTCGGCCAGCGGCGCAGATTTGCTCAGGATGGCTTTGTTGAGCGCCGCGCCGGTGTCGCCACTTTGCAGGAAGGTGACTTTGGCGTTGTTGGTTTCTTCAAAGGCCAGGACGACATCTTCGCTGATGGCGAAGGAGTCGTGGGTCATGATGGTTAGCACTTCGACTTCGCCTTCGGCTCCGCTCAGTGCAGGGTCTAAAGGTTGAAGGGTTGGAGAATCGGATGGTTGTGGTGCGCAGGCTGTGATAATTGTGAATAGGGTTATGGTGATGATAAGTGAGAGTTTTTTCATGGGTTGGTCTCCTATAAAAGTGTTGAATGTCATTTCGAAGGAGCCGCATAGCGGCGACTGAGAAATCTTATACACAGATTAAGATTTCTCGCCGCGTAGCGGCTCGAAATGACAGTTGCTATGGTTAATCAAAACTGGCTACGGATATGAACACAAAGCAGCAAACCGCTTTTAAGCGAAACGCTGGCTTTTTCAGCGGTCATGACGTTGCTGACGCCGCGCGTGCGATGCGGGGACAGGGTTTCATCATCGAGGGGATATTTCAAATTTTGAGTAGTTACACCCTTGGCGGGTTTACCCCAGGCCAGCAGGGAAACGGTATCGCCGGGCGCGCCGTAGATTTCAGCCTGTTGGCTGATAAAAAAGGCTTCCGTTTGCCCGTCATCAGCGCGGACGTTGGCTTCAATACACTTTGGCGCGGAGAGCAGGCCGAGAATACCGAGAGACTGGTCAAGGCGTCCGCCATACGCGCCCAGGATGAGAATCGGGGTATAACCAATTTTCAGGGCGTAATCGAGGGCCAGTTCGAGGTCGGTTTCGTCCTTTGCTGGCGGGTGGCGATGCAGGCTGGCCCCGGCGCGGGAGAATTTGTCCAGTTCTTCGTCGGTGAGCGAGTCGAAGTCGCCGACAAGAACCGAGGGAATTAATCCAAGCGCAAGGGCATGGCGCGCGCCGCCGTCGGCAGCAATTAAAATGTCGTCGGGGCGGACGAGCCGGCGGGCGGGTTCCGGGCTGGGCAGGTCGCCGTTGGCGAATAGAATTGCGCGGGGCATAAAACCTTCTTCTTTCGGACACGGAGCAATCACCATGAAAAACTCCGCGAAATCCGTGTCCTAAAACAAAAAACATCCTCCCCGGCGTTGGGAGGATGTGAGCAGAAGGCGAACAGTCATCCCTACGCCGGTACTAACCGGATCAGGTTCTGCGGGTCGAGCGAATTACGCTCCTCTCAGCCTGTTGGGCAGGCTCCCCGTTGGGTTGTTAACCGAATTGTATCCGGTATCGAAGATTTGTTCAAGAGGAAAACCTGCCGGGGAAAATTTATGCCTTTTTTCGGCGCTGGAGTAAAACCATCAAGACCAGCAATGCCAGTAAGACAACAGCAAGCATCAATCCGCAAATCATCAGAACCTGAACCAAACGGATTTGCAAGACCGATGGCTGGGCTTCAAAGGTCAGGAAGGCGGCCCGGTCAACATTAAAGCCATCTGTCGATTGGGCGGTGACAGCGATTTCAAGGCCGTAAATACCGCTTAAAAATGGCCTGACTGTCAACAGCGCCTCGCCGTCCTCGATATTCATCTCCAACGTTTCGACACTGCCGTCTGGTTTGCGTAAAATCAACCGGGCGGTTTGTAATGGGATGGATTCGCCTGCCGCCGTCAGCGCAGCGCGGATGTTGACGGCCTCCCCCAGGCTTGGAATGGTTTTATCCTGGCTGGCGACAAGCTGCGCCCCGCCATTGAACTGGGCCGCCAGGGCAAAATCTGCGCCGCCGGGCGGGGTGGATGCTGTGGTTCGCAGGGTCACGACCCACTGGCCGGGGTTGGGTTGGTTGAAACCATAGCCCAGGTAAACCATCGTGGAAGGATCGTCCACGCGCACCAGGCCATTTGTGACCGGGTCCAGCGCAATCTGGTTGCCGCTTGCGCCCGTGACAGTGACTTCCATCGAGCGCGAACTATCGAACAGGGCAAAGTTGGCCACGGTTACATTGGCATCGATTGGAATGACCAACTCGCGGGTCTGGCCCGGTTCGATGTGCCCGGTAAATATCTGCGAAAACTGGGTTGAAACAGATGCGTTCGACCCGGCGGGCGGGTCAGCAGCGGCGTCAAATTCTCCCGGCGGAGTTTTAAGCAAAGGCGTGACAAACTCGTCGAACACGTTTCTCGAAGTATTCAACTCGGTGTGCAGCAGGGCAATCTCGGCCACCGGCATGGGGATGGCCCTGACGCTGTCTACGGTAACAACCACATCAGACGGAACCGGGGTGCAGGGAGACTGAACCGCATCGAGCAATTTCGTCCCGGCCAGGGCATGGAAGGGTACGCCTTGCCTGCGGACGATTTGCTGGTTGAAGACCCCGACCATGTATCCCGGTTGGATTTCGAGAGTGGCGGGCAGCATCATCCCCAGCGCGGCGGGCAGCGCGGCGCAAGACGAACCCGCCATCGGTGTGCCGAGAATAATCAATTGGGCCACGTCATCTCCGGTCATCAGCCTGTCAAGATAGTAGCGCGAGATCATGCCCCCCATGCTATGCACCAGCAAATCAACCTTTTCGGCCCCGGTGACTTCCTGCACATTGTCGATATACTCAGACAAAATAACCGCATTTTGGGCAATGCTGTTGGTTCGGGCAAAAGGTTCGCTGAAACTGCCCGTTTTCATGACCCCGCTCACCTGGCCGTCACCCACGGCAAAGCCGCTCACGCCCAGTTCGGCCAGGTAACCCTGCGGGCCAAGATAAGAATCCCAGGTGCGGAAATCGGCATTGAAGCCATGTACCATCACCACCGGGCGCGGGACGACGTTCACGGTCAGACTGCCCTCAGCCTGGGTTCCATTTACGAGAACAGAGAGCAAACGCCGAGGCTGCGCACTGCCATCCGTGCCCCAGTACCAGCCCAGGGTGGCGAACGGTTCAGATTCACAGGTGGATTGAGCAGATTTAACGGTACACCCGGCAACGGGAAGCGTGGCCCCGGAAAGGAGAAAATCCGCCCGCGTTTCTGCATTCACCGGCGAGGGCAATTCGATGCGCAATCGGGCAATATTTCCATCCACCAAACTCGAAAGCGGCTGGCCTTCACGACCCAACAGGCTGATTTGGGCGCTTCCGGCCTGGCCGTAGGCAGGAGAAAGCAAGCCAAAAGCCAGAAATATCAATAATAACAAAACCCAGGCACGTTTTTTCATTTTGTCTCCCGAATAGATAACATTAAAAGCGGTTCTCTGACATTTGCCGTAAAGAAGACGCGGAAATTTCTAAAGAACTTTAAAAGCTATAAAATAATTCTAGCGAATGTCGCTTAATATACAAGATGTATTTTTATATCCGGCATAGGGTGAAAATTGTAAAACCAAGGATGTTGGGATGAATCAAAGCAATGTCCTTTGGTAAAATCATCCTATGAATGTCCGCATCCTGACCTTAACCCTTTTTCTCGGCCTGTTATTTTCAGGCTGCACCCGCAGCGCCCCGGTCGATACCTCCTTCACGCCGATGGCCCCGGCCAACGTTTCCCTGCCAACCCTGGCCCCGGTGCAGACCTACCTGCCGCCCACCCGCGCCGCCGGGGAAGCCATCGCCAGTCCAACGCCGGACGTGAAACTCGTCCTGCCGACCTTTACACCGCTCTCACCTGAAATACTCAGCATCGGCGGCACTCCAACCCCCGGCCCGGTGACGTACACCGTCCAGCCTGGCGACTTCCTGGGGAAAATCGCCCAGAGTTACGGCATCACCGCCGAGGAACTGGCCGAAGCGAATAACCTGAACATCTACACCTCCATCATTTATCCCGGCGACATACTGGTCATCCCGGTTGCGCCCGAATCGGTTGCCGACACCCTGGCCGCAGCCCAGGCGGCTTCGTCCGATTATTTCAAAATCATCCCCGATTCAGAACTGGTCTATTCGCCGCTCGGCACCCTGCTCAACATCGAGGCTTATGTGCGCCAGCAGGGCGGATACCTGGCCTATTACAACCAGGAAGTCGAAGGCGAGTACCTGAGCGGGGCGCAGGTCGTCCGCCGCATCGCCCAGAACTACTCGGTCAATCCGCGCCTGTTGCTGGCTGTGTTGGAATATCGCAGCCAGTGGGTTACCAATCCCAACCCGGCGGCCTCAACGCTCGACAACCCCATCGGCTACATCGACGATACCCGCATCGGCCTGTACCGCCAACTGGCCTGGACCGCCGACAAACTCAACGAAGGCTTTTACCGCTGGCGCGATGGCAGGGTCAGCAACTGGCGATTGACCGACGGCGCGCTGATTACGCCCCAGCCCGGAATCAACGCCGGGACAGCCGGTGTGCAAAACCTGTTTGCCAAACTCGACGACCAAGCCTCCTGGCGCATCGACACCGGCGCCAACGGCCTGTACGCCACCTACAGCAAAATGTTCGGATATCCCTTCGATTGGGCCATCGAGCCGTTAATCCCCGAAAACCTGAAACAGCCGACCTTCATCCTGCCCTTCGAGCCGGGACAGGTTTGGACATACACCGGCGGCCCGCACGGCGGCTGGGACAGCGGCTCGGCCTGGGCCGCCATCGACTTCGCCCCGCCAGGCGAACCGCAGGGCTGCATCCTCAGTCAGGCCTGGGTCACTGCCATCGCCGACGGGCTGATTGTCCGCTCTGAAAACGGCGTGGTCGTTCAGGACCTGGACGGGGACGGCCTCGAACAAACCGGCTGGACCATCCTCTACATGCACGTCGACCGCAGCGAGCGCGTTCCGGTCGGCAAGTTCGTCCGCGCCGGGGAACGCATCGGGCATCCATCCTGCGAAGGCGGATTTTCGAACGCCACCCACCTGCACATTGCCCGCCGCTACAACGGCATGTGGATTGCCGCCGACCATGCCAGCCTGAACTTCATCATGGACGGCTGGGTGGTGCGCGGCGACGGCATCGAATACGATGGCTGGCTCGACAAAGACGGAATCAGCCTGCAAGCTTGGGAAACCGTCGGCCCCATCAACCAAATCCAACGCCCCTAAACATCGATGAAAAAACTGGCGCAACTCCTCCTGCTGGTGCTCTTCACGGCTTCCTGCGGCGCTCCCGGCGGCGGCCTGTGGGGAGATGTCGCCACACCGACCCCGCCCGGCCCCGCCATCCCGACCCCGACCCGCATCACCTACGCCCTCGTCCCAACCATCACGCCCACCCTGACCGCCACCCCACAAACGGTGCTGCCGCTCTCCGACACCCTGACCCCCGATGCGCCGCCCATGCCGACCCTGCCGCCAGTCAACAGCGAAGGGCCGATGCTCTTCCTGCGCGCCCGCAGCGGCGACACCCTCGAAATCGTGGCCAGGCGCGCCGGGACAAAAGTCGAACAAATTATCTCCGATGTCGTGCTGCCTGAAGCGCACGTCCTGCTCGACCCCGGCACCGTCCTGCTCGTCCCCGACCAGTTGCCGTCCGAGCGCACCAGCAACGGCCTGATGCTGCCAGACAGCGAATTTGTGCTCTCCCCCTCCGCAGTCGGGTTCGATACCATTCAATATGTCGCCAACGCCGGGGGCTATCTCTCACGCCACAGCGAATACCTGATGAGCAACGGAACCACCACCGGCGCCCAGGCCGTCCAACGCATCGCCCAGGACAACTCCCTGCATCCGCGCCTGTTGCTGGCAATCATCGAATTCGAGAGCCGTTGGGTGCGCGGAACCCCGACCACCTTCGCCCAGGACGAGTACCCGCTCGGCAACGTGGACATTCACTACAAAGGCCTGTACCGCCAGATGATGTGGGCCGCCGGGGAACTTTCGATTGGCTACTACGGCTGGCGCAACGGCGACCTGACCGAAATCACCTTCGACGACGGCTCCAGCATTCGCCTGTCACCCTCGCTCAACGCCGCAACCGCCGGGCTGATGTATTTCTTTTCGAAAACCCGCAACCGCGAATCCTGGCTGCAAACCGTCGCCGCCTTCCCGCTGCTCTACGCCGAAATGTTCGGCGACCCCTGGCCGCAGGCCAATGTCATCGAGCCGCTCTTCCCGCCCGGCCTGACCCAGCCCGAACTCAGCCTGCCCTTCCAGCCAGGCCAGGTCTGGGCTTATACCGGCGGCCCGCACTCGGCCTGGGAACGCAAAGGCGCAATGGCCGCCATCGACTTTGCCCCCGGCGCCATCGAGACCGGCTGCGCCAAATCGGACAAATGGGTCGTCGCCCCGGCTCCCGGCGTCGTGGCCCGCACCGGCGACGGCGTGGTCATCCTCGACCTCGACGGCGACGGCCACGAAGAAACCGGCTGGGTGCTGCTCTTCCTGCACATCAGCAACCACGACAAAGTCAAAGCCGGCACAGTCCTGCAAAAAGACGATAAAATCGGCCACCCCTCCTGCGAGGGCGGCGTTTCCACCGGCACACACATCCACGTTGCCCGCAAATACAACGGCGAATGGATTTTAGCCGGCGGCGTATTGCCCTTCACCCTGGACGGCTGGGTCGTCGGCCAGGGGGAACAACCTTACAAAGGCACCCTCAGCCGCGGCGACCGCATCATCAATGCCCACACCAGCGGCGCATTCGAAACAAGGATTATCCGTGACAGACCCGAATAAAAGCACCTTTTTGGGGGGATGGAAGCCAAGTCGAATCTTCAACCTGATACTCACCCTCGGCCTTTTCCTCAGCGGATGCGTCGCCCCGCCCGCCTCCGACCCGCAGCCTGGGTCGCCGCCCGAGGAAACCTTCCCCACCCCCGCAGCGGACTACACCCCCATCCCCACCCGCGCCCCTTTCCAGCCCGGCGAGTTGGTCGAGTACATTGCCCAAACCGGCGACACGCTCCCGGCCCTGGCCACGCGCTTCAACACCACCCAGGCCGAAATCCGGGCTGCCAACCCCATCATCCCCAACGACGCCACCACCATGCCGCCCGGCTTCCCGATGCAGATTCCCATCTACTACCAGGCCCTGTGGGGAACGCCCTATCAAATCATCCCCGACTCGCTCTATGTCAACGGCCCTGCTGCGGTCGGCTTCAACACCGCCGAATTCATCAGCCAGCACGACGGCTGGCTCAAGACCTACGTGGAACCGGGCTTCGAGGGCACCCGCAGCGCGGCGTTCATCATCGACCTGGTCGCCAAAAATTTCAGCATCAGCCCGCGCGTATTCCTGGCAATGCTCGAATACCAGTCACAGGGACTTTCCAACCCGGCCATTCCTGATACGGTTTATTTCCTTGGCTATCGCAACAACAATTATCGCGGGCTTTACCTGCAACTGGTCTGGGCAGCCAACACGCTTAACAATGGCTACTACAGTTGGCGCGGCGCAACCCTGCGTGAATTCGAAACCCCCGACGGACGCCTGCAACGCCCCGACCCCTGGCAAAATTCCGCCAGCGTGGCCCTGCACTATTTTTACTCGCGCCTGTACAACAGCCCGACCTACGACCAAATCATCGGCGCGGGCGGACTGGCGCAAACCTACGCCAGCCTGTTTGGCGACCCCTGGCAAAATGTCGAAAACCATATTCCCGGCAGTTTGCGCCAACCCGAGCTGGTGCTGCCCTTCGAGAGCGGCAAAGCCTGGAACTACACCGGCGGCCCGCACACTGGCTGGGGACTGGGTGAACCCTTTGCGGCCATCGACTTTGCCCCGGCGGGCGTCTCGGGCTGCGACATCAGCGGCGAGTGGCTTGTGGCTGTCGCCGATGGGCTGGTCATCCGCTCTGAGCCGGGAATCGTCGTCCTCGACCTCGACAGCGACGGGCAGGAAGGAACCGGCTGGGTCATCTTCTACCTGCATGTCGGCACCGAGAACCGCGCCAGGGTCGGGCAAACCTTGCAAACCGGCAACTATATCGGCCATCCGTCCTGCGAAGGCGGCTCCTCGACCGGCACACACGTCCACATTGCCCGCAAATACAACGGCGAGTGGATTTTGGCCGACGGCCCGCTGGCTTTCAACCTCGAAGGCTGGGTCGCCGCCCGCGGCGCGCGCGCCTATGAAGGCACACTGGTTCGTTTTTCACGCACTGTCACCGCCTCGACCCGCGCCGAGGGCAGCAGCCTGATTCGGGCAGGGGAGTAGGCAGTGTTCAGTGTTCAAGAATGACAAAAAAAACCAGTGCCGAAGCAAATGCAAATTGCTTCGGCACTGGTTACTGATTACTGATTACTGATTACTGGTTACTGATTACTGATTACTGGTTACTGATTACTGATTACTGATTACTGGTTACTGATTACTGATTACCGTCCCACTGACTGCCAGCTCCCCACTGGCCGCGTCGCGGATGAAATACTTCATCTCCATCGGCACGACCTTGCCGAGCATGGCCTGGGCCGGGCAGTATTTGGTGGCAGAAAGTTCGATGGCGCGCAAGACTGCTGCTTCTTCGATATCCGTACCGCTGAAGTGATACTCAATCACAATGCTGGTGAAAACATGCGGGTGCTCGCCCTGCTGGTCGGCATGGACTTTGACCTCGAAGGCCGCCACCTCCTGCTTCTTTTTGCGCACAATTGAAATCACGTCCATGGCGGTGCAGCCCGCCAGTGAAACGGCCATTAATTCCAGGGGGCGGAAACCGTCATTGGCGCCACCCACATCCGGGTGCGCGCCGAGCGGCACTTCAAAACCGGTATCGGCGCTGCCGGTAAAGGTCATACCGTTTTTCCAGGTTACTTTTGCGTCCATAAGATTTTCTCCTTTGTGGGCAAGATAATATCTTGCCCCTACTCGGTCAACAGCGGTGTAACGTATTTTTCCAGCGCGGCCATGCTGATTGCACCCCTCCAGGTCAGGCGCACCATGCCAGAGCGGTCAATCACAAACGAGGTCGGCAGGCCCGTCACGCCAAAGGCTTTGGATGCCTGGAAAGCCGGGTCAGGCCAGACCGGGAAGGTCAGGCCGTAGTCGGCGACAAACTTTTCCACGCTGACGTCGCCTTGCAGGCCGTCCTCGATGGCGATGATGACAAAGCCCTTGTCCCTGTGCTTTTCGTAATAGGCTTGCAAGGTTGGCATCTCGGCCCGGCAGGGCGGGCACCAGGTGGCCCAGGCGTTATACAGGATAACCTGCCCGGCGTAATCGTCGAACGAAACGGGAGCGCCATCCAGGCCGGTCAGGGAAACGCCCGGGGCAGGATAATTGACCGGGGCTGGCACCACCAGCCCCTCGGCCTCGCGCACCTGTTCCGCCGCCCGCGGGATGGCAAAAAAACCGGCAACGGCCACCAGCACCAGGCCAAGACCCAGCGCCAGGGTCGCCATCCCCGAACCTACGACTTTTTTCAGGCGTTCGCGTTTCGACACTTACTTCACTCCCTGCAACATTTGCTGAACCTCGTTCAGCAGGTACGATTCGGGCACCGCGCCAACCACGCGCGCCGCGCCGTCGTTGATAACCGTATCGGGCACGCCGCTAATCTGGTGGCGGGCCGAAAGTTCGGAAAATTCCATCGCCTCAATACCCTCGGCGCGAATGAGGGCCGGGTTTTCCATCGCGAACTGGTAGGCGAGCAGCACGGCTCGCGGGCAGTACGGTCAGGTAGGGGTGACAAACACCTGCAACGCAAGCGGGGACGATAACCCCTTGAGATAAGCGCGGGTTTCAGGCGACAGACCGGAATCGCGGGCCGAAACCAGCATAATAGCCTGGATAAGGGTGCTGAACTCGTGACCGGACGGGATGCCCATATAGCGCACGCCCAGGTCGGTCAAGGTTTCGCCTTCGCGCGCCATGACCAGTATGGCCGGGGCGTCGCTGACGCCAAATTTCCCGGCCAGGTCAGCATCGGCTTGCAGGTCGTATACTTTCAGGCTCAAAAGGTCTGAAAGCGGGGAAAGTTCTTCGAGCAGTTGGCGCGTTTCGGCGCAATACTCGCAGCGCTCCTGTTTGACGAACAAAACCAGTTCGACCGGATGCTGCATCTTCTGGAAGACATCCCGAATTTGGGCCAGGATGTCGTCGTTCAACAGTTTTTCCATCAATACTCCTTAAAAATCGTCAAAGGTGAACAAGGCAATCTCAAGATTGGATGCGCGGGCAACTTAAAAGTGACATAACCGGCTTGCGCCGGTTATTTTTTAGGGGGAATAAGGTCGTCCAGTTTAAGCGCGCTGAACAGGCGCTCGCGCGCATCTTGCGGCACATCCACCTCGCGCCCGGCGGTGTGGTACAGGTAAATCGTCTTGCTGGTCGTATCGACCACCACGCGGCAATTCTCGCAGCCGCGCATGTGGGCTTCCAACTCGGCGCACAGGTCGGCGGGCAGGGTGCCGTCGAGATAATCGGAAATGTTGGACAGCAGGTCGGGGCAATTACAGGGTTTTTCGCTCATTTTGCACTCTCCGCATCGAGACGTTCGCCATAATAAGTGGACAGGGATTCGCGCAGATGGAGTCGGGCGCGCAGCAACCGGGTTTTGACCGCCGTCTCGCTCAACCCCAACGCCTCGCTGGTTTCCCGTATCGAAAGGCCTTCGATATCCCTGAGCAGGAAAACCACCTTGAGCGTTTCCGGCAGGCGTTGAATGGCCTCGTCCAGGTGGGCCTTCGACTCGTCTGTCAGGAATTCCTGCTCCGGCAGGCAGCACCAGTCTGTAAACTGGGCCGGCAGAAAACCCTCGTCCTCGTCGTCCGCGTTTTCGTC
>JAGVAO010000139.1 GCA_020060235.1 Anaerolineales bacterium | reverse complement strand
TCTGTCCAGCGCAGTTCCTTACCCATCGGCATATCGGCAATCGCTTTTGTGCCAATCACGTTCTGGATTTGGTCGGGTTTGATTGCGCCGGGGGTGGCGGGACGCAGGACGTCAATCATCTCGCGGGTGAAGGTTTCGCCAGCCTTGATGTCGCGTGCGGCGCGCAGGCAGCGGCGTTGCACGACCTGGGTATCCTGCTCGTTGCCGACGATGAACTTATCCGCAGAGCCGAGGGCGCGCTCCAGCAGGCGGGTTTCTGCCACCATGTGGGCCCAATCGGCAGGGTTCAGGGCAAATTTGTGGTCGGGCCCTTCGCGGTCGTTGCTGTCGGTGAAGTGACGCTCGATAACGCGCGCGCCGAGGGTCACCGCGCCCAATACGGTTGAATTGCCGTGAGTGTGGTCGGACAGCCCTAGCACCACATTCGGGAACATGGCGGCGTAGGTTTTGAGCACGTTCAGGTTGATAAAGTCATAATTTTCGGGGCTGGCGGTGTAATTGGTGTTGCACTGCATCACGCACAACTGCTGGTTAATCTTCAAAATCGCGTGAACGGCTTTCTGCACTTCGCCAATGTTGGACGCGCCGGTGGCGATAATCATCGGCTTGCCTTTGGAGGCCATGTGTTCGAGCGCTTCAATCCAGTCAATTTCGCCGGAGCCGACCTTGAAAGCCGGGATATACGGGTTGACATGTTCAATCGAATCGTAGTCGTAGGGCGATGTGAAAAAGTCGATGCCGACCTTGTCGCATTCTTCCTTCAAAATCGGAGTCCAGTTCCACGAGACCGAGGCTTCGGCATACACCTGCGTCACTGACTTCTTCCATTTGGCCTGATGTGAGACCTGGGCGTTCATGTGGGTAAAGCCGTATTCCGAGACAATCTTGGGGGCCTGGAAGTGCTGGAACTTGGCCGCATCAGCGCCCGCGTCTTTTGCCAGGCGGATGAGCATTTTTGCCCTGTCCAGGTCGCCGTCGTGGTTGGCGGCGATGTCGGCGATGAAGTAGGTTGGGTGGTCCGGGCCGATGATGTGGTTGTTGATTTTGAAGTCCATGAAAACCTCCGTTTCACGCAAACGAATTATTGTTTTTTTCCAATTCGTCCCAGGTGCGTGTTATGGAACGAATCCTCGTGTTTCAGTCCATACCCAAACAGGCGGTCCATGTTGGAATGTCCAAACAGGATAACGCCCGCCAATTGCAGCACCGGATTTGCCAGCCATACGCCCAATACATACACCGCCACAGCCACGCCCTGATGATGCACAATGTTATAAGTCCATGCGCCCACGCGAGGCCCGGCGAGATATCCCAACATGCCCAAGTCTGGCGCAAGCAGTAACAGTGGATACCACCACCAGGCAAAGTCCAACAGCGAGAAAAGGAAGATGGAGAACAGCCACAAGCCCAGCGCTTCGAGTTTCAAAAGTATTTTCATGTTTCCTCCAATTTACCAATAATTTACCAACGTGCCATCCTGCTGCCCTTAAGCCTGTTGATAACTGCGTATTTTCTGTGGATAACCCTGCGTGAACTGTGTATAAAACTGCTCAATTCCGGTGGATACACCGGGGATTTCCATGCCCAAATCTGTGGATAGTTTGTGGACAGACAGCCGCAAGTTGTGGGAACGTTTGGCAATCAGTTCGCTTTGTTCTACAGATATGGGACGAATCAGCCCTTCGTCGAATCCGAACTGGCGGGCGATTCTGAGCCCGAACTCATACTTGCTCAACGCTTCCGACCCGACGGTGTGGTACAGCCCCGAAAGGCCTTTGTCCAACATCCTGAGCAGGGTGGCTGCCAAATCGCCGACGAACATGGGGCAAAAGTAAACGTCAGTGAACCCGTTGGCCGGTTGTCCAGTTGACAGTTTGTTGTAAAAAAACTCAGACAGCGAGCGCGTGCCAGAGAGACTCCAGCCGAAGAAGTTGACGCGAGCCACAGCAGCGGCAGGATTGGCCGAAAGGACATTTTGCTCGCCAAGCAGTTTGGTCGCGGAATAGACGCCGGGCGGATTGGGGGCGTCGGCTTCGGTGTAGATTCCGTCTTTGGTTCCATCGAAAACCGCATCAGTGGAGATGTGGATGAAGCGGACAGAGGCCCGGGCTGCGGATTCGGCCAATATGCCGGGAATCTCTGCGTTTAAGTAGCGGGCGCCCCGGGGGTCGGCTTCACACTTTTCGAGATTGGCCAACGCCGCAGTGTGGATGACCGCGTCGGGTTTGTGGGTGTCGATTAAACGGGAGGCAGCCGCCGGGTCGTCGAGGTCCGCGTGGATTAACTCGAAGGGCGTACCATGCAATTTGCCCCGGTCGAGGCCGAGGAGGGTATGAGAGTCCCAATTTGCCAGGCAAAGATTGAGACCGAGGAGACCGGAAGCGCCGGTAACTAAAATCTTCATGGTGTCAGGTGCGAGGTGCCAGGTATCAGGGGTGCGCATGGCCCCTGATACCTGACACCTGATACGTTTTTATCCTTCCAACGTTCCATTCGCAAACGCTTCTTCAAACGGGGCGATGTATTTGCGGATGCCTTCGACGTCGAGCCATTCGGTGTTGTTGTCGCTGGTGTACGAGAAGCCTTCGGGCAGGGGTTTGCCTTTGGTCTGCCAGGAGTAGCCGAACCAGGAGGCTTCGGCGGGCTGGACGACGTACATCGTGTCCAGTTCGATGCTGTGGCGGGCTTCGTCGTCGGAGAGCAAGTCTTCGTGCAATTTTTCGCCGGGACGGATGCCGATGATCTCGATCTGGGCCTCGGGGGCGATGGCTTTGGCGAGGTCGACGACTTTGGTACTGGGGATTTTGGGGACGAAGACTTCGCCGCCTTCCATTTGTTCGATGCAGGTGATGACGAAATGCACACCCTGTTCGAGCGAGAGCCAGAAACGGGTCATGCGCTCGTCGGTGACCGTGATTTTGCCGTTGCCACGCTGTTTGAGAAAGAGCGGCACGATCGAGCCGCGCGAGCCGACCACGTTGCCGTAGCGGACGCACGAGTAGCGCGTGGCGGTTCCGGCGGCGTAGGCGTTGCTCTGGATGACCAGTTTTTCAGCGACGAGTTTTGTGCCGCCATAGAGATTGGCCGGGCTGACGGCTTTATCCGTGCTGAGGGCCAGAACCTTGGCCACACCCGCATCGAGCGCCGCTTCGATGACGTTGCTGGTGCCGATGATGTTGGTCTTGATGGCTTCCATCGGGTTGTATTCGCAGGCCGGGACCTGCTTGAGCGCGGCAGCATGCACGACAATATCGACCCCGTGCATGGCGCGCACCAGGCGGTCTCTATCGCGCACATCGCCGATAAAGTAGCGCAAGCGCGGGTCGTTGTATCCGGCGACGCGCATTTCGTGCTGTTTGAGTTCGTCGCGGCTGAAGATGATGACCTTTTTGGGGTTCTTCTCAGCCAGCAGGATTTTGGTAAACTTTTTACCGAACGAGCCAGTGCCGCCGGTGATGAGGATGACTTTGTTTGTCCAGTCCATGAGTGCTCCGTGAGTAGTAAGTGGTGATTGGTAATTGGAGAGTGGTAAATTATTCACTTTATTACCAACCACGAAATTATTGCCAGGGGTTAATGATATGAATACCTGCCGCTTCAAAATCGCTGACATTGCGCGTGACCAGGGTCATATTGTGTTCCATGACAATGGCAGCAATGAGGGAATCTACAATCGGGATGCCCTGCCCACTTGATTCCAGTCGCGCCATAAGCGCACCCCAGGTCATCCATGTTTTTACATCCAGCGAGAGTATTTTGCCATCATAGCGTGGCAGTAGTTCGTCCTGCAACCAGGCTTGCAATTTGTCTTTTCGAAAAGACGGGGAAAGTTTACTAATCCCTTTGAAAAGTTCCCCAATCGTGATGTCACTCAGGTAGATATTTTCAGGATCGAGGCTCTCTACAAAGGCAAGCACTTTAGGGTTGGGTTGCTTGGCCAGCGCTTCAGAGATGACGCAAGTATCTAACAGGTAATTCATAAATCAATCTCTTTTCGCGACAGGTCTTTGTTGCGCGTTAAATCAAGTTCGATGCCTGCCAGCGGTGATGATCGAAAGAACTCTGAAAAGGATGACTGAGACTGGGTGAATTTTTTATACTCAGCATACGAAATAACCACAACCGTCTTTTCGCCATGTTTGGTGATAACTTGCGGGCCTTGTGTCAGGGCGCGTTGGATAACTTCGCTGAGTTTGTTTTTTGCATCCTGGATTTGCCAAATTGCGTTCATCGGATACTCCTTTCCGAAAATTCTGTCTAGTCTGTCTAGATTTTATCTCTTTTCATGAGCGAAGTCAATTGGTTTTCGCGCCAAAAACAACCCTGAATCTTTGCTGATTTCGATTGCGCCATCTGCTTGCAGTTTGGCGGCTAGTTCCTGCTCCAGTTCGGCAAAGGCGGATTCGGGATTGTGTCCGTAACTGGTCGTCGATTTGAGATAGGCCATCAGCGGCGGGAGTTCGGTGACGCGCAGGCCGTCAGGATAGCGGCGAATTTCAACCGGGTCGAAAAAGGGCTGGAGTTGGGCGAGTCCGTTTTCGAGCGTGAACGGGCTGTGGAATGAGTCCATGCCGAGACGCTCGAACCAGACACGCGTTTCTTTCAGGTGGTTGATTCCCGCCGTCGCAGCGACGAGCGTCCCACCGGGACGCAGCACGCGCCGGATTTCAGCCAGCGCCTTTGGCCGGTCTGGGACATGGTAAAGCATAAAGTTGGCGATGACGATGTCAAAGGTTTCGTCCGGGGCGGAAATGGCCTGGGCGTCGATTTGCTCGAACTTGAATCCGCGCCCGAGGGTGACGAGACTGCGCCAGGCCGAATCAAGCATCCCGGGCGAAAAATCGCTGACGGTCACGCGCCAGCCGGGGGGAATCCGCTCCGGGCAGGCTGTCCACATTGCGCCGGAGCCGCAGCCCAATTCCAGCACACTGGCCTCGGAGGGGAGTTCCGCCAGCACACCCCAAAGCCAGGCGTACCAGCCCTGCGGATTGGTGCTGAAACGCTCATGGATGGCAATCCGTGTGTTCAGGTTGTCCGCGTTGCGGTACTGGTCGGTTTGCAGGTAGGTCGGGTCGGTGAATTTGGTCATGGATACTCGGTATTCGAGAATCGATATTCGGTGTTGACCTTAAGAGTTACGAATATCGGGTTTCGACTTCCTAATTACTATCATCGGATATTGCCCATTTTCCGCAAAAAAACGGGGGAAAACGCCTTCGAGCCAGAATACAAATTTCAGGAAGAATTTGCCGCCCAGTTTGGGATGCACGAACCAGCGCAGGATGCGCGTCGAAAGGCTGCGCCAGGGACGGATTTCGAGCGGGATTTTTGTCCCGATTTCGCGTTTGAGCCAGTCGGGGGTCAGTTTGGCGATGAAAGTGCCTTCTGGGTCGGCTTCGTTGAGCCAATCCTTTTTCTTTTTCGCGCCCTTACCCGAAAGGCGGCGCATCAGGCCAATCACCGGCTCGGCGGCGCGAATGAGCAGCGGCTCATGCCAGCCGTTAACGACGACTCCCGCCCGCGCCGGAGCGAGGACGCGATGGAGTTCGGCGTACGCCCTGGGGTGTTCCTCGAGCGGCAGGTGGTGGATGGCGTGCATCGAGACTTCGCCGTCGAAGGCGTCCGCTTTGAAGGGCAGGTTCGCCAGGTCGCCAACGACAAACAGTCCGTGTTCGCCCAAGCGTTCGCGGGCTTCGCGCAGGGCCTGGATGGAAATGTCAAGACAGACGCGCTTCTGGTAGCCTTTGGAATAGGTCAGGTAGTCGTCATACTGCACCGGGCCGGAACCGGCATCCAGCAACAGATTCCCGTTCGGAATCAGCCCACCGTTGACGCGCAAGCGCGTCTTGTGGATGTATTCCGCTGAAACCGGGCGCAGGTCCTCGTAGCGGGCGTTCTGGTAGTTGCCGTCCGCCTCCTGCTGCCAGCCGATTTCATCGTAAAACTCGCGTACTTTTTGTTTGGTGTCAGTCATAATGAATTTACTTTTTTTGAACTATGTAGGAAATGATGGTTGAGTACATCGTAAAATAAATTTTTGACAAAGATGAGCATCTGGTGGAAAATAGCCAGATGAAGAAGCCACACATACAACTCAGCCCAACAGATCGAGAGT
>JAGVAO010000181.1 GCA_020060235.1 Anaerolineales bacterium | reverse complement strand
GCGGGTAAACTTCCCCGTCCCGACGTTGTTTCACAGCCTCCCCAAGACTCGCCCATCGCGGACGGGTTCACCCCCGTCCAGCCGGTGCAGGTTGCCGCTATCCCTGCTGCCCCGGGAAGTTTCACCCCGGCCCTTAACGGACAGCCGCACGCCTGGGTATTGCCCGACATCAAGGACATCCTGGTGCCCGGTTCGGCGCCCATCCAGAATGCGGACTATATCGAGCAGCGCGCCCGCCTGATTGAAGAGACCCTGGCCTCCTTCGGCGCGCCCGCCCAGGTGGTCGAAATCAATCGCGGCCCAACCGTCACCCAGTTTGGCGTCGAACCGCTCTTTGTCGAATCGCGCAGCGGAAAAATGCGCGTG
This sequence comes from Anaerolineales bacterium, assembly GCA_020060235.1. GTDB lineage: Bacteria > Chloroflexota > Anaerolineae > Anaerolineales > Villigracilaceae > UBA8950. Next base: position 10,117 of record JAGVAO010000181.1, on the reverse strand, counting down.
CGTGTCAGCAAAATCGTTTCCCTCTCCGACGACCTGGCCCTCGCGCTGGCCGCTCCGCGCATCCGCATCCAGGCCCCCGTGCCGGGACATTCCTACCTGGGCGTCGAAGTCCCCAACGAAGAAATGACCGTTGTCGCCCTGCGCGACCTGATAGAAAGCGAAGCCTTCCGCCGCAGCCGCAAGCCGCTCTCCTTCGCCCTCGGCCAGGACGTCTCCGGCCACCCCATCGGCGCCGACCTGACCGCCATGCCGCACCTGCTCATCGCCGGAACGACCGGCTCGGGTAAATCGGTCTGTGTCAATTCAATCCTCTCCTGCCTTTTGTTGCACAACACCCCGGAAGAACTGCGCCTGGTGCTGGTCGACCCCAAACGGGTCGAACTGACCGGCTATAACGGCATCCCACACCTGCTTTCGCCGGTCGTCGTCGAAATGGAAAAAGTCATCGGCGCGCTGCAATGGATGACCCGCGAAATGGACCGCCGCTATCACCAGTTTGCCCAGGTCGGCGCGCGCAACATCCAGGACTACAACACCCGCATGAAAAACGAAGGCCAGAAGCGACTGCCCTACCTGGTGGTTGTCATTGACGAATTGGCCGACCTCATGCTCCTGGCCCCCGACGAAACCGAGCGCACCATCACCCGCCTGGCCCAACTTGCCCGTGCTACCGGCATCCACCTCATCCTTGCCACCCAGCGGCCCTCGGTCGATGTCGTCACCGGCCTCATCAAAGCCAACTTCCCGGCCCGCATCGCCTTTGCCGTCGCATCCAACACCGACAGCCGCGTCATCCTCGACCAGCCCGGCGCAGAACGCCTGCTCGGGCGCGGCGATATGCTCTACCAGTCTCCTGACGCCCCCGCCCCGGTGCGTTTGCAGGGCGTCTTTGTCTCTGACAGCGAAATCCACCGCCTGGTCGATGCCTGGCGCGCCCAGGCGGGCCTCGCCAATCCTGCCATCCCTGGCGGCCCGGTCGATGCCGCTGCCCCCGACCTGCCGCTCAAACAAATCCCCATCTGGGAGGAAGTCGCCGCCGAGCAGGGCGACCCGCTCTACACCGAAGCCATCGACCTTGTCCGCCGCGAAGGCCGCGCCTCGGTTTCCATGCTCCAGCGCAAACTGCGCATCGGCTATACCCGCGCCGCCCGCCTGGTCGACAAGATGGAAGACAAAGGCATCATCGGCCCGCCCGAAGACGCCACCGGCGTGCGCCAGGTGCTCGACTACGGCCCCGCCGCGCCGCCAGCCGGGCAGGGCTAAACCGCGCCGCAACAAAGGTATAATCGGGGGGATGTCTACCCTGAAACGTTTCCCATTTCTTTTGCTTTTCCTGCTTCTGGCGGCTTGTTCCGCTTCGTCGGTGGATTCGTCCGCCACCCCCGGCCTGCCCGCCGCTAACGGAACCTTGCCCGTCGCTGAAACCGAGGTCCCCGCCCTGCCGACGGCCACCTCGGTCCCGATGGCTTTTACCGTCAACGGCGAAGGCCTGCCGCTCGAAGAATTCAACGCCGAACTGGAGCGTTACCGCCAATCGATGGCCGCCCTCGGGCGTGAAGTAACCGACGACCAGGCCCGCCAGGCCGTGCTCGATGACCTTATCGCCCAGGTCTTGCTGGCCCAGTCTGCCCGCGAATCCGGGTTCAGCCTCGACGAATCCGCTTTGCAGGAGAGAATCGACAATTTGACGGCCCAACTCGGCGGGGCGGATGCGCTTTCAGCCTGGCAGCAGGCACACGGATACGACGAGGCAGGCCTGCGGGTCGCCCTGAAACGTTCCGCCGAATCAGCCCACATGCGCGACCAAATCCTGTCCGGCCTGCCTGGTACTATGGAGCAGGTGCATGTCCGCCAGATTCTGACCTATAATGAAGGTGATGCCGCGCGCGCCAAAGCCCGCCTTGATGCGGGTGAAACCTTCGAGACGGTTGCCGCCGCCTACGACCCCGCTACCCGCGGCGACATCGGCTGGTTCCCGCGCGGCTACCTTGACTTGCAGGTTATCGAAGACGCCGCTTTTTCCCTGGAAGTGAACGCCGTTAGCGACATTATCCCCAGTGAAATCGGCTTTCACATCATCCAGGTTATCGAACGCGACCCGGCCCGCCCGCTGGCTTTTGACGCCCTGCTGTCCCTGCAAGCCAGCGCGCTTTCAGATTGGCTCGCAGACCGCCGCGCCGCCAGCGAAATCATCGTTTTGGTACAATAGAAAAAATCCCCCGAGGAGTGATGGATGAACGTTAGCCCCTCCAAAAAATCGAAAAAAGCAGGCAAAAAAGGGAAATCGGACGGCCTGTTAAACATCCTGACGGTGGTTTTCCTGTTGACCACCCTTTGCCTGTGTGGGGTGTTTTTTAGCATCTTCAATAACCCCTATGCGGCGATTAATCCCTTCCCGCCCAATACGCCCATCCCGCCGACCATCACCCCGACCATCACCCCGCTGCAACCAGACGCGACCTGGACGCCCGCCCCGACCGATGTACCGACGGCGACCAATACCCCGCGCCCGACCTTTACACTCGAGCCGACCAATACACTGCTGGTGCTGGTGACGCCCAACACCCCGACCAACACACCCTCGCCGACCCGCACCGTCCGCCCGACGGGTGTGCCGTACGGCAACACCGTGCGCTTTTTCGACAGCACCACCTTCCGGCCCGAAACCTCCTGCGGCGACTTCCTGGTGGCCGGGCAGGCGCTCGATTCGCGCAACAACCACATCACCGGGCTGATTGTCCGACTGGGCGGCAGCCTGCCGGGCAAGTCTTTCAACCCGGCCCTGACCACTCTGACTGGCATCGTGCCTGCTTATGGCCCCAGTGGGTTTGAGTTTAGCCTCGGTGTTCCCCCGGTTTCCAGCAATGGGACGATGTGGGTGCAGCTCTTCGACCAGGCCGGCGCGCCGCTTTCAGAGCAACTCTTCCTGAATACCTCAGGCGACTGCGACAAGAACCTGATTTTGGTGCAGTTCAAACAGCGTTAAAAAGCAGTAGGGCAAATTGACCATTTGCCCTACTTTATTTTCCCCAGACCCCATTGACCATCTCATAAATCACCCGCCGCTCCCAGCCCGATTCACGCGCCAGGCGGCGGGATAAAGCCGAGGCCGATTCGTCCCCGCCCCGGCTGGCGGCGATGGCTTCCTTGAGCCGTTCCTCCGGCCAGCGGGATTCTTCCGCATCGGGGCTTTTGCCTGCCACAACCAGGGTAAACTCGCCCCTCGGCGGGCTGTCCTCGAAGCGCGTCCGCGCCGCCGAAATCGTCCCGCGCCAGATTTCCTCGTGCAGTTTGGTCAACTCGCGCGCGGCGGCAATCTGGCGCTCGCCCAGCACGGACCGCATGTCGGCCAGCGCATCCAGCAGGCGGTGCGGCGTTTCGAGGAAAATCAGCGTATAAGGCAGCCCCGATACGTTTTCAAGAAAGGTTTTCCGCTCCGACGATTTGCGTGGCAGGTAGCCCAGGTACAGGAAAGCGTCGCTTGGCAGGCCGGAAGCCGCCAGGGCCGCCACCGGCGCCGAAGGGCCTGGCACCGGGCTGACGGTGTATCCCGCAGCCAGGGCGGCGCGCACCAGTTCGTAGCCTGGGTCGTTAATCCCCGGCATGCCTGCGTCCGAAATCAGGGCCACATCCCCCGCCGCCAGGGCCGACAAGATGACATCCAGTTTGCCCAGTTTGTTGTGCTCGAAATAACTCGTCAACGGGGTCTGGATGCCGAAATGCGCCAGCAGACGCCCGCTGTGGCGGGTATCCTCCGCGGCGACCAGGCGCGCCTCGCGCAAAATCCGCACGGCGCGCGGCGACATATCCTCCAGGTTGCCGATGGGCGTGGCGACGAGATAGAGCGTATTCATGGCTCAATTGTAATCCGAAACAAATCGCCAAACCGGGTCTCATTTTCGACAAACTCTATCGTATAATTTAATCATCGCCCAACCGAGAGAGAGGTGACCCATGTCTTTTGAACTTGTCCATTATTCCCAACGCGACCCCCGCTGGAAAGATAAAAAACTTGGCAACAGCACTTCGACGCTGGGCTATTTTGGCTGCGCTGTCAGCAGCGTTGCCATGCTCTTGAGCGGGTACGGCTACAAGGAAGACCCCGACACGCTTAACGAAAAACTCAAAAAATCAAGCGGATTCATGGGCGCGGCCATCGTTTGGGCGGCGGTCAATAATATTTATCCCCGCGCGCGCTTCTCGAATCTGGTCATCTGCCGTGACAGCGATGCCCCGATTGACGCCATCGGCAACTCGGTGCTGGCGGGAAAACCTGTCCTGCTCGAAGTCGATTACTCGCCCCAGGCGGGTCTGCAAACCCACTGGGTGGTCGCCTATCAGAAACTCGGCAAAGATTTTCGCATCCTCGACCCCTATCCCTTCCCGACCGAGGAAGGCAAAAGCGTCTCCCTGGTGGAGCGTTTTGCGCACGGCAAAGACCTTAAACGCGCCATCACTGCCGCTGTGTGGTATGACATCCAGCCCGCGCTTGCGCCGATTGTTCAGCCCGAACCGCTCGACCCCTCCGCTTTTTACATCCAGGTCGTCGGCGGACTGGCCCACCCCGGCCTGCGCCTGCGCTCCCTGCCCACCACCGCATCTGACACCCTGGCCTATGAAGGCTCTGGCACCCGCCTGCGCGTGCTCGAACCCGAAAACGTGGCCCGGCCCAAGGTCGGCATCTTCAATCAGTGGATTCAAGTGCGCGACCCGGATGGACGCGAGGGCTATGTCGCCGCCTGGTTTGTGGAATTGGCCCCGGCGCTTGCCCCGGCCCCCGAGCCGGTCACGCCGGAAGAACCGACTCCCCCGCAGCCTGCTCCCGTTTTGACAGTTAAGCGGGTCAAAAAGTCGGTCGGCGACGGCCTGGAAAATATCCCCCTGCCTGCATCGGATGCCGCCAAACTGGCGACCAAACCCTCCGATTCGCCGACCCACCGCCTGGCTGCCGACATCTGGAACCGTTATGGCGGCTTGCTCGAAGCCCTGTCAGACGTGCTGAAAATCGAACCGGCGGTGGCGGTTGCCACCCTGGCGGTCGAATCGGCTGGCCAGGCCTTTGGCCCCGACGGCAAGATGATTATCCGCTTCGAGAACCATGTCTTTTACAACCAGTGGGGTAAAAACAATCAGGCCAAGTTTGCCCAGCACTTTCTTTACAACAGCAGCCAGCCCTGGACGGGCCACAAGTGGCGGCCCACCCCCGGCGAAGCCTGGCGGCCTACCAATCTGGCTGAGTTTCACGGCAGCCAGGCCCGCGAGTGGGAAGTGTTCAATTTTGCAACCACACTCAACGATGCCGCCGCAAAGATGTCCATCAGCATGGGCGCGCCGCAGATTATGGGCTTCAACTTCTCGCTGATTGGCTTTGCTAGCGTGCAGGATATGTTCAACGCCTTTGTTTCCGGTGAGCGCGAACACATCATCGGCTTTTTTGATTTTGTCCAGTATGTCTCGCCCAATGCGGTCAAGGCCCTGCAAACACGCGACTTCAAGACCTTTGCCACCTATTACAACGGCAGCGGTCAGGCGGTCATGTACGGCAACCTGATTAAGACCTCCTACGATGCCTTCAACCAGTTGCGCGCTTCCCAGCCGCTCCCTGAACCCCAACCCGGGCCGATTGGCGGACAACCTGAGCCTGAACCAGAACCTGAACCAGAACCAGAACCGCAACCTGTCATCCCGGTTCCGGAAACTGAACCTGAGCCTGAACCGACGCCTGCCCCTGCGCCGGTGGAAAAAGAGAAACTCTTTGTGCTGGTCTCGAAATCGGTCGGCAGCAGCGGCCTGCGCCTGCGCAAGCAGCCCAATACGGCAGGCGCGCTGGTGGTCGTTTTACCGGCGGGGGCGAGCCTGCAAGTGCTCGACGAACCCGAAGTTGCCAAACCCAAAATCGGACAAAACAATGCCTGGCTATGGGTGCGTGACCGCAACAGCCGCGAGGGATATGTGGCCGCCTGGTTTGTCGAACTGGACAAGGCCCGCTCAGAATCAAGCGGCGACACTGTGTCTTTTGACGTATCCGACTTTACCGACATCGAGCCGGAACCGTTCCTGGTGCATGTTTCAAGCCTGGCGCGTTCATATGGGGGGCTGCGTTTGCGGCAGGGAGCCAGCGAAAGGGCGCCAACCATCAAAAAACTGGCGGTCGATACCCCGCTGACTGTTCTCGATGACGCCTCCATTGCCGAAGCCCGGCTGGGTAAATACAATATGTGGATTAAGGTCAGGGAGCCGCTTGGCGACGAGGGCTACGTGGCGGCCTGGTTCGTGGTCAAATAAATTATTGTTAAAATGAAACCGTCCCGCAGATTTTTCCTGTCGGGACGGTTTTTTTTTGTTACTCAATCGCTTCCTTCAACTGACGCGCCAGCCGCCCGAAAGGCTCGCTGTAGCGCATTTCATCGTCGCGGGGGCGGGGCAAATCGACCTTCAGGTCCAGTTTGATTTTTCCGGGGCGGGCCGAAAGCACCAGCACCCGGTCGGCCAGGAAGAGCGACTCGCTGATGGAATGAGTCACCATCAGGACGGTGGTCTGGCGGGCCAGCCACAGGCGTGAGAGTTCCGTCCACATGCGCTCGCGAGTCAGGGCATCGAGCGACCCGAAGGGTTCATCCAGCAGCAGGATGTCGGGATGGTGAATCAAGGCCCGGCCCAGAGCCACCCGCTGGGCCATCCCGCCCGAAAGGTCGCGGGGCAGGGAATGTTCAAAGCCTTGCAGGCCGACCAGTTCGACCATCTCCTGCGCCCTTTCGCGGGCCTGTGCCGGTGGGACGCTTTCCAGTTCGAGCGGCAGCAGGATGTTTTCGAGCACGCTGCGCCAGGGCATCAGGTTGGCTTGCTGGAAGACGAAGCCGATGCGCGGCGGCGATTCGATGCCCTGGAAGTGCAGGCTGCCGCTGGTGGGTTTGACCAACCCGGCCAGGACGCGCAACAGGGTCGATTTTCCGCTGCCCGAAGGCCCCAGCACGCACACAAACTCGCGCGGCGCAATCGAGAAAGTTACCGCGCCGAGCGCGTGCAGGCCGCCGTTCCCGTCGGGAAAGGTGACGCCTAGGTGGTGCGCTTTCAGGATGGCTTCGGACATATCGGTTTAGGGAATAAACTGATTGGTGAATGCCTGGCTCAGGTCGAGCGGTTCGGGGTACATTTTCATTTTGAGCAGGACTTCCTGCATGTTTTCCCAGGATTGCGGGTCGCTGTAGCCCAGGCGTTCGGCGCGCCACATTTCAATCGAGGTGCCAAGCACTTGTTTTTGGACGCTTTGGTCGGCTTCGCGCAGGTTTTCGACGTAGTCGAAACAGATTTCATAGGCGGCGTCGGGGTTGCGCACGGTGTCGCGGATGCCTTTCAGCACGGCTTCGACAAAAGCCCTAACCATTTCAGGGTTCTCGGCGATGGCTGTTTCGTTGCTGACAATGCCATTCGATGCCAGTTGGACGTATTCAGATGTGCGCCATTCGGTCAGGTTGTAACCCTTCGAGCGCAGGACGACCGGTTCGTTGGCGGCATAGCCAACCACAATCTCGACCTGGTCGGTTGCCAGAGCTTCGACCTGGTTGAATCCGATGGATTCGAGGCTGACTTCTCCCTCACTGACATCGTTGGCGTAGAGCATGGCCAGCAGGCCGATGTAGTTTGCCCCAAACAGGCCCGGCAGGCCGATTTTACGGTTGCGGAAGTCTTGCGGGGAGGCGATTTCACTGGTGGTTTTTGCCATCACCGAAATGGGGTATTGCTGATACCAGGCCATGACGTAGACGACCGGCAGCCCCTGGGCGCGCGCCAGCAGGATTTGCTCACCCGAGGCAAGCGAAAACGGCAACTGGCCCGCGCCGACGAGGGCGATTCCGTCGGTTTCGTAGGAATAGTCGAACTCGACCTCGAAACCGGCTTCGGCAAAATAGCCTTTTGATGCGGCTACATACAGCGGCGCATACTGCACGTTGGGGATGTAGCCCATCGGCAGGCGAATCTTCATCAGCGGCTTTTCAGTCGGCGCGAGGGTTGGCGCTTCGGTGGGGGTGGGCTGGGGCGCGCAGGCCGCCAGCAGCAGGGCAATCAGGGTGACGAGAAAAATAGAACGCTTGAACATGGTTACTCCGAGAAAAGTGGATTTACTGGTGAGCGTCCTGCCAGGAAAGCAGGCGGCGCTCCAGCAACAGGACGATTCCATACAGGCTGAGGGCCAGGGTGACGAGGGTAAAAATGGCGACGAAGACCAGGGCGGTGTCGTACTGTCCGCGCCCGACGTTGATGAGGAAGCCCAGTCCCCGGTCTGCGCCGACAAATTCCCCGACCACCGCGCCGATGACCGACAGGGTTGCGCCGATGCGCAATCCGCCCAGGAAGACCGGCAGGGCAGCGGGGATTTCGAGCATTTTCAGCATTTGCCAGCGCGAGGCGTGCAGGGAGCGCATCAGTTCGTTCAGGGCGCGCGGCACGGCGCGGATGCCGACAATGGTATTAACCAGCACGGGGAAGAAAACAATCAGGGCGCAGATGAGCACTTTCGAGAAAATGCCCGACCCAAACCAGATGACCAGCAGCGGCGCAATGGCCACAATCGGTACGGCCTGGCTGGCAACCAGGAAGGGGGAGAGAATCCGCTCGAACAGGCGTGATTTGGCAATCAGGTAGCCAAATGCGACAGCCAGGGTAGTGCCGGATAGCAGGCCGAGCACCACCTCGAGCAGGGTGGCGGCGCTGTGGCGGGCCAGGCTGCCGTCAGAAAGGGCGCGCAGGAAGCGCTCAAAGACCAGGCGCGGCGAGGGCAGGATGAAGGCCGGCAGGTCGCCGTAGCGGGTGAACAAATCCCAGGCCAGCAGGGCCAACAGGCTGGCCAGCGGCATAACCCACCAGTAGGTGTGGGAGCGGGCTGGTTTGGACGGGGTGTTTTCCATTTTGCGTGTCAGGTTGAGTTCCATAAAACAAAAATCCGAAAGAGCGCGGCACTCTTTCGGGGCAGGGATAGGGAAGCAGACAGGCAGAATCTGTCCACTAACAAAAAGCCCGAAAACAGGAATCGTTTTCGGGGCGCGTAGCAAAACAGACCCTGGCGGGCCTGCAACCTTCTTTTATCCGGACTATACCGTCGGCCCCGGAATTACACCGGGTCATGCCTTTGTTTGCCCGCCCTCCCAAAGGGGAGGAACGTTTGGCCCAAAGAGGCTCGTGGGCTTTACCACCGATCGGGAATTCGCTTGCGTTTTGCAGCACAGGCGTCACCCTGCCCCGAAGGTTGAAATATTCGATTGTTGATGATTATACCCGCCATCGCCGCAAATGGACAACGGGAACGCGCGGGTTGATGAATGAGAAAGGTGCGGGGCGGTTGCCCGCCCCACATTGTCAGCCGATAAGGTTTGCTTAGGCCTTTACGATGCAATCCACCGGGCAGACCGCAACACACTGCGGGTCATCGAAGTGACCGATGCATTCCACGCAGGTGGCGGCGTCAATCACGTAGATGTCGCCTTCGCTGATGGAGTCGGTCGGGCATTCGGGCAGGCAGGCGCCGCAAGCGATGCAGTCGTCTTGAATTTTCATTGCCATGGTACACACTCCTATTGTGTTGGTTGGGTAAATTACTTCACTACTGCTTATACTTGCGATAGGAATGCGTGTCAAATGACAAATTTCTCTAATTTGGTGTTTTTTGTCACAAAGTCAGGGGGATTGAAGTGAGTATCCTGTCAGGATATATTCATGACCAAAGGATGACCCCATGTGACGATAGTTTTCGGCGACAAAGCCGACGTTGGGGCAAAAAACGGTCAGGACGCCGCCACTCAGGTAGGGGCTGAGCAGTTCGAGACAGTTTTCAAAACTCCCGGCGGGGGCCTTGTAGACGGGCTGGACGGCGCTTACATAGCGACAGCCGGAGGCTCCCTGCTCGAGCGGGCCAATGTTGACGGTATCGGTATACCAGCAGGGTACGCTGTCGGTTGGGAAGACCATCTCGAGGCTGGTGTTTTGGGTCAGGTCGGCGGCATTAAGTGTGCCGGTTTGGCGATAGAGCCTTCCGTCGCGCAGGATGTACCAGAACGTCCCGCTTTCGGGTGCGCTCAGCAGGCCGTCGTTGGGCTGTCCGCTTTGCAGGTGTGCCAGGCGT